>JAYRKR010000091.1:0-14841 GCA_041905645.1 Luteimonas sp.
AGCCCGCGCAGGGAAAGCGATCGCGCCCATGGGGCGCTCCTACGGGAATCAGGCGCTGTGCTAGCGTTGCCGGTTTCGACCATCACCACATCGACGGGGGATTCGATGCCGAAGCTGTCGCACGTCTGCCTTGCCGCGGGTCTCGCGGCCGCCGCCGGACTGGCCGGCACGCCCGCCGCGCAGGCGGCCGACGAGGACGCCCCCAAGGAGAACGCCATGCCGGCGCAGGCCGCCGATCCCAACCAGTGGCTCGAGGACGTCACCGGCGAGAAGCCGCTCGCCTGGGTGCGCGAGCACAACGCCAGGACCGAGGCCGAACTCGCCGGCGCGCCGGGCTTCGACGCGCTCGAGGCGGACATCCTCGCCATCCTCGATTCCGACGCCAAGATCCCGTTCGTCAGCAAGCGCGGCGACTACTACTACAACTTCTGGCAGGACGCGCAGCACGAACGCGGCCTGTGGCGCCGCACCACGCTCGAGGAATACCGCAAGCCCGAGCCGGAGTGGGAAGTGCTGCTCGACCTCGACGCGCTCAACAAGGCCGAGCAGGAGAACTGGGTCTGGCACGGCGCCGACTGCCTGCGCCCCGACTACACCCGCTGCCTGGTCGCGCTCTCGCGCGGCGGCGCCGACGCCGACGTCACCCGCGAGTTCGACCTGTCGACCAGGCAATGGGTGAAGGACGGCTTCCAGCGGCCCGAGGCCAAGGGCGAGCTGGGCTGGATCGACCGCGACACCGTGTACGTCGCCACCGACTTCGGCGCCGGCTCGATGACCGAGTCGGGCTACCCGCGCGTGGTCAAGGAATGGAAGCGCGGCACCCCGCTCGAGTCGGCGACGGTCGTCTACGAGGGGAGGCCCGACGACATGTCGATCGGCGCCGGCCACGACGACAGCCCAGGCTTCGAGCGCGACTTCGTCCAGCGCGCGATCGCCTTCTACAACGACGAGCTCTACCTGCGCGGCAAGGACGGCAAGCTGACCAAGGTCGAGGTGCCCAACTCGGCGCAGAAGTCAGTGCAGCGCGAATGGCTGGGCCTGGAGCTGCGCGAGCCGTGGGAAGTCGGCGGCAGGACCTACAAGGCCGGCTCGTTCATCGTCACCCGCTTCGACGACTTCATGGCCGGCAAGCGCGACTTCGACGTGCTGTTCGAGCCCACCGACACCACTTCGCTGGCGGGCGCGACGATGACGAAGTCGCAGCTGGTGCTCAACGTGCTCGACGACGTCAAGAACAAGCTGTTCCTGTTCCGGCACGGCGCCGGCGGCTGGGCCTCGGAGCCGCTGGACATCGGCGCGTCCGAGTTGGGCACCACCAGCGTCGACGCGGTCGACCCCGACGAAAGCGACGCGGTCTGGATCACCACCACCAACTACCTCACGCCGACCACGCTGATGCTGGCCACGCCCGGCAGCGGTGCCGCCCCGGAGACGCTCAAGACCATGCCGGCGTTCTTCGACGCCTCGAAGGACGTGGTCGAGCAGCACTTCGCCACCAGCGAGGACGGCACGAAGGTGCCGTACTTCCTGGTCCGGCCCAGGGACCTCGCCTTCGACGGCAGCGCGCCGACCCTGCTGTACGGGTACGGCGGCTTCGAGATCTCGCTCACGCCCTCGTACTCGGGCACCGTCGGCCGCGGCTGGCTCGAGCGCGGCGGCGTGTACGCGGTCGCCAACATCCGCGGCGGCGGCGAGTACGGCCCGCGCTGGCACCAGGCCGCGCTCAAGGCCAACCGCCACAAGGCCTACGAGGACTTCGCCGCGGTGGCGAAGGACCTGGCCGCGCGCAAGGTCACGTCCGCGAAGCACCTGGCCGCGCAGGGCGGCAGCAACGGCGGCCTGCTCGCCGGCAACATGCTCACCCAGTACCCGGAGCTGTTCGGCGCGGTGGTGATCCAGGTCCCGCTGCTGGACATGAAGCGCTACAGCCACCTGCTGGCCGGCGCGTCGTGGATGGCCGAGTACGGCGATCCGGACACGGCCGACTGGGACTTCATCAAGACCTTCTCGCCCTACCAGCTGTTCGACCCGGCCAAGGACTACCCGCCGACCTTCATCTGGACCACCACCCGCGACGACCGCGTCCACCCCGGCCACGCCCGCAAGATGGCCGCGAAGATGCTCGCCGCCGGCAAGGACGTGCGCTACTACGAGAACACCGAGGGCGGCCACGGCGCCGGCGCCACCAACAGGCAGTCGGCGCACGTGTGGGCGCTCAACTACACCTTCCTCTGGAACGAGTTGAGCAAGCCCTAGGATCTCGACGAATCCGCTTCTGCCCGTCATTCCCGCGAAGGCGGGAATCCATGGACCTTGATGTCCGGTCGTTCAACGTCCATGGATCCCCGCCTTCGCGGGGATGACGGCAGTGGTCCAGACGTCCCCTGGACCGCGGCGCGACTGCTTTCATGCTTCCTGCAGGCGATGAACCGGAGCCCCCGGCCTGCCATTCTGGGCGCAGTGGGGAATCCCGGCGAGTCGGCTTCACGAATTGACCGGCTGCGCCGTTGTAGAACGCCTCCCGCTTCGCCCGAAATGACAGGCGCCAGGCCACGGCGCAGGCGGGATTTCCCGCCTCCCGTTCGTCAAGATGAAGGCCACCCGTTGCGTTCCCGCACCCGGACCCCATCCATGAAGCCCACCCTCCTGCTGCTCGCCGCCCTGATGACCGCCAACGCCCACGCCGCCGACACGCCCACGCCGCCCGACGTCGCGCAGAAGCCGCACGAAGTGAAGGCCCCCTTCGGCGCCACCCGCGACGACCCCTACTACTGGCTGCGCGACGACACCCGCAAGGACAAGGCGATGCTGGCCTACCTCGGCGCGGAGAACGCCTATGTCGACCGGGTGATGGCGCCGCTCAAGCCGCTGCAGGACACGCTCTACAAGGAGATCGTCGGCCGCATCAAGCAGGACGACAGCTCGGTCCCGTTCCGCGAGCGCGGCTGGTGGTACTACAGCCGCTTCGAGACCGGCAAGGACTACCCCGTCCACGCCCGCCGCCGCGACGGCGCGGGCGTCGACGCGGCCTCGATCCAGGCCGCCAACGCCGCCGGCGACTTCAAGGACGAGCAGGTCCTGTTCGACGTCAACGCCATGGCTGTCGGCAAGGACTATTTCAGCCTCGCCGAGTACGAGATCTCCCCCGACGACAGGATCGCGGCCTGGACCGACGACGACGTCGGCCGTCGCCAGTACACCATCCACTTCAGGAACCTGGAGACCGGCGAGGTCTATCCCGACACGATCCCCGGCGTCGCGTACTACACCGCCTGGGCGGACGACAACCGGACGCTGTTCTACGTCGAGAACGACCCCGAGACGCTGCTGACCAAGCGCACCAAGAAGCACGTGCTCGGCACGCCCGTGAGCGAGGACGTGCTGGTCTACGAGGAGCCGGACGACAGCTTCTACATGGGCGTCAGCCGCACCCGCGACGACAAGTACATCTGCATCGACGTCGGCGCGACCACGATGACCGAGCTGCGCTGCGCGCCCGCGGCCGACCCGCGCGAGTTCACCGTGCTGGCGCCGCGCGAGCGCGACGTCGAGTACCACGTCGACCACCTCGGCGACCGCTGGGTGATCCGCACCAACGCCGACGGCGCCACCAACTTCAAGCTCGTCACCGCGCCCGACGGCGCCACCTCGCGCAGGCAGTGGAAGGACTGGGTGCCGGCGCGCGACGACGTCTTCATCCAGGGCTTCGAGCTGTTCGACGGCTTCACCGCGATCGAGGAGCGTTCCGGCGGGCTGGAGCGGATCCGGCTGCTGAAGCAGGACGGCAGCGAGGAGTTCGTGAAGGCGGACGAGGGCGCCTACTCGATGGCGCTCGACGTCAACTCCGAGCACGACACCCCCTGGCTGCGCTACGACTACACCTCGCTGGCCACGCCCGACACCATCTACGAGTTCGATACCCAAACCGGCGAGCGTCGCCAGCTCAAGCAGCAGCCGGTGCTCGGCTACGATCCGTCGAAGTACGCGACCGAGCGGCTGTGGGCGACCGCACGCGACGGCACCAAGATCCCGGTCTCGGTGGTCTACAGGAAGGGCTTCGAGAAGAACGGCAAGGCCGCGCTGCTGCAGTACGCCTACGGCAGCTACGGCCACTCGACCGACCCGGCCTTCAGCGCCACCAACGTCAGCCTGCTCGATCGTGGCATGGTCTACGCCATCGCCCACGTCCGCGGCGGCCAGGAGATGGGCCGCAAGTGGTACGACGACGGTCGCCTGCTGCACAAGAAGAACACCTTCACCGACTTCATCGACGTCACCGACTTCCTGGTGAAGGAAGGCTACGCGGCGCCGGGCCGCGTCGCCGCCTACGGCGGCAGCGCCGGCGGCCTGCTGATGGGCGCGATCGCCAACATGGCCCCGGACAAGTACCGCGTGATCCTCGCGCAGGTGCCGTTCGTCGACGTGGTGACCACGATGCTCGACCCGAGCATCCCGCTGACCACCAACGAGTACGACGAGTGGGGCAACCCCGAGCAGAAGGCGTACTACGACTACATGCTGTCGTACTCGCCGTACGACAATCTGGAGGCGCAGGCGTACCCGGCGATGTTCGTCGGCACCGGCCTGTGGGACTCGCAGGTGCAGTACTGGGAGCCGGCCAAGTACGTGGCGAAGCTGCGCGACCTCGACACCGGCACGCACCCGGTGCTGTTCCGCGTCAACATGGACGCCGGCCACGGCGGCAAGTCGGGGCGCTTCCGCCGCTACCACGAGCTGTCGGAGATGTACGCCTTCCTGCTCGACCAGCTGGGCGTGCAGGCTCGCTGACGGCTGGTGGGAGCGGCTTGAGCCGCGAGCTTCTGCGCCCATCCCTGCGAAAGCAGGGGAGGGGTGCCTTTGGCATCGCCGCGAACCGCAACCGTGGACACCTTCCCGGCCTCCTGCCGCTGCGGGAGGGGGGCGAAGCTCGCGGCTGAAGCCGCTCCCACAGGCCTCCCACTATCATCGGCCGATGACCGAAAGCCGCTTCCGCTGGGCCTGGTGGCTGCTGGCCTACGCCAGCCTCGGCGTGGGCATCGCCGGCATCTTCGTGCCGGGACTGCCGACCACCGTGTTCGTGCTCATCTCCGCGTGGGCGGCGACCCGCGGCTCCGAGCGCCTGCACCGCTGGCTGCACGCGCACCCGCGCTTCGGCCCGGTGATCCGCGACTGGCAGGCGCACGGCGCGGTGTCGCGGCGTGCGAAGTGGCTGGCGACGACGATGATGGCCGCGTGCGCCGTGATCCTGTGGTGGGCTGCGCCGCGGGCGTGGATCGCCGAACTCGGCATCGGCTGCATGGCCGTGGTGGCCATCTGGCTGTGGCTGAGGCCCGAGCCGCCGCGTGCGGGCGGGTAGGCGCAATCTGCCCTTGTAGGAGCGACGGAAGTCGCGATCGCTTTCCCCGCGAAAGCCGGTCGCGACTTCCGTCGCTCCTACAGTCGCTCCGTAAGGATGCAGGATCGCGGCCGAAGCCGCGCAGGCTACAGCGGCGTGCCGCGCTCGACGCTGGGCTGGTAGACCAGGCGGTCATCGGCCTCGCGCCGCCGGCAGCGCTCGATGAAGGCGAGGGCGGCGTCGGGATCGGCGAGGAAGCGGTCGAGTTCGATCCTGTCGATCTCGTAGTACTCCTCGTACTCGACCCGGCCGTTGGTCACCGGGATCGACGCGTAGTAGCGGCCGGTGCCCTCGTCGATGCCCAGCGAATAGCGGTGTTCGCGCGAGACGAAGAGGTCCTTCGCGTCCTTCGGGTTCATCAAGGGCTGCCGCCGATCTCCACGTTGCGGACAGCATAGCGCGACTCCGGCAGGCCGCCGGCGTCGATCACCGCCTCGGGAATGCCGTTGGGCAGCTGGCCGCCCGGGATCCACAGGTCGCTGGCGCCGGCCTCGTTGCCATCGGGGACGCGCAGGCCCAGCTCGCGCGGATTCGGGATGTCGACGCGCTTGAGCTCGCCGCCGCCGGAGAAGAAGCCCGGCTTCAGGCCCAGCGCTTCCTCGACCGCGGCCAGGTCGCCGCGGTTGGCCGCCGCCTCGATCCTGTCGGCTTCGGATTTCGGGATCACGAACGAGGAGCCGTCGCGCTGCGCGATGCCGTACTTCTCCAGGTTGCTGGGCGGCATGAAGCGCGCGGCGCCGTCGTCGAACTGCGCCAGGTGCTGCTCGATGTGCGACTTCGACAGGTATTCGGCGGGATTGGGTCGCGTGCCCTTCGGGATCGCCAGCACCTCGGCCTTGGCGGCGTCGCTGAGCACGTCGGCCCCGCGGCCGGCATCCGCGGCCAGGTCGAGCGCGCGGCTGCCGTCGGCCAGCTTGTCGAGGGCGTTGACCGCTTCGCCGCCCTCGCCCAGGCGGCCGAGGACGCTGGCGCCCTCGGCGCCCTTGATCGCGGCGTTGGCTTCGCCGGCGCCGACGAACAGGCTGCCGACGTCGACCACCAGCCGGCCGGAGAACTTCGACCAGTCGCCGTCGCGCGCGGCGTCCTGGTAGCCCTCGGTGACGCCGTTCCACAGCGCCTTGGCGGTTTCGACGTTGCCGCCCGGGTTGGTGGCCCAGGCCACCGGGTCGCCGAGGTTGTGCAGCGTCTGCAGCGCCTGGCCGGTACTTTCCAGCCGCTGCAGGTTGCGGTCGCCGTGGGTGGCCCATTCCAGCGGGTTGGCGAGCTTGCCGGCGCCGTCGGCCAGCTGCACCACGCCCTTGCCCATGTCGTAGACGGCGAGCGTGGCGCCCTCGGTCAGGCCGATCGAGTCGGAAACGCCCTGGGCCAGGGTCCTGCCGACGATGCCGCCGTGATCCTCGCCGAACTGCACCAGGTCGTGGCGGAAGCCGTCGATGCCTTCCTCCGCGGACTGCACCGCGCCGTCGATCTTCTCGCCGACCCAGTCCTTGGCACCCTCGACGTCGTCGAGGCGATCCCCGACCCAGCTGCGGGCGCTGCTGAGCGCGCCGCCGATATCGATGCCCATGGCCCTCTCCCGGCCCTCCGGCGCCGCCGGAGTCTGCCGGCAGACTAGTGGGTGCCCGCTCCGCGCGGCAGCTAGGGAAAACCCGCGCGCGCCTTGGCCGGGCGGGCGCGCGGCGGGCTACACTGCCGGCATGCAAACCTCCCGCCTTGCCCCGTTCACGATCGCCGCCGCGCTGGCGCTGTCCGCCTGCGGCAACAAGGGACCGCTGGTCCTGCCGGAGAAGCCCGCCGAGGAGGCGCCGGCTACCGAAACGACCCCGGCGACCTCGCCGGAGACCCCCGCCACGGACGCGGCGCCTGCCGGCACCACGCCCCCCGCCGACGCCACGGCCCCCGCGGACGTTCCCGCGCCGCAGGACGACGGCGGCAGCGAGCCCCCGGCCGAACCGGCGCCCCAGGACGACGGCACCGGCGCCTGAGATGGCCGATCGCCCGCCTGCGCCGGTGCCCGCCGCGCTGCGCTTCAGCAAGATGCACGGCGCCGGCAACGATTTCGTCGTGCTCGACCTGCGCGGCGCGAAGGCACCGCCGTCGCCGTCGCTGTGCCGCGCGCTCGCCGATCGCCACGCCGGCGTGGGCTGCGACCAGATCCTGACCATCGAGGATCCGCGCGGCGCGGCGGTGGCTTCGTACCGGATCTGGAATGCCGACGGCTCCCCGGCGCAGCAGTGCGGCAACGGCGCACGCTGCGTCGCCGCCTGGGTGGTGCGCGACGGCGCCGCGCGCGGCGATGCGTTCGAGCTGGACAGCCCCGCCGGCACCCATGCGGTGGAAGCGCTGGGCGAAGGCCGCTACCGCGTCGCCATGGGCGTGCCGCAGTTCGCGCCGCAGGCGATCCCGCTGGCCGGCTTCGGCGAGGCGCAGGACGAGTACGCGATCGAGCTCGACGGCGCGCCCGTGCGCTTCGGCGCGGCGTCGATGGGCAACCCGCACGCGGTGATCGAGGTGGTCGACGTCGACGCGGCGCCGGTGGCCGCGCTGGGCGCGGCGCTGCAGCGCGACGCCGCGTTCCCGCAGTCGGCCAACGTCGGTTTCGCCGAGGTGGTCGCGCGCGACCGCATCCGCCTGCGCGTGTACGAGCGCGGCGTCGGCGAGACCCTGGCCTGCGGCAGCGGCGCCTGCGCGGCGGTGGCGGTGCTGGCGCGGCGCGGCAGGGTCGGCCGCGACGTCGCGGTGTCGCTGCCCGGCGGCGAGCTGCGCATCGCCTGGCCCGGCGACACCGCGCAGGTCACCATGGCCGGGCCCACCAGGTTCGTCTTCGAAGGGGAATGGCTGCAATGAGCGAGACCAAGGACAAACTCGGCGCCCACGAGGTCGCGGCCTGGCTGCGGCTGCACCCGAAGTTCCTGGCGCAGTTCCCCGACCTGGCGCTGAGCATGGTGGTGCCGCGCGAGGAGGGCCCGGCGGCGTCGCTGGCCAGCTACCAGCTCGAGGTGCTGCGCGACAAGAACCGCGAGCTGACCCGCCGCCTGCACGACCTGTACGCGATCGCGCAGGAGAACGAGCGCCTGGCGGTGCAGACCCAGCAGCTCACGCTCACGCTGCTGCGGCAGGGCACCGCGGCCGACACCGTGCGCGCGCTCGTCGCCACGCTGGGCGAGGACTTCAACGGCGACCTGGTGCGCGTGGTGCTGTTCGAGCCGGTGGCCGGGCTGGACGACGTCGACTGGCTGCAGGTCATCGCCCGCGACGAACCGCTGCTGGCGCCGTTCCGCGACTGCCTGGCCGACGGCGAGCCGCTGTGCGGCCGCCTGCACCCGGACAAGCAGGCGCTGCTCTACGGCCCGCGCGTCGACGAGGTGCAGTCGAGCGCGCTGCTGCCGCTGGACGGCGTGGGCCTGCTCGCCGTGGGCAGCCGCGACCCCAACCGCTTCTATCCCGGCATGGGCACGCTGTTCCTGCGGATGATGGGCGAGGCGTTCGCGGCGGCGCTGAAACGTTTCGATGGCTGACTGGCCGCTCCGCCTTTCCTGCCGTCATTCCCGCGAAGGCGGGAACCCAGCGACTTTCGTGCAGGTTGCGAGGACAGTGCCGACCGCCCGCGAAGGCGCTGGATTCCCGCCTTCGCGGGAATGACGAGCGGGGGTTTGCGCCGTGAACGCCAACGCCGGCATCGAAGCCACCGCCATCGCCGACTTCCTCGCCCACCTCGAAGTCGAGCGCCGCGTCTCCGCGCACACGCTCGACGCCTACCGGCGCGACCTCGCCGCGCTGGCGGAGTGGGCGCAGGGGCAGGGGGCCGGCGACACCGCCGGCCTCGACGCCGGTCAGCTGCGCGCCTTCGTCGCCGCCGAGCACCGCCGGGGGCTGTCGCCCAAGAGCCTGCAGCGACGGCTGTCCGCTTGCCGCAGCTATTTCCAGTGGCTGCTCAGGCACGGCCGCATCGCGCTCAATCCCGCCGCGGCCATCCGCGCGCCCAAGGCGCCGCGCCGGCTGCCGCAGGTGCTCGACGCCGACGAGGCCGCGCGCCTGGTCGAGGTGCCGACCGACGCCCCGCTTGGCCTGCGCGACCGCGCGCTGCTGGAGCTGTTCTATTCCTCCGGCCTGCGCCTGTCGGAGCTGTGCGCGCTGCGCTGGCGCGACCTCGACCTGGGCAACGGCCTGGTCACGGTGCTCGGCAAGGGCAGCAAGCAGCGCAGCGTGCCGGTGGGCTCGCACGCGCGCGCCGCGCTCGAGGCCTGGCACGGCGAAACGAAGGCCGCGAACGAAGCGCCGGTGTTCCCCGGCCGCGGCGGCGCGCCGATCTCGCAGCGCGCGGTGCAGCTGCGCATCCGCCAGCTCGCCCAGCGCCAGGGCCTGTTCAAGCACGTCCACCCGCACATGCTGCGGCACAGCTTCGCCAGCCACGTGCTCGAGTCCTCCGGCGACCTGCGCGGCGTGCAGGAGCTGCTCGGCCATGCCGACATCGCCACCACCCAGATCTACACCCACCTCGACTTCCAGCACCTGGCCAAGGTCTACGACGCCGCGCATCCGCGGGCGAAGCGCAGGAAGGGCGGCTGAGCGCGCCGCGACGCCTTGGGTCCTGTGGGAGCGGCTTCAGCCGCGAGCTCCTGTCTCGCCTGCCGCCGCCGGACAGAGCAAAAGCTCGCGGCTGAAGCCGCTCCCACAACCCTCCTCCCGCAATCGGCGACGGGGCTTGCGTCGCCCCCGGACGACCCCCATCCATGGGACTCGACCCCGGAGGCCGCATGGACCCCAGCCAGAACCCCAACGTCTTCCACGCCACCACCATCGTCTCGGTGCGCCGCGGCGGCCGCGTCGTCGTCGCCGGCGACGGCCAGGTGACGCTTGGCAACACGGTGATGAAGGCCAACGCGCGCAAGGTGCGCCGGCTCGGCAAGGACGGCCAGGTGCTGGCCGGATTCGCCGGCGCGGCCGCCGATGCGTTCACCCTGTTCGAGCTGTTCGAGTCGAAGCTGGAAAAGCACGGCCAGCTCACCCGCGCCGCGGTGGAACTGGCCAAGGATTGGCGCACCGAGCGCCGCTTCGGCAAGCTCGAGGCGCTGCTGGCCGTGGCCGACAGGGAGACCTCGCTGATCGTCAGCGGCACCGGCGACGTGATCGAGCCGGAGGACGGCCTGGTCGCGATCGGCTCCGGCGGCCCCTTCGCGCTGTCCGCCGCGCGCGCCCTGCTGGCGAACACCGAGCTCGACGCGAAGGCGATCGCTGTCGAGGCGCTGAACATCGCCGGCGACATCTGCATCTACACGAACCGCAACGTCGTCGTCGAAGAGCTGTAGGAACTAGTGAAGAGAAACTAGGAACCAGTGAAAACCCGGTTTCGCAGCCTCCCCACGCTTCCCATCGCTCTTACTAGTTCCTAGTTTCTCTTCACTAGTTCCTACCTAGTTCCTAGCCCCGACATGCCCAACAAGCCCGACACCAGCCACGCCACCATGACCCCGCGCGAGATCGTGCAGGAGCTCGACCGCCACATCGTCGGCCAGCACCAGGCCAAGCGCGCGGTCGCGATCGCGCTGCGCAACCGCTGGCGCCGCGCACAGCTCGACGACGAGCTGCGCAACGAGGTGATGCCGAAGAACATCCTGATGATCGGTCCCACCGGCGTGGGCAAGACCGAGATCGCGCGGCGCCTGGCGACGCTGGCCAACGCGCCGTTCGTGAAGGTCGAGGCGACGCGCTTCACCGAGGTGGGGTACGTGGGCAAGGACGTCGAGCAGATCGTCCGCGACCTCGCCGACACCGCGGTCAAGCTCTACCGCGAGCAGGCCAAGTCGCGCGTGCGCACCCAGGCCGAGGAGCGCGCCGAGGACCGCATCCTCGACGCACTGCTGCCGCGGCGCGCGGTGCCCGCCACGGGGTTCGGCTTCGGCGCGAACGCCACGGTGGACATCGGTGCCGAGCCCTCGGCGCAAGGCAACGACGGCGACACCCGCCTCAAGCTGCGCAAGCGGCTGCGCGCCGGCGAGCTCGACGAGCGCGAGATCGAGCTCGAGCTGGCCGCCGGCGTCGGCATCGACATCATGACCCCGCCGGGCATGGAGGAGATGGGGCAGCAGCTGCGCCAGGTGTTCTCCAGCCTCGGCGGCGGCAAGACCCACAAGCGCACGCTGTCGATCCGCGCCGCGCGCCCGCAGCTCATCGAGGAAGAGGCGGGCAAGCTGGTCAACGAGGACGAGGTGCGCGAGGCCGCGATCGAGGCCTGCGAGCAGCACGGCATCGTCTTCATCGACGAGATCGACAAGGTCGCCAAGCGCAGCGAGGGCGTGGGCGCCGACGTCAGCCGCGAGGGCGTGCAGCGCGACCTGCTGCCGCTGGTGGAAGGCTCCACCGTCAGCACCAAGTACGGCCCGGTGAAGACCGACCACATCCTGTTCATCGCCTCGGGCGCGTTCCACCTGGCCAAGCCCAGCGACCTGATCCCGGAGATGCAGGGCCGCTTCCCGATCCGCGTCGAGCTGAGCGCGCTGAGCAAGGACGACTTCGTGCGCATCCTCACCGAGCCCAAGGCGGCGCTGACCAGACAGTACGTCGAGCTGCTGAAGACCGAGGGCGTGTCGCTGTCGTTCGCCGACGACGCGGTCGACCGCATCGCCGCGATCGCCGCGCAGGTCAACGAGCGCCAGGAAAACATCGGCGCCCGCCGCCTGCACACCGTGCTCGAGCGGCTGCTGGACACGCTGAGCTTCGAGGCGCCCGACAGGAGCGAGGCGGTGGTGATCGACCGCGCCTACGTCGATGCGCACCTGGGCGAGCTGGTGCAGGACCCGGACCTGAGCCGGTACATCCTCTGATCCGGAAGCCGGTGGGCGGGCCTTGACCCACCATCGTGTCGCCGGATCGTGCGGCGATGGTCGGTCATGACCATCCCGCGGGCCGACGCCGCCCGGTTCTCCTGTGGGAGCGACGGAAGTCGCGACGCTTTTCCCGGGATGGCGCGGTCGCGACTTCCGTCGCTCCTACAGGGAGGGCGACGGACCGCTTAGCGTCTTCTTTCCCCCGCTTCCGCTAGCCTCGCCACCATGCCACTGCACGACTTCCACCCCGCCGTCGCCGGCTGGTTCGCCCAGGCGTTCCCGGGCGGCCCGACGCCGGCCCAGCAGGCCGCCTGGCCGGCGATCCGCGCCGGGCGTGACGTGCTGGTGGCCGCGCCGACGGGATCGGGCAAGACGCTGACCGCCTTCCTCGCCGCGCTCGACGAACTGGTGCGGCGCGGGCTGTCGCCCGAAGGCCTGCCCGACGAGACCGCCGTGGTCTACGTCTCGCCGCTCAAGGCGCTGTCGAACGACATCCACGTCAACCTCGAGGCCCCGCTCGCGGGCATCCGCGCGCAGCTCGAAGCGACGGGCCTGCCGGACGTGGCCATCCGCACCGCGGTGCGCACCGGCGACACGCCGGCGAAGGCGCGCCAGCAGGCGCTGCGCAAGCCGCCGCACGTGATCGTCACCACGCCGGAGTCGCTGTACGTGCTGCTGGGCTCGGTGTCCGGCCGCGCGATGCTCTCGGCCGTGCGCACCGTGATCGTCGACGAGATCCACGCGGTGGCCGGCAGCAAGCGTGGCAGCCACCTGGCGCTGTCGCTGGAGCGGCTGCAGGCGCTGGTGCCGGGGAAGCTGGTGCGGATCGGGTTGTCGGCGACGCAGAAGCCGATCGGGGAAGTGGCGCGGTTCCTGGTGGGGGCGAACCACGGCGTCATCCCCGCGGAGGCGGGGATCCGTGGACGTTCGCTTTCCGCTCCGCCGAGGTCGGGCAGCGACCTGACGCACCCTCACCCCAACCCTCTCCCGCAAGCGGGAGAGGGGGAACCGGATGGCCCCCACGGCGTCATCCCCGCGGAGGCGGGGATCCAGGGGCGTTCGCCTTCCGCTCCGCCGAAGCCGGGCGGCGACCTGACGCACCCTCACCCCAACCCTCTCCCGCAAGCGGGAGAGGGGGAACCGGATGGCCCCCACGGCGTCATCCCCGCGAAGGCGGGGATCCATGGACGTTCGCACCTCGCTTCGCCGACGCTGCGCGGCGATCTGACGCACCCTCACCCTGGCCCTCTCCCGCTAGCCGGAGAAGGGGAGTCGGATACCCCTCATGACGTCATCCCCACGAAGGCGGGGATCCATGGACGTTCGCTTTCCGCTCCGCCGAGGCCGGGCAGCGACCTGACGCACCCTCACCCCAACCCTCTCCCGCAAGCGGGAGAGGGGGAGTTAGTGCCGAACGGGAGTCGCTTCGGAGGCGATCCCGCGGACTGCATGATCGTCGACATCGGCTACTCCAAATCCAGGGACCTCGCCCTGGACGTCCCGCCGACGCCCCTGTCCGCGGTGATGTCCAACGACCAGTGGGAGCAGGTCTACGACCGCGTCGCGCAGCTGGTGCGCGAGCACCGCACCACGCTGGTATTCGCCAACACCCGGCGCGTGGTCGAGCGTGCGGCGCGGCACCTGGGCGAGCGGCTGGGCAAGGACGTGGTCGCCGCGCACCATGGCAGCCTCGCGCGCGAGCTGCGGCTGGATGCGGAGCAGCGCCTCAAGCGCGGCGAGCTGAAGGTGCTGGTCGCCACCGCCTCGCTCGAGCTGGGCCTCGACATCGGCGACGTCGACCTCGTCGTCCAGCTCGGTTCGCCGCGCTCGATCGCCACCTTCCTGCAGCGCGCCGGGCGCTCCGGCCACGCGGTCGGCGGGGTGCCGAAGGCGCGGCTGTTCCCGCAGAGCCGCGACGAACTGGTCGAATGCGCGGCGCTGCTCGACTGCGTGCGCCGCGGCGAGCTCGACGCGCTGCGCATCCCCGAAGCGCCGCTGGACGTGCTCGCCCAGCAGCTCGTCGCCGAGACCGCCTGCGGCGACTGGGACGAGGACGCGCTGTTCGCGCTGGTGCGCGGTGCCTGGCCGTACGCGCGGTTGCCTCGCGGGAAGTTCGACGAAGTGGTGCGGATGCTCGCCGAAGGCTTCACCACCCGCCGTGGCCCGCGCGCCGGCCAGGTGCACCGCGACGCCGTGCACCGCCGCCTGCGCGGACGCCGCGGCGCGCGTATGACCGCGCTGACCTCCGGCGGCACCATCCCCGACACCGGCGACTACGCGGTGATTCTCGAACCCGAGTCGCACACCATCGGCACGGTCAACGAGGACTTCGCGGTCGAGAGCCTGTCCGGCGACGTGTTCCAGCTCGGCAACGCCAGCTACCGCATCCTGCGCATCGAGCCCGGCCGCGTGCGCGTCGAGGACGCCAAGGGCGCGCCGCCCAACATCCCGTTCTGGCTGGGCGAGGCGCCGGGGCGCACCGACGAGCTTTCGCGCGGCGTCTCGCGCCTGCGCGAAGAAGTCGCCGCGCGGCTGGATCCGCCAGGTGACGCCCACGGGAATGATTCCTGTGGGAGCGGCTTCAGCCGCGAGCTTGTCCCGGCTGCGGCAGAAGCTTTC
>JAYRKR010000148.1:0-2161 GCA_041905645.1 Luteimonas sp.
TGATCTCCTCGCTCGAGCCCGACGGCCGCAAGATCCCCTACGACATCCGCATGGGCGTGTGGGTCACGGTCGAGGCCGAGACCGAGTACATCAAGAACTGCTTCGAGGAATACAACGCCCACACCGATCCGAGCGGGCGCTACTTCACGCTCTACAAGCGCTGGCACCTGATCGGCCTGGAGGTGGGCGTGTCGGTGGCGGCGGTGGCGCTGCGCGGCGAGCCCACCGGCGTGGCCATGGGCTGGAACGCCGACGTGGTGGCCACCGCCAAGCGCGACCTCGCACCCGGCGAGATGCTCGACGGCGAAGGCGGCTATACGGTGTGGGGCAAGCTGCTGCCGGCCGCCACCTCGGCCGCGATGGGCGGGCTGCCGCTGGGCCTGGCGCACAACGTGAAGCTGCTGCGCGCGGTGAAGAAGGGCCAGAGCCTGAGCTGGGACGACGTGGCCATGGACACCAGCACCGATGCCTACCGCACGCGGCGCGCGATGGAGGCGATGTTCGCCCCCGCGTCTTCTCGATCGGGATAAGCGGCGCAGCCCCGGGCGGGCTTCGCACCGGACACCCCACCGGACAGGCCGGCCGTCAAGGGCCGGCAGCCTCTGCATGCATCTGAAACACGCAGACGCACGCCCAGAAGACCCCTAGCAGGTTTCTTCTGCGTCGGGATGTAAGCCAATTGCGCTTTGCCAAGTTTTGACGCAATTTGGCCGCAGACAGGCCCCAAGATGCGCCGCATCAACACGGGGAGTGGGCCTTGTCCTTTTTCGGCTTGACGTTCGGCAGGCGTGCCGCGGCGCAGAGTGCGCCTCGACTGGCCGTTGCGCGGCCCGCGCTCGGCGGCTGGTTCGCACGCGACGAGGCCATCATGGGCACGGCCATCCACGTCGAGCTGTGGGGCGAGGACGAGCGCGACGCGCAATGCGCCATCACCGCGGTGATGGACGAGATGCACCGCATCGACCACACGATGAGCCCGCACAAGCCGGAGTCGGAGCTCTCGCGCATCAACCGCGACGCCGCGCGCGAAGCCGTGCCGCTGTCGGCCGAGATGTACCGCCTGATCGAGCGCGCGCTGGAGTTCTCACGCTTCTCCGACGGCGCCTTCGACATCAGCTTCGCCAGCGTCGGCAACCTCTACGACTACCGCGCCGGCACGGCGCCTTCGGCGCAGGCGCTGGCGCGCGGCCTGGCGGCGATCGGCTGGCAGCACCTGATCCTCGATCCGAAGACGCGCAGCCTGCGCTTCGGCCGCGAGGGCATGCGCATCGACCTGGGCGGCTTCGCCAAGGGCCATGCGGTCGACAACGCGGTGGCCATCCTCGGCGAGCTGGGCGTGCGCCACGCGATCGTCAGCGCCGGCGGCGACAGCCGCGTGCTCGGCGACCGGCGCGGCCGGCCCTGGAGCGTGGCGATCCGCGACCCGCGCCGCGAAGGCGGCGTGGTGGCCGTGCTGCCGCTGGAAGACACCGCGATCTCGACCTCGGGCGACTACGAGCGCTATTTCGAGCGCGACGGCGTGCGCTGCCACCACCTGATCGACCCGCGCAGCGGCCGCTCGCCGGACGCGCTGCGCAGCGTGACCATCCTGGCCCCCGATGGCCTGACCGCCGAGGGCCTGTCCAAGACGGTATTCGTGCTCGGCGCGCAGCGCGGGCTCGAGCTGATCGAGTCGCTCGACGGCGTGGACGCCGTCGTGGTCGACGCCCAAGGCGCATTGCACTACTCGTCGGGGCTGCTCTCGGGCGGCACGCAAGGCATCGCCATGGCACGGCAGTGACCGGCCCGCATCTTTCAGCAGTAGCAGTACCAGTGGAGGTGAAGATGAGGACACTCACGCACAAGCAGGGCCGCATCGCGGCGTTCGGGTTGGCCGCCGTCGCCGCGGCCGTGCTCGCGGGCTGTTCGGGCGGCAGCACCAGCGACGGCTCGGTCACGGTCGAGGGCAACGTGCCCATCGTCTATGCCAAGCGCTCGACGGCGATGACCATCAACCCGACCAACGGCTCGCCCTTCGCGCCGGGCGGCGACCTGATCCTGCGCGAGAAGTCCAGCCCCAGCGCGCCCGAGCACAACCTGACCTCGCAGTTCACGCGCGACGCGCAGGGCGTCGCCAACGGCGACGCGTCGGACCCCGAGGTTTCGTACGACGGCAAGAAGA
>JAYRKR010000148.1:2171-2603 GCA_041905645.1 Luteimonas sp.
CGGCCACCATCAACGGCGCGCCGGCCTGCACCGGGCGCTGGAACATCTGGGAATACGACATGAGCACGGGCGGGCTGACCGGCGGCAGCTTCCGCCGCCTGACCGCCTCGACCACGGACGACGACGTCGACCCGGCCTACCTGCCGGGCGGCGGCTTCGTGTTCTCGTCCAACCGCCAGGGCCTGACCAAGACGGTGCAGGGCAACCAGACCTTCTACGCGCTCGACGAATACGAGCGCGAGCGGGTGCTGCAGCTGCACACCATGGACAAGGACGGCGGCGCCATCACGCAGATCTCGGTGAACGCCAGCCACGACCGCAACCCGGTGGTGCGCAGCAACGGCGAGATCATGTTCTCGCGCTGGGAGCATGCCGGCATCCGCAACCGCTTCGCGATCTTCCGCGTCAAGCCCGACGGCACCGACATGTTCG
>JAYRKR010000149.1:0-2529 GCA_041905645.1 Luteimonas sp.
TACACGGCGCCACCGGCGGCGAACTCGCCTCGGCAGCCGCCGCTCACGTAGACCTGTCCGCGCTGCGACTGCCAGGTGCGGCCCTCGATGCAGGCGGTGTCGGACAGCTGCCGGACCAGCCGCGAGCCGCCCTGCCAGGGCGTGGCGCAGGTGCGCGCGCGGCCGCTGTCGCTCTCGCAGCGGATGCTGTTGCCGCCGCCGCCGGGCGGCCATGTCCCGCCGCCGCCCAGCGAGCGGGCGATGTCCTGCTTGACCTGGCTGAAGCCCCAGCTGGAGCGGTTGACCTGGTCGAGGTAGAAGCGCAGCTGGTCGTCGGGGATGCGGCGGCCGTTGGACTGCTCGGAGTACTCCAGCCCGATGACCCGGATCTGGTCGTCGCGCGAGAGCGAGCGCAGGTTCTCCGGCGCGTAGGCGCGCGCGGTCGGCGGCGCTGCGGCGGCCGGCGCGGCGGCCAACGGGAGCGCGAAGGCCGAAGCCAGGCACAGCAGGACGGCGTGCAGCGGTCGGTTCATGCGGTTTTCCCCTCTTGGCAAGGCGCCATCCAGGCACCGGCGGCCCGGGCCCCCGCCCGGCGCCGGTCCAGTAGGACGCGGCTGCCGTTAAAATGCCGTGTTCCTAGCATGCGTGTCCCGGCGCATCGCCGGCATCTCCGCCGCCGGCCCCCGACCGCGGCCCGCCACCCCCTGGAGTTTCCATGCGTACCCACTTCTGCGGCCTGATCGACGAGTCGTTGGTCGGCCGGACCGTCACCCTCTGCGGCTGGGCGGACGTCGCCCGCGACCTCGGCGGCCTGTGCTTCATCGACCTGCGCGACCACGAGGGCATCGTGCAGGTGGTGGCCGAGCCGTCGGACGCGGCGGGCAACGCGGAGGTCGTCGCGGCGGCGGCGAAGGTCGGCTACGAGGACTGCCTGCGCGTGACCGGCACCGTGCGCCGGCGCGAGAGCGTCAACCCGAAGCTGCGCACCGGCCAGGTCGAGGTGGTGGCGACCGCGATCGAGGTGCTCAACAAGGCCGAGCCGCTGCCGTTCCACGCCCACGAGAACGCCGGCGAGGACATCCGCCTCAAGTACCGCTACCTCGACCTGCGCACGCCCAGGATGCAGCGGATGATGCGCACCCGCATCCGCCTGGTGCAGGCGCTGCGCCGCTGGCTGGACGCGCGCGGCTTCCAGGACATCGAGACCCCGATCCTGACCAAGGCCACGCCCGAGGGCGCGCGCGACTTCCTGGTGCCGGCGCGCATGCATCCGGGCGAGTTCTACGCGCTGCCGCAGTCGCCGCAGCTGTTCAAGCAGATCCTGATGGTGGCCGGCTTCGACCGCTACTACCAGATCGCGCGCTGCTTCCGCGACGAGGCGCTGCGCGCCGACCGCCAGCTCGAGTTCACCCAGCTCGACATGGAGTTCGCGTGGGTGGACGAGCGGATCGTCCAGGACGCCGTGGAGGCCATGGTCCGCGACGTGTTCCGCGAGGTGATGGAGGTGGAGCTCGGCGAATTCCCGCGCATGAGCTACGCCGAGGCGATGCGCCGCTACGGCTCCGACAAGCCGGACCTGCGCTTCGACATGGAGCTGGTGGACGTCGCGGCGCTGGTGAAGGGCTGCGAATTCAAGGTCTTCACCGACTGGGCGAACGCCGACGACGGCCGCGTGGTCGCGCTGCGCGCACCGGGCGCGGGCACGCTTTCGCGCAAGCAGATCGACGAGCTGGCCGCGCACGCGGCGAAGTTCGGCGCCAAGGGTCTGGCGTGGATGAAGGTCGAGGACGCCGGCAAGGGCCGCGAGGGCGTCAACTCGCCGATCGCCAAGTTCCTCGACGACGCCACCCTGGCCGCGATCGTGCAGGCCACCGGCGCGCAATCGGGCGACCTGCTGCTGTTCGGCGCGGCGACCTACAAGGTGGCCAGCGACTTCATGGGCGCGGTGCGCCTGAAGCTCGGCAAGGACCTCGGACTGGTGGGCGAGGGCTGGAAGCCGCTGTGGGTCACCGACTTCCCGATGTTCGAGTGGGACGAGGAGGAGGGCCGCTACGTCGCGCTGCACCACCCGTTCACCGCGCCGGCGGTGGATTCGGTCGACGACCTGCGCGCGAACGCGAAAACCGCCGTCTCGCGCGGCTACGACATGGTGCTCAACGGCAACGAGATCGGCGGCGGCTCGATCCGCATCCACCGCCCGCAGATGCAGAGCGCGGTGTTCGAGCTGCTGGGCATCGGCGCGGAGGAGGCGGAGGCCAAGTTCGGCTTCCTGCTCGACGCGCTGAAGTACGGTGCGCCGCCGCACGGCGGCATCGCCTTCGGCATCGATCGCATCGCCGCGCTGATGGCCGGCACCGAGTCGATCCGCGACGTGATCGCCTTCCCCAAGACCACCACCGCGCAGTGCCTGATGACCGGCGCGCCCTCGCCGGTGCCCGACAAGCAGCTGGCCGAGGTGCACGTCGCGGTGCGGCCGAAGGCCGAACGTTGAGGAAATGCAGGAAACCTGTGGGAGCGGCTTCAGCCGCGAGCTTTCCGGCGCGCGGCACC
>JAYRKR010000150.1:0-2477 GCA_041905645.1 Luteimonas sp.
GGGCGCGATCGCCTTCCCCGGGAAAGCGATCGCGCCCATGGGGCGCTCCTACATTCGTGCGGGACGCCGCGTGCGGAGGCCCGGCCTGCCGACATTGCCGGCCATGACCTTCGACACCCCCACCAATGAACGCAGGGCGGTAAGGTCGGACGGCTGCGCCGGTGGCCCATCGGCGCGACGATTCCATTCCACGCACCATCTACCGCGCACGGCGAGTCCCCAGGGGACAGGCCCATGCGCCCAGGGGAACCCGATGCCGATGCCCAGGACCGCGCTGCTCGCCCTCGCCACCACGCTCGCGCTGTCCGCGCAGCCCGCGCCGCTGCGCGCCGCCGAACCCGCCGCCGCGCCGGTGTACGACGTGCGCGACCTCGACCCATCGGTATCCGCCTGCCGGGACTTCAACGCCTATGCCAACGGCAAGTGGATCGCCGCCAACCCGATCCCCGCCGACCGCACCCGCTGGGGCGCGTTCGACGCGCTGCGCGAGCAGAGCCTCGCGGCGCAGCACAAGATCGCCGAGGCCGCGGATGCGGGCGCCGACAAGGCCGCCGCCGGCTCGATCGCGCAGAAGATCGGCTGGTTCTATCGTTCGGGCATGGACGAGGCGGCGGTCGACAGGGCCGGCTTCGACCCGATCAAGCCCGACCTCGCGGCGATCGCGAAGCTGGACGACACCGCCGCCGTCGTCGCCTGGCTCGGCCAGGCCTACGCGCGCGGCGACGGACAGGGCTTCCGTTTCGGCTCCAACGCCGACTACCAGGACGCCACCCGCCAGATCGCCTTCGCCAACCAGGGCGGGCTCGGCCTGCCGACGCCCGACTACTACACCAAGGACGAGCACAAGGACATCCGCGCCGCCTACGTGGCCCACATCGCCCGGCTGTTCGAGCTCACCGGTACGCCGGCGGCGCAGGCGAAGGAGAAGGCCGACGGCATCCTCGCCTTCGAGACCCGGCTGGCGAAGGCCTCGCTCTCGCGCGTGGAGCTGCGCGACCCGAAGAACCGCTACCACTTCATGACCGTCGCGCAGGCGGACGAGGTGACCCCGCACTTCGACTGGGCGGCCTTCTTCAAGGCCACCGGCGTCGACGTGACCGACGGCTTCTCGCTCTCGCAGCCGAAGTTCTTCGCCGAGTTCGACGCGATGCTGGCCGGCGTGCCGGCGGCGCAGTGGCGCGACTACCTCGCCTTCCACGCGATCGACGACGCCTCGCCCTACCTGTCCGCGCCGTTCCAGGCCGCGCACTTCGACTTCTACGACAAGACCCTCAACGGCCAGCCCGAGCAGCGCGCGCGCTGGAAGCGCGTGCTGGAGGCGGTCAACGGCGGCATGGGCGAGGCGCTGGGCCAGCTCTACGTGAAGGACTACTTCCCGCCCGAGGCCAAGGCGCGCGCGCAGCAGCTGGTGGACAACGTGCGCGACGCGCTCAAGGCGCGCATCGAGAAGCTCGGCTGGATGGGCGACGAGACCCGCGCCAAGGCGCTGGAGAAGTGGAGCACCTTCCTGCCCAAGATCGGCTACCCCGACAAGTGGCGCGGCTGGGACGGGCTGGAGATCCGGCCGGACGACTACTTCGCCAACGTGCGCGCGGCCAACGCGTTCGACAACCGCTACGACCTGGACAAGATCGGCAAACCCACCGACCGCTACGAATGGAACATGACCCCGCAGACGGTCAACGCCTACTACAGCTCGGGCACCAACACGATCAACTTCCCGGCCGCGATCCTGCAGCCGCCGTTCTTCTACGCCGACGGCGACGACGCGATCAACTACGGCGGCATCGGCGCGGTGATCGGCCACGAGGCCGGGCACGGCTTCGACGACAGCGGCAGCCAGTTCGACGGCGCCGGCAACAACGTCAACTGGTGGACGCAGGAGGACCGCGACCGCTTCGAGGCCCGCACCGCGAAGCTCGCCGCGCAGTTCGACGCCTACGTGCCGCTGCCCGACCACCCCGACCAGCACGTCAACGGCAAGCTGACGATGGGCGAGAACATCGGCGACCTCGGCGGCCTCAACTTCGCCTACGACGCGCTGCAGGCCGCCGACGGCGGCAGGCCGGACCCGAGGATCGACGGGCTCACCCGCGACCAGCGCTTCTTCCTCAGCTGGGCACGGGTGTGGCGCGGCAACATCCGCGACAAGGCGCAGCTGGTACTGCTCAACACCGATCCGCACTCGCCGGCGAAGTTCCGCGCGATCGGCGCGCCGTCGAACATGCCGGCGTTCGCCAAGGCGTTCCAGTGCAAGGCCGGCGACCCGATGGTGCGCCCGGACGAGACGCGCGTGCAGATCTGGTAGCCGCTCCGGTCACGACATCCCAGGAAGGACCCGCCGCACCGGCGGGTCTTTTTTTGGGTTCTTCTCCCGGTCGGGGAAGAAGGGCCGTGTGTCTATTGTGGGTGGCCTGGGCGCCGGGTGCGGAGGCCCTTGGGTGCGAATGTCCTCCGGCGTCGGCCTGCGGCCGACG
>JAYRKR010000151.1:0-2426 GCA_041905645.1 Luteimonas sp.
AGGTCGAAGGCGCCGAAGCGCTCGCGGATGGCGGCGTACTCGCCGGTCAGGCCGGTGTCGCCGCTGAAGAACACACGATGGCGCGGCGACTCGATGACGAACGAAGACCACAGCGTCGCGTTGCGATCCTTCAGCGCGCGGCCGGAGAAATGCTGCGAGGGCGCGGCGTGCACCATCAGTTCCGCGCCCGGCAGCCGCGCCGTCTCCCACCAGTCGAGCTCGACGATGCGCTGCGGCGCCACGCCCCAGGCCTCCAGGTGCGCTCCCACGCCCAGCGAGGTGACGAAGGGCACGCTCTGGCGCGCCAGCTCGCGGATGGTCGGGTAGTCGAGGTGGTCGTAGTGGTCGTGCGAGACCAGCACCAGATCGATGGGCGGCAGCGCGCGCAGCGGCACCGGCACCGGCTGGAAGCGCTTCGGCCCGGCCAGGCGCGAGGGCGAGGCGCGCGCGCCCCACACCGGATCGGTGAGCACGCGCAGGCCGTCGATCTCGATCAGCACCGTCGAGTGCCCGAGCCAGGTGGCGCGCAGCCCGCTGCCGGCCGGCCGCCGCCAGCCTTCGAGCGGGTTTACCGCGGGCAGCGGCCCTTGCGGCACGCGCCGCCCCTCGGAGCAGAGAAACTCGCTCAGCGTCGGCCGCGGTGCGCTGCCGTCGCGCAGCCCCGGCAGCACCGGGTGGATGTTGCGGAAGGCCTCGCCCTGCCACAGCGGCGAAGCCCGCATGCGCTCCAGGCGCAGCCCGGCGGCGCGTTTACCGAGTGACTTCATCGTGGCATCGTAGCGCTGGCGCGGCGCGCTCGCAGTCTGTCGAAAGCGCCGCGCCGCGATCGTCGTGCGAACGGATCCGCCACCCATCAACGCCGAGGAACCGCCATGAACGCCACGCCCGCCCGCAAGAAGTCCACGCCGCCGAAGCGCCTCGCGCTGCTCGTCGCCACGCGCAAGGGCGCCTGGATCTTCCACGGCGACGCCAAGCGCAAGAGCTGGACGGCCGACGGCCCGCACTTCCTCGGCCACACCGTCAGCCACCTGCGGCTCGACCCGCGCGACGGCCGCACGCTGCTGGCCGCCGCCCGGACCGGCCACCTCGGGCCGACGATCTTCCGCTCCACCAACCTCGGCCGCACGTGGAAGGAAGCCGCCAAGCCGCCGGCCTTCGCCAACCCGGCGGGCGGCCCGCCGGCGCGCTCGGTCGACCACAGCTTCTGGCTCACTCCGGGCCACGCCAGCGAGCGCGGCAGCTGGTACGCCGGCACTTCGCCGCAGGGCCTGTTCCGCTCCGAAGACGGCGGCGTGAGCTGGGCGCCGCTGCCCGCGGTCAACGACGCCCCGCAGTTCCGCGAGTGGATGGGCACGGTGCAGGACGGCACGCCCGATGGCCCCAAGCTGCACTCCATCATCGTCGACCCGCGCGATGCGGCGCATCTCTACTTCGGCATGTCGGGCGGCGGCGTGCACGAGTCGCTCGACGCGGGGCGCAGCTGGAAGCCGCTGGTCAAAGGCATGGAAGTGGTGGGCGGTTTCGACCCGACGACCATCACCTTCCACGACCCGCACTGCGTGCGCCTCGCCCCCAGCAACCCGGACCGGCTCTACCAGCAGAACCACTGCGGCATCTACCGGCTCGACCGCCCCGGCGACACCTGGCAGCGCATCGGCCGCAAGATGCCCAAGCGCGTCGGCGACATCGGCTTCCCGATGGTCGTGCACCCGCACGATGCCGACACCGCCTGGGTGTTCCCGATGGACGGCACCGACGTCTGGCCGCGCACCGCGCCCGACGGACGGCCGGCCGCCTACGTGACGCGCAACGGCGGGCGCACCTGGCAGCGCCTGGCCGACGGCCTGCCCGAGGCGCAGGCCTGGTGGACGATCAAGCGCCAGGCGATGACGGCGGATGCCGAACCCACCCCGGCGCTCTACCTCGGCACCACCAGCGGCGAGCTGTGGATCGGGCGTGACGAGGGCGCGCGCTGGGCCAACATCGCGCGGCACCTGCCGGAGATCTACGCGGTGGAGGTGGCGGAGCTGGCATGAAGGTGCTGATCCCCGGCGCGCTGCGCTCCTACACGCGCGCCTCGGAAGTCGAGGCCGAGGGCGGCACGCTGGCCGAGCTGTTTGCCGACCTCGAGCGCCGCTACCCCGGCATCCGCTTCCGCGTGGTCGACGAGCAGGGCCTGCTGCGGCCCAACATGCGCCTGTTCGTCAACGGCCGGGGCGTGCGCGAGCTCGGCCACGCGCTGCGGCCGCAGGATTTCGTCGCGGTGGTGCTGGCGCTCAGCGGCGGCTGAGGCGGGTGGGGCGCGCGGGCGGCGCCCTAGAATCCGCGCCCCATCCCTGCGTCTCAGGTTCATGTTCAAGAACGCGCTCGTCTACCGCATCGACCAGTGGGAACCGCCCACGCAAGCCGACATCGAACGCCGCCTC
>JAYRKR010000092.1:0-1992 GCA_041905645.1 Luteimonas sp.
ATGTCTTGGCATGGCGGTGTTCGGTTGCCCGTAGGAGCGCCCCATGGGCGCGATGCTTCTCCGGCAAGGCCCGGTCGCGCCCATGGGGCGCTCCTACAGGGTATCGAGGGGAACCTTGAAATAGCGTACGCCGTTGTCCTCCGGCTCCGGCAGCGCGCCGGCGCGGATGTTGGCCTGCACCGAGGGGATGATCAGCGCCGGCATCGGCAGGGTCGCGTCGCGCGCCTCGCGAAGCCGTACGTACGCATCCTCGCCGGTGCCGGCCTTGACGTGGATGTTGGCGCGCTTCTGCTCGCCGATCGTGGTCTCGCAGGCCGGCTCGCGGCCGCCCGGGCCGTAGTCGTGGCAGACGAAGACGCGGGTGTCGTCGGGCAGCTCGTCGAACAGCCGCTGGATCGAGCGGTACAACACGTGCGCGCTGCCGCCGGGGAAGTCGCAGCGCGCGGTGCCGCCGTCAGGCATGAACAGCGAGTCGCCGGTGAACAGCGCGTCGCCGACCAGGTAGGCGACGCTGTCGCTGGTGTGCCCCGGCACCGCGATCACGCGTGCGGCGATGCCCCCGACCGCGAAGGCTTCACCGTCGTCGAACAGGCGGTCGAACTGCGAGCCGTCCACCGGGAAGTCGTCGCCGAGGTTGAAGATGGGGCGGAAGGTGGCCTGCACCGTGCGGATGCCGGCGCCGATCGCCAGCGTGGCGGCGGGGAAGTGCGCGGCCTTCAGCCAGTGCGAGGCGGACAGGTGGTCGGCGTGGGCGTGGGTCTCCAGCAGCCAGCGCACGCGCGCGCCGCGCCCTTGCACCGCGTCGACCAGCGCCTGCGCGGATTGCGTCGACGTGCGCCCGGCCGCGGCGTCGTAGTCGAGCACCGGGTCGACCAGCGCGGCCTCGCCGCTGGCCGGATCGATCGCCAGATAGCTCCAGGTGCCGGTGCCGGCGTGGCGGAACGGGACGATCTCGGGACGCATGGCGAGCCTTCGCCGGCGGACTGCCGGCCAGTATCGCGCACGCACGGGCGCCGCGGACTGCGTCGGGGAGACGGTTGGACGCCGCACTCGGCCCACCGCGCGGGGCAGGGGAGGGCCGTTCCCCGGATTACCCGCTCCGTTCGCGCCCTCGGGCGCCCAGCGGACGTCCTGCGCGCTCCGCACTCGTCCCGCCGTCGCGGGGACGACGACCGGGCATCCATCGGGACCTCGTGCGGGCGGTCGGCATCTGCGCGCGAGCTCCGGGCCCGTGCCTGCCCTAGACTGTCGGTCGCGAGCAACGGGAGATCGAACATGCAACCGAACCGGCGCCTGCGCTTCCCGCGCCTGTCGATCGCCTTGCTGGCGTCGGCGCTTGCCGCCGCCGCCCTGCCGGCGTCGGCCGGAGAGCCGCCCGTTCCCGCGTCCGCCGCACCGGAGACCGCCATGCCGCCCAGCCTCGCCCGCCAGCCGCTGCCGCGCGTCTACAGCGCCGGCCAGCCCGCGCCCGGCGAGTGGCCGGCCATCGCCGCGCAGGGGGTGACCACGGTGGTCGACCTGCGTCCCGACGCCGAGCGCCCCGGCCGCGACGAGGCCGCCGAGGTGCGGGCGGCGGGGCTCGACTACCGGCAGATCCCGATCGCCGGCGCGCAGGACCTGACCCCCGAGGCCGCACGCACGCTGTGGCGGGCGATCGAGGGCGCGCCCGGCAAGGTGCTGGTGCACTGCGCCTCCGGCAACCGCGCCGGCGCGCTGCTGGCGATCGCCGCCGGGCGCGAGGGCGGCATGGCGCCGGAACGGGCGCTCGCCGTCGGCCGCGAAGGCGGCATGACCGGCACCGAGCCGCGCGTGCGCGAGGTGCTGGGGCTGCCGGCCGCGGGCGATCCCTAGCCGCGCCGAGCGATCCCGCAGCGATCCTCGTGCCGCGTGGGAACCGCTTCAGCCGCGAGCTGCTGCGCCGGGGATGTCCTTGTGGGAGCGGGGGGGGGGGCGGGCGGGGCCGGCCCCCCCCCCCCCCGGCGGGGGGGGGGC
>JAYRKR010000092.1:2002-13364 GCA_041905645.1 Luteimonas sp.
GACTTCCGTCGCTCCCACATTTCGAAGCATCGGGGCAAGGGCTCGCGGCTGAAGCCGCTCCCACGACAGCACGACCATGACGGCGATCGTCAGTGGTCGAGCGCCTGGTCGAGCAGCAGCGCCAGCCGGTACGCGGCCTGGCGCACGCGCTGCTCGGCGAGCGGGCGGAATGCGTCGAGGTAGGCCTTGTCGAGCTTGTGCGTCGGCGGATACAGCCCGCGCGCGTCGACCAGGCGGCAGGACTCGCCGGCCCAGGCTTCGGGCGCGCTGTGCCCGGCCTCGGTCGCGGGCGGCCAGGGCAGGGCGTCGAGCTTGTCGGCGTAGGCCGCGACCGCGGCGCGGTCGGCGCCGTAGCCGGCCGTGCCGAGGATGTAGTAGTCCCACACCGAATGCAGGTTGGTGCCCATCACGCCGTCGACGTAGTCCTTGCGCGCGTAGGCCTCGGGCGGCAGGTCGGTGCGCAGGCTGATCTGGTAGCCGTTGCCGCCGGCGTCGGTGTGGTTGGTGGCGTGCAGCGGCTGGTGCACGTCGCCGACGAAGTGCACCACGAACTTGAGCGCGTCGCGTCGCGCGGCGTCCGGCTGGCTGCGGTCGCCGAGGATGGCCAGCTGCTTCTCGATCGCGGCCACCACGCAGTTGCCGTCGGGGCAATCGCGCTCGGCGACGTAGTGGCAGGCGGCACCGGGCGCGGTGTTGACGTAATGCCACTTCGAGGTGGCCTTGAAGCGCGGCGGGTCGTCGTTGCGCATCGCGTCGGCCCAGGTGGCGATGCCGGCCAGGGTGGCGTCCGGCTCGCCGGCCAGCAGCCGGGCGACCTCGGCGGCCGCGGCCGGGTCGAGGTGGCGCTGCGCGATCTCGGCGATCAGGCGGTGGCCGAGGTTGGCCCACGCCAGCGCGGCGGGCGCGGACAGCAGCAGGATGGCGGCGGCAAGCAGACGTGGCAGCGTTTTCATGGCGGGCTTCACGGTGGCGGGGCTGAAAGCCCGGGCGGGAAACGGCTAAAATAACCCGCTTATTCCCCTTTCCGCATTCTTTTCGTCCTTCCCTGCAGGAGCATGACATGGCGATCAAGGTGGGCATCAACGGCTTCGGCCGCATCGGGCGCAACGTGCTGCGTTCGGCGGTGCAGAACTTCGCGGGCGACATCGAGATCGTCGCCATCAACGACCTGCTGGAACCGGACTACCTGGCCTACATGCTGCAGTACGACTCCGTGCACGGCCGCTTCAAGGGCGAAGTCTCGGTCGACGGCGGCGTCCTGGTGGTCAACGGCAAGCGCGTCCGCCTGACCCAGGAGCGCGACCCGGCCAGCCTGAAGTGGAGCGAGGTCGGCGCCGACGTGGTGATCGAGTCGACCGGCCTGTTCCTGACCAAGGACACTTGCCAGAAGCACCTGGACGCCGGCGCGCGCAAGGTGATCCAGTCGGCGCCGTCGAAGGACGACACGCCGATGTTCGTGTTCGGCGTCAACGACGAGTCCTACAAGGGCGAGGCGATCGTCTCCAACGCCTCGTGCACCACCAACTGCCTGGCGCCGATCGCCAAGGTGCTCAACGACAGGTGGGGCATCAAGCGCGGCCTGATGACCACCGTGCACGCCGCCACCGCGACGCAGAAGACCGTCGACGGCCCGAGCAACAAGGACTGGCGCGGCGGCCGCGGCATCCTCGAGAACATCATCCCGTCCTCCACCGGCGCCGCGAAGGCCGTCGGCGTGGTGATCCCGGCGCTCAACAAGAAGCTCACCGGCATGAGCTTCCGCGTGCCGACCTCGGACGTGTCGGTGGTCGACCTGACCGCGGAGCTGGAGAAGCCGGCCAGCTACGAGGAGATCAAGGCCGAGATGAAGGCGCAGAGCGAGGGCGCGCTCAAGGGCATCCTCGGCTACACCGAGGACAAGGTCGTCGCCACCGACTTCCGCGGCGACGCGCGCACCTCGATCTTCGACGCCGACGCCGGCATCGCGCTCGATCCCACCTTCGTCAAGCTGGTCGCCTGGTACGACAACGAATGGGGCTATTCGAACAAGTGCCTGGAGATGGTGCGGGTGGTGGCGAAGTAATCGCGCCGCCGTCGCGGCCGCACGAAAAGCCCCGCGATCGCGGGGCTTTTCGTTCTCCGGAGGCAGGGACACGCGGCGTTTGCGTTTCCAGGCGGGGTTTCGGGTGGAGGCGCGGGGGAAGCCGGCGGCCGGGAATCGCGCTCGGTCGGCAGGGCATCCTGCCCTGACGACGGCGCCGGCCACCCATGGCCGGCCCTGCCGCGATTCCCCGGCCACCGGCCGCCGGCTGCTTGCCGGACGCCCGCTGCTTCGTGAAGAAGCCTTTTCCCTCTCCTTTTTCGTGGGGCGACGTCCTCGTGGGAACAGTGTCCAAAGGCAAGGGCACAAGAGGCCGAAAGCCGCGAGGCGCCCTTGCAACCCTCTCCTGCGAAGCGGGAGAGGGAGGCGCGAAGCGCCGGGTGAGGGCCCGGCTTTCACCAACCGCCATTTCAACCAGAAGCCAGCCAACCACAAGCCACGAAGCGCCGAGAGGGCCGAGGTCTGCTCCATCCTTGCGGACCATCCATGGCGCACGTTCTGGGGCGGCTCTCCCGGCGGCCCGCCCGAAGCCCGCGCCGTTGCCCTCCAAGCCCGCGCCGCGAGGCGCGCCGCGCCAGGTCGCTGCGCCTCCATCCACCGGACGCCCTGCTCCCCGCTCTTCGAGCCTCGCGTCAACCGAAGCTGCGCATCCCCGGCCACGCCTTCGCCCAGTCGATCCTGAGGTCCCGGCAGACGTAGATGTCCGGATGCCCGCTCTCCTCGTTCTCCACGCCGTGCGGGATGCGCACGCGCGCGGCCAGCGTGCAGGTGGCCGGCGTGTCCGCGATGCCTTCCGCGTCGTCGCCCAGCACGATCACGGTGGTCGGTGGCGGATCGCCGTAGCCGCGCTGCCAGTACGAGTTGATGCCGCTGATCGCCCGTGGCAGCCCGTACCGCGGCCCGTAGTAGTCGATCGCGCCGGCCTCGCCGTAGTTGTTGGCGTAGATCGCGGTGCGCGCGCGCTCGGCTTCGGGCAGCGCGCGATAGACCGCGGCGACCTGCGCCACCAGTTCCGGCCAGCCGACCTGCTCGGCGAAGTTGTCGTGGAAGCGCCGGCCGATGCGCCAGCCCTCCGAGCCGACCGGCGCGACCGGCAGCGCGATCAGCGCGCCCGCCGCCAATGCCGCCAGCAGCACCAGCGCGGTCGCGCCGCGCGCCATCAGCGCGGCGCCCGGCCGCAGGCGCGCGATGCCGCGCTCCAGCGCCACCGCGCCGGCGGCCAGCAGCATCGGATAGGCCGGCGCGAGGTAGTAGTCGCGGGCCGTCGCCAGCCAGAACGACACCAGCGCCGCGGCGTACAGCCAGGCCAGCGCGCGTCCCCGCAGCGCCGCCTTCGCGAATGCCAGCCACGCCAGGCCGGCCAACCACAGCGGCACCAGCAGCGGTCCGGCGCCGGTGAGCAGCTGGCCGGCGAGGAACCCGTCGGTGCGCCCGATGCGGATGTCGCGCGCGTGGATGTGGGCGACGAAGTCGAGGTACACGAAATCGTGCCGCCACTGCCACCACGCGTTCGGCGCGAACACCAGCAGCGACAGCGCCACCCCCAGCCACGGCCAAGGCGTGGCCAGCTGCCGCCGCAGCGGCGTGGCCAGCAGGGCGACGACGATGCCGGCCGCGCAGAACAGCATCGTGTAGCGCGTCATCATGCCCAGCCCGATCGCCAGGCCCAGCGCCAACCACCAGCGGCCGTCGCCGCCGTTGGCGAGCTTGAGCAGCGTCCACGCCGCCAGCACCCACCACAGGTAGTCGGGGCTGGTGTACTGCAGCATCGAGCCGGCCAGCAGCGAGAACGGTATGCAGGCCACCGCGACCGCAGCCACTGCCTGCGCCGTGCGGCGGCCGCCCAGCTCGCGCGCGATCAGCCCGGCCAGCAGCGTCGCCAGCGCCTGCGCCAGCGCCGAGGGCGCGCGATAGGCGCCCAGCGAGTCGCCGAACAGTGCCATCGAGACATGGGCGACGAACGGGGTCAGCGGCGGATAGGCGACGTAGCCCCAGGCCAGGTGGCGGGCGTCGTCGAGCACCGCCAGCTCGTCGCGGTGGAAGCCGTACTGGCCGTCGGTGAGCAGGTGCAGCAGCAGCCGTGCCAGCGCGAGCGCGAGCAGCAGGCCGAGTGCGGGCGGCGGCAGCGCGCCGTCCCGACGTCCGATGAGTGGCGCCGCCATGCGGTCTCCCGTCGATGCCCCGGCCGCAGCTTAGCCTTTCGCGACGCCCGCCGTGCGTCCCGGAAGTCCTCCCCTCGGAGCTGCGGAAGCGCGGCGGGCGCCAGGCCTTGAAGCCTTCCCCTTCAAGGGGGTGAAGCGGGCGCGCTTGCGAGCCATTGGCTCGCGCGCCCGTTGAACGACGCGCGCGCTGCGCGCGGCCGGACGGGTTTGGGTGGGGATGGTGTTGGTTCGCGACGTTGGTGGAACATGCGCGAGAGCACCATCCCCATCCCGGCCTTCCCCTTGAAGGGGAAGGAGAAGAGCGGAAGCGTCGGGCCTTGCAGAGGAACGACCGGCGCCGCGCTTCGAAGCCCTCCCCTGGAAGCAGAAGCAGGCCACAGCCGTCGCCCACTCACGCAGTAGCCGAGCGGATCAGCAGCTTCAGCTTGTCCGGCACCCCGTCCCACTTCGCCGCGTCCGGCAGCGCCGGCTTCTTGCGGTCGATCACCGGCCACAGCGGCGCCAGCTCGGCATTGATCGCGAGGAAATGCTCCTGGCCGGCCGGCACGTCGTCCTCCGGATAGATCGCGCCGACCGGGCACTCGGCCACGCACAGGGTGCAGTCGATGCAGCTTTCCGGGTCGATGACGAGGAAGTTGGGGCCTTCGTGGAAGCAGTCGACCGGGCACACCTCGACGCAGTCGGTGTGCTTGCAGTTGATGCAGTTCTCGGTGACGACGTGGGTCACGACAGGCGGTGCGGCGGCGGGCGCGGGCAGTGTGGCGCGCGCGGCCGGGCGTCGCCCTGACCTGGATCAAGGCGCGGGCGGCGCCGGCGGGACACAATCGCGGGGCTCCAGTTCGCGGGCGCTTGAGATGATTCCCGGCGCCCGCACTTTTTCCCCATGTCCGCACCGCTCCCCACCCACGACCAGATCGCGGCCCTCGTCGACCGCTTCTACGACCGCATCCGGGTCCATCCCGAACTCGGCCCCGTGTTCAACGCCGCGGTCGAGGACTGGGACGAGCACAAGCGGCTGCTGACCTCGTTCTGGACCTCGGTGGTGCTGCGTGCCGGCACCTATCGCGGCAACCCGATGGCCGCGCACCGGCCGCACCCGATCACCACCGCGCATTTCGTGCAGTGGCTGGACCTGTGGCGCGCCACGGCCGACGAGATGCTCGCGCCCGGGCACGCCGAGCTGCTGCACGAATACGCCGGCCGCATCGGCCGCAGCCTGCGCTACGGCCTGGGCCTGCCGGAGCCGGGCCAGGCGCGGTCGCCATTCGGCGCGGCGATGCCGGAGGACCGCTGACGCGCCGCCTTCCGGCCGTGGCACTCAGTAGAACATCAGCTTGGCCAGCACCACGATGCCGGCCATCAGGCACAGCACGAGGTGATGGGTGCGCCGGAACCGGCACGGGTCCATCGTCCCGCGCACGCCGGCGCGGACCGCGCCGACGAACACCGCCAGCACGCCGAACGCCAGCCCCACCTTGAGCGAGAGCAGCCAGCCGATGCGCGAGCCCAGGCAGGCGAAGCCGTTGCAGCGCAGGTCGAACAGCGCGAAGCCGCTGAGGAACAGCAGCGCGACGACGGACGGCATGAAGCGCCGTACCCGTGCCATCACCGCCGCCTCGATCCGCGCCATCGTCTCGTGCTCGAACTGCCGGTGCAGCGACTCGAGCACCAGCACCTCGAAGGCCACCGCGCCGACGAACACGATCGCGCAGGCCAGGTGCAGCAGCAGGATCAAGGGGTACCAGGTGGCCATCGCAGCGCAGGCTGCGCCGGACGGGAACGGTTCGCATTGACCTGCGTCAACCGCCCGCCCGGCAGCGGCCAACGCGAAGCCCTTCTCCCGCCTGCGGGAGGAGGTGCCGAAGGCGGATGAGGGCGCGAGCGAAGCGAGCGGGCTTTGTGCTGCCGGCGGAAAATCGAGAGCAGCTCGCTGCGCTCGCCCCCTCATCCGGCGCTGCGCGCCACCTTCTCCCGCAAAGCAGGAGAAGGGCTCCGCGTTGGCCGCTGCCAGGCGACGGGTTTGCCTGCGCCCGCGCGCGCCCGGACAATGGCGGCCCCTTCAGCAGTCAGCCGATCGGAATCCCCATGGCCATCCAGCGAATGAGCGACCTCGACCTCTCCGGCAAGCGCGTGCTGGTCCGGCAGGACCTCAACGTCCCCGTCGAGGGCGGAAAAGTCACCTCCGACCAGCGCATCACCGCCTCGCTGCCGACCCTGCGCGCCGCGCTCGAGGCCGGCGCCGCGGTGATGGTCATGTCGCACCTGGGCCGCCCGAAGGAGGGCGCGTGGAGCGAGGCCGACTCGCTGGCGCCGGTGGCCGCGCGGCTCTCGGCGCTGCTGGGCCGCGAGGTGCCGCTGGTGCGCGACTACCTCGATGGCGTCGACGTCGCGCCCGGCCAGCTGGTGCTGCTGGAGAACTGCCGCATGAACGTCGGCGAGAAGGCCGACGACGAGGCGCTTTCGAAGCAGTACGCGGCGCTGTGCGACGTGTTCGTGATGGATGCCTTCGGCACCGCGCACCGCGCCCAGGCCTCGACCCACGGCGTGATCCGCTTCGCGAAGCAGGCCGCGGGCGGCCCGCTGCTGATGGCCGAGCTCGATGCCCTGGCCAGGGCGCTCGACAACCCGGCGCGGCCGCTGCTGGCCATCGTCGCCGGCTCCAAGGTCAGCACCAAGCTCGAGCTGCTGTCGTCGCTGGTCGGCAAGGTGGATCAGCTGATCGTCGGCGGCGGCATCGCCAACACCTTCATCGCCGCGGAAGGTTTCGGCGTCGGCAGGTCGCTGTACGAGGCGGACCTGGTCGACACCGCATCGAGGATCATGGCCGACGCCAAGGCGCGCGGCGCCGACATCCCGGTGCCCACCGACGTGGTGGTCGCGCCGGAGTTCGAGGCCGACGCGCCGGCGACGGTGAAGCCGGTCGACGCGATCGGCGCCGGCGACATGGTCCTCGATATCGGCCCGGAGACGGCGAGGCGCTACGCCGGCATGATCGCGAGCGCCGGCACGGTGGTCTGGAACGGCCCGGTCGGCGTGTTCGAGTTCGACGCCTTCGGCAAGGGCACCGAAACGCTTGCCCGCGCGATCGCCGCCTCGAAGGCGTTTTCGATCGCGGGCGGCGGCGACACCCTGGCCGCGGTCGACAAGTACGGCATCGCCGGCGACGTGTCCTACATCTCCACCGGCGGCGGCGCGTTCCTCGAGTTCCTAGAGGGCAAGACGCTGCCCGCGGTGGCGGCGCTGGAAGCCCGCGCCGCCGCGTAGGATAGGTTGAGCCGCAGGCGAAACCCATCTCGCCTGATGGTGGCGGGCGATGGGGGATGGACGATGGGGCGATGGGTTTCGCTTCGCTCTACCCATCCGATGGGATGCGCCGTCGCGGCTTCCGTCGCTCCCGCGAGGGCCAGGCGGCGTCCGCAATCGTATGCAGCGCAGCCCGTCATCGCGCTGGGCTAGGATGGGCGCCATTCGCCAGGAGGACGCCCCGCATGTCCGAGCACCGCCGCCGCACCCGCATCCTCGCCACCCTCGGCCCGGCCACGGACGCGCCGGGCGTGCTCGACGCGCTGCTGCGCGCGGGCGTGGACGTGGTGCGGCTGAACTTCTCGCACGGCGACCCGGCCGCGCAGGTCGCGCGCGCGCAGGCCGTGCGCGAGGCGGCGGCGCGCATCGGCGTCGAGGTCGGCATCCTCGCCGACCTGCCCGGCCCCAAGATCCGGATCGAGAAGTTCGCCCACGACAGGGTCCGGCTCAAGGCGGGCGACCGCTTCGACCTGATCGCGCGCGCCGACGCGCCGCCCGGCGACGAGCGCCAGGTCGGCGTGAGCTACCTCGGCCTGCCGGGCGACGTCGCCCCGGGCGACGTGCTGCTGCTCGACGACGGCGTGGTGCAGCTGCAGGTCGCCTCGGTCGAGGGCGAGCGCATCGCCACCACCGTGCTCAACGACAGCGTGCTGTCCAACCGCAAGGGCCTGAACAAGCAGGGCGGCGGCCTGTCGCTGGGCGCGCTGACCGAGCGCGACCGCGAGCTGATCGGGGTCGCCGCGCAGATCGGCGTCGACTTCATCGCGGTCTCGTTCTGCCGCAACGCCGCCGACATGCAGGAGGCGCGCCGGGTCGCGCGCTCGCACGGCAGCGACGCCGCGCTGGTGTCGAAGGTCGAGCGCGCCGAGGCGATCGAGAACCTGGCCGAAATCGTCGAAGCCAGCGACGTGGTGATGGTCGCGCGCGGCGACCTCGGGGTGGAGATCGGCGACGCCGAGCTGCCCGGCCTGCAGAAGAAGATCATCCGCGAGTCGCTGGCGCAGAACCGGGTGGTGATCACCGCGACGCAGATGCTCCAGTCGATGGTCGACAGCCCGATCCCGACCCGCGCCGAGGTCCTGGACGTGGCCAACGCGGTGATCGACGGCACCGACGCAGTGATGCTGTCGCAGGAGTCTGCGGCGGGCCACTACCCGGTGAAGGCGGTCGAGGCGATGGCGCGCATCTGCATCGGCGCCGAGAAGCAGTTCGAGTCCGACACCGACTTCGAGACCGCGCCGCGCGACCTCGAGCGCGCCGACCAGGCGATCGCGATGGCGACGATGTTCCTGACCGAGCACATCGGCGTGCGCGCGATCGTGGCGATGACCGAATCCGGCGGCACCGCGCGCTACCTCTCGCGCTTCCGCTCGCACGCGCCGATCTACGCGTTCTCGCGCCACGCGGGCGCGCGGCGGCGCATGGCGCTGATGCGCGACGTGTTCCCGATGGACTACGACAGCCGCGGCCAGACCCCGCGCGAGGCCGCGCGCGGCAGCATCAACAAGCTGGTGGAAGCCGGCTTCCTCGGCCCCGGCGAGCGCGTGGTGTTCACCAGCGGCGAGCACATGGAGACCCACGGCGCCACCAATACCCTGCGCCTGCTGCAGGTGGGCGAGGACGGGCGCGCGGAGGGGCTCGGGGAACTCTGACGGAGGAAGCGCGAGCGATGACCAGGACGAATGCCCATACCCTGCTTTGCGTCGCGATCCGCGTGTTCGCGCTGTGGCTCGTGGCCGGCCTGCTGCTGATGCTGCCGGGACTGGTGGTCGGCATGCAGGAGGCGGTGCGCAACGGCATGGACCCATGGTGGTTCGGGATCGCGCCGGCGGCGGGGCTGCTGGCCGCGGCGGTGTTGTGGCTGTTCGCCGGGAAGCTGGCGCGGCTCGCGCTCGCCGGGCCGGCCGACCAGGTGTTCGAGAGCGATCTCGACGCCTCCACCTGGCTGGGCATCGGGCTGTCCGTGATGGGCGCCTGGTATTTCTTCGGCGCGCTGGTCGACGGCGCAGGGCTGCTGGTGCGCGCGATCGAGCTGGCGCGCATGCGCGAACGGTATCCGGGGATGGAAGGGCCGGCGGAATTCGGGCAGCAGGTCGCGAGTGCGCTGGTTCAGGCAGCGCTGGGAGTCGGGCTGCTGCTGCGCGGCCGGGGACTGTCGGCGCTGCTGCACCGGTTGCGCTACGCGGGGTTCCGCGGCGAACCCGCGGACGGATGACGCGACGAACCCCGGGCGGTAGCGCCCCGGCGGCGATGGAACCGGTTGCAACGCGCGTGGCGGAAGCCCGCCCCCGCGCCGCGGGCTATAATCGGCAGTCATCCCGCCGCCCCACGAGCCATCCCGACATGAGCATCGAACAGCTTGCCGAAACCGCCCTGGCCATGGTCGCGCCGGGCAAGGGCATCATCGCCATCGACGAGTCGACCAACACCATCGCCAAGCGCTTCGCCGGCGTGGGCATCGACAACACCGAGGAGAACCGCCGCGCCTACCGCGAGCTGCTGCTGACCACGCCGAAGCTCGGCGAGCACATCAGCGGCGCGATCCTCTACGACGAGACCATCCGCCAGTCCACCAAGGACGGCGTGCCGTTCACCAAGGTGATGCAGGACAACGGCATCATCCCCGGCATCAAGGTCGACAAGGGCCCGCAGCCGCTGGCCGGCTTCCCGGGCGAGGTGGTCACCGAGGGCCTGGACGGCCTGCGCCCGCGCCTGCAGGAGTACTACAGGCTCGGCGCGCGCTTCGCCAAGTGGCGCGCGGTGATCAACATCGGCGACGACATCCCGTCGGGCACCTGCATCGAGGCCAACAGCCACGCGCTGGCGCGCTACGCCGCGCTGTGCCAGGAAGCCGGGCTGGTGCCGATGGTGGAGCCGGAGGTGCTGATGGACGGCAGCCACGACATCGAGACCTGCTTCGAGGTCACCGAGGTCACCCTGCGCTCGCTGTTCGACGCGCTGTACCAGCACAACGTCGCGCTCGAGGGCACCATCCTCAAGGCCTCGATGGTGGTGCCGGGCAAGGACTGCGACGAGCAGGCCAGCATCGACGAGGTCGCCGAGTCGACCCTGATGTGCCTGAAGTCGACGGTGCCGGCGATCCTGCCGGGCATCGTGTTCCTCTCCGGCGGCCAGAGCGACGAGGACGCCACCGCGCACCTGGACGCGATGAACCGCATGGGTCCGAACCCCTGGCCGCTGTCGTTCTCCTACGGCCGCGCGATGCAGTCGGCCGCGCTGAAGCTGTGGTCGCAGGACCTGGTCGGCAACTTCGCCAAGGCGCAGGCCACCGTGCACGCGCGCGCCCGCGACAACGGCATGGCGGCGCTGGGCAAGTGGTCCAAGGCGGCCTGACCGCGCGGTGCCGCTAGCGGTCCCGAGGACGCCGGCGCAAGCCGGCGTTTTCGCCGGCGGCGCCGAAACGCCCGCAGGCCGGCAGGCGCCTCGCAGCGTGGGAGCGGCTTCAGCCGCGAGTGCTTCCCTGCCGGCCTTCGGCGCGGAAAGCTCGCGGCTGACGCCGCTCCTGCCGGAGCGTGGCGACGGCGCACCGTTGCGGCCGATGCAAGGGCAGCGGACCGAGCAGCGCGGCTGGGGCGCAGCCGGTGGACGCGGTAAGCTGCGGCGATGTCGAACCGCATCCCGCTCCCGCCCGAGGCCGCCGCCGCGCTGGCGCGCGGCGACCTCGTGCTCGCGGTCAAGCTGGTGCGCGAGGCCACCGGCCTGGGGCTGAAGGAGGCGCACGACGCGGTGCGCGCGCACGCGATCGGCGCGCAGGCGGCGGCTTCGCCGGCGAAGGCGGCGCCGGGCGGCTTCGTAT
>JAYRKR010000093.1:0-13261 GCA_041905645.1 Luteimonas sp.
GATCGACTCGGCGTACGAGGCGCCGGAGGCGGCGGAGCTGGTGCTGGACACCACGGCCGAGCCGGCGCAGGCGCTGGCCGAGCGGGTGATCGCGCGGCTGCTGGAGATGCCCTGACCGCGCCATCTCCGGGCCGTGCCGACCCAGGGTTGGCGCGGGCCGAGCGCCGCGGTCGTGGGAGTGATGGCGGCAGGCCGTCGCCGGGGCCCTGTCGCGACTGCCGTCGCGCCCACAGGCCGGATAACCGCCCGCGGGGCCATGCGCAGGAAAACCGGCATGGCCGGGCGCGTGCGCCTGCCGCGGCTCCCGCCGGCCCGCCCGACCGCGAAAAAGTCTCGGTCGACCGGGCCGGAGCGGACGCTAGACTTGCGGCCGCTTCAGGGGGGAAGCCATGTACGACCTGCACTGCCATCTGCTGCCCGGCGCCGACGACGGTGCGGTCGACCTGGACATGGCGCTGGCCATGGCGCGGATGGCGGTCGACGACGGCATCGCCACCGTGGCGTGCACGCCGCGCGTCCGTCCCGGCCTGTACGAGAACACCACCGAAGGCATCCGCGCCGCGCTCGCCGCCCTGCAATCCGAACTCGATGCCCGGGACATCCGCCTGCGCCTCGTGGAGGGCGCGCTCGCCCATCTCGGGCCGGGCGTGGCGCGCGGCACCCGGAGCGGGCGCATCCCGACCATCGCCGGCTCGCACTACCTGCTGCTGGAGCTGCCCGGCGATGCCATGCCGCCGCGCTTCGAGGAGGGGGTCTTCGAGCTCATGACCCTCGGCATCACTCCGGTCCTCGCTCATCCCGAAGGGTTGGGCTGGATCGAAGGCCATTACGACATCTTCGTGCGCATGGCGGCGCGCGGCGCCTGGCTGCAGGTCGCCGCCGGGGCGCTGGCGGGGCGCTGCGGGCGCCGCGTGCAGTACTGGGGCGAGAAGTTCGTCGCCGAGGGCCATTGCCACGTGCTGGCCACCGGCGCCACCCATCCGGCGCACCGCCCGCCGCTGCTGGCGGAGGGGCGCGAGGTCGCCGCGAGGCTGGTCGGGCAGGACGCCGCCTGGCACATGGTGGAGACGCGGCCGCGCGGCATCGTCGTCGATGCGGATCCATCGGTGCTTCCGCCGCCGCTGGCCCTCACGCGCGGCGGCGCGCGGCGCGACGAGACGCCCGAGGCGCCTCCCGCCGGCGCGCTGAGGGCGCTGCTGCGGGGCCTGTTCGGCCGCGCCTGAGTCCGGCCCGCGCTACTGGAACGGCTCCTCCCGCTCGGGGAGCTGCGTCCACAGGCGCAGCTGGTGGCGCGGGGTCCCCGACGCGGGATCGAAGCGGTAGTCGGCGCCGATCGCGTGCGCGCGGTCGCGGATGTTGAGCAGGCCGCGGCCGGGGCGCTCGAGGTCGACCGCGATCGCGCCGGCCTGGTCCTCGATGTCCAGGACCAGTTCCGCGCTCAGCGCCGCCGGGATCAGGCGCAGGCGCACGTGCATGCGGCCGCCGCAGCCGTGGCGCGCGCAGTTGGTCGCGGCTTCCTGGCAGACGCGGTACAGCGCGGACGCGATGCTGTCGGGCAGCTCGTCCACCCGGCCCTGGATGCGGGCGGTGTAGAGGATCCCCTGTTCGCGCAGCATCTCGGCGAACGGCCCATCGGCGATCGCGCGGGCCAGGCCGAAGCGGTCGAGCACGGCCGGATGCAGCTCGTTGATCACCTCGCGCAGGTGCTGGTGCGCATCGGCGAGCAGGTTGCTGATCGACGCCAGGCCCTGGAGCACGGCCGGATTGGTGGCGGTGAGCTCGACCACGCGCAGGCGGGTGGCGATCGCGGTCATGTCCTGGCCCAGCTGGTCGTGCAGCTCGGCGCCGATGCGGCGCCGTTCGTGCTCCTGGAGCGAAGCCATCCGGTTGGCCGCGCGGGCGAGCTCGGTGCTGCGCGTGGACAGGCTCTGCACCGCGGCGTTGAGCTCGGCGCGCTGCTCGCGGTGGCTTTCGATCGCCACGCCCAGCAGCAGGGTCGCGCAGCCGGCCATCGCCATCAGCAGCGGCAGCTGGCCGGGCTGCAGTGCCTGCGCGAACGGGAGCCGCACCAGTCCCAGGGCGCCCCCGAGCAGGGCGAGCCCGATCGCGGCCTGGCGCCAGCCGTGGCGGTGCGCGATCAGGAACAGCGGCAGCAGCGCCAGCGCCAGCGGATAGACGGGCGCCTCGATGCTGGGCAGCAGCTTGAGTCCCAGCAGCACCGCAAGGGGCGCCAGCACCAGCCCGTTGGCGAACAGCGCCGGCCACGCCAGGCGCCGCGGGCCGGCCTGGTCGTGCAGCGCCAGCAGGACCGGCAGCACCATCACGGTGCCGGCGAAGTCGCCGAGGGCGTAGGTGACCAGCATCGCCGGCAGTCCGTACCGCAGGCCGCCATCGTCGTTGAGGTCGATGCCGGTGAGGACGATGCTGTTGAGCACCGCCGCCGCGAACCCGACGCCCAGCAGCCGCGGCAGCGCCTTGCGCGACGGCGTTCCGCGCCCGTGCCGGCCCAGCGCGCGCAGCGTCACCGCATAGATGCACCACGGCAGGATCGCGTTGGCGAGCTGCGCCCAGTCCGTCGCGAAGGCATGGTGGTACCGGCCGACGGCGAACCGGACGATGGATTCGAGCGCCGCCATCGCCCACCACGCGCGGCGCGGCAGCAGCCACAGCGTCCCCAGGCGCAGACCCGCCGGAAGGTACCAGAGTGCGCCGGAAACGAAGCTCGCCGCGGCCAGGGCGGCCGGATACGCCGCCAGCCAGGCCGCCACGACTCGACGCCGCCGGGCCGGGTGCGCTTCAATGTCGGGGTTTCCCGAGGCTTCCCGCGTCTGGTTCGATGTCGACACTGCGTATCGTCCTGGTCGATGACCATCCCATCGTGCGTTCGGGCTTCCGGCAGCTGCTCGAGCTCGAGCCCGGCTGGAAGGTGACTGCCGAGGTCGGCAGCGCGCAGGAGCTGGCGGCGTGGATGCTGCATTCCACCTGCGACGTGCTGGTGCTCGACCTCTCGCTCCCCGACGGCGACGGGCTGGTCATGCTACGGCACCTGCTCGCGCAGCGCCCCGAACTGGCGATCATCGTGCTGACGATGCACGACGGCGCACTGTACGTGCAAGACGCGATCGCCGCGGGGGCGCGCGGCTACGTGACCAAGCGCTCGGCGCCGGACGAACTGGTGGGCGCGATCCGGGCGGTGGGGCGCGGCGACACCTACCTGGGCAGCGACGTGCGCGACTACGAGGCCGAGGACGGCGCGAACCGGCGCAACGCCGCGCTGCCCGAGCTCACCGCCCGCGAGGCGCAGGTCTTCCTGCTGCTCGCGCGGGGCCATTCGGTGGCGCGGGTGGCCGCCACGATCGGCATCAACGCCAAGACCGCGTACGCGCACCGCACCAACATCTACGCCAAGCTCAGGCTGAACTCGGACCACGAGCTGCGGCTGCTGGCGATGAAGCGGGGACTGGTCGGAATGGCGTGAGGAAGCCCGGCACCGTGCCTCGCAGCCCCTCTCCCGCCCGCGGGAGGGTGAGGCGCGCAGCGCCGGGTGAGGCTCCGGCTTTTCGCCGCGCCGTCCCCCGGGGTTTCCCGCCTCCATGGAGATGCGCGGCGACTTGGCGCACCCTCACCCCAGTCCTCTCCCGCGAGGCGGGAGGGGACCGCCCCTCACTCCAGCTGCGACCTCGCATACGCCGCGTCCAGCGCTTCCATCGCGTCGAGCGGCTTGAGCTTCGCCGCCTTCTCGTACTCGGCGGCGGCGGCGTCCTCCTTGCTGTCGCCGTGCAGCAGCATCAGCACGTTGCCGTGCTCGATGTGGGCGATCGGCGAATCGGGCGTGAGCCTGAGCGCGGCCTTGATGTGGGACTCGGCCTCGGCCGCCTTGGCGCCGTAGGTCAGGCCGCCGATCATCGCGCCGATCTTGCCGATGATCTCGGCGTGGTAGAGCGCCAGCGCGGTGTGCGCCTCGGCGTGCTTCGGCGCCAGCTCCAGCGCGGCGTCCAGCGAGGCGCGCACCTTGCCGGCGATGCCCTGCTTGAGCGCCTTGGCGATCGACAGCCCCTGGCTGTAGCGGCCCAGCGCGAAGGCGTGGCGATAGTGGCTGTTGGCCTCGTCCGGCAGCGCCTTGATCGCGGCCTCGGCGAGCTTGGCGGCCTGCTCGAAGCGCCTGAGCCTCTCGCCCTCGTCGTCGACGAGGTAGGTGGCATGGATGCCGATCGCCTTGGCCGCGACCGAGGCGCCCACCGGCCCCAGCGCGCTGCCGGCGTCGAAGGCGGCCTTGAAGTCGCCGCGGTGGAAGGTGCGCCAGGCGTCCTGCAGCGCGGCGGCGAGCGCGGCGGCATCGAGCTTCGGCGCGGCCTTGCCCGCGGCCTCGAGCAAGGCGGCGGCGCGCTTGTCGTCGGGGAAGGGCTCGCAGTCGCCGGCGTGCAGCTTCGGCCACGCCTTCTTCAGCGCCTCGCCCGCGTAGGCGAAGCCCTTGGCGTCGTGGGGAAAGGCGGCCCAGCCGGTCTTCGAAGCCATGATCGCGTCCTGTGCTGTCGATGCGGCGAGCATTGCCCGCCGGACCGGCGGCTGGCAAGCGCGACCGCGCGTCGGGTGCTTCGACGGGGGCGGTGGCCACGCCGCGGAGTGCAGTCGGGCCGACGGGTCCCTGCAAGGTCGTGCCGGCGTCACGGATAGTGTGTTTGCTCGGGGGCGAGCCTGCAGGCTTGCGCTTCCAACGCGGCCCTCGGCCGCTTCCCCCGGAGTCCGGACATGGCAATCGGCAAATCTTCCCCGAACGGCAGGCAGACCAGCCTGCGCCACGTATGGCTGGCGTCGCTGGGCGCGCTGGTCGTGGCGCGCCGCGAGGCGCGCGGCGCGCTCGCCGGCGTGGCCGGCGAAGCGGGCAGGGCGCGCGGACGCGCGGTGCGGCTGGCCGGCGATGCGGCGCTGGTCGCCCGCGGCGGCGCGCTGGTGCTACGCGAACGCGTCGAACCGGCCGTCGGCCGCCTCGGCGCGCAGCTGGAGCGGGGACTCGCGCCGGTGCTGGGGCGACTGGGCATGAAGGCGCCGCCGCGCCGCCAGCCGCAGCCTCGCCGCCAGCCGCGCAAGTCCGCGGCGAAGAAGGCAACCCCGCGGCCGCTGTCCGCGCGCCGCCAGGCCGACCGCAGGATCGCGCGCAAGGGGCGCTAGGCGGCGCCTGCGGCCGGGGACACGATCCCGGCCGGAGGCCTTTCCAGGGCCGTCATTCCCGCGAAGGCGGGAATCCAGGGACTTTCGCGCCGGCGGACGGCCACAAGGCCGCTGGATTCCCGCCTTCGCTGGAATGACGGTGCCTGGGGGCGGCGGCGTCGACGCGTCCTTGCGCTGCCGTTCCCGGAAGAACCGGAAGCCATCGGCTTGGGTGCGTGCCGGGACCTCCCTCTTCGCGGGGATGGCGACTTGAAGAGCCTTCGTGAGGCAGGGGTAGGGGCGTCGTGTTCCGCAAAGCTCGCGGCCGAGGCGGTCTCGCGAGGTGCAGCGGGCGTCAGTCGATGTAGGCCTGCGTGAGCGAGTTCAGGTGCACCCGCTCGGCGTCGCGCAGGAACGGCGCCAGCAGCATCATCACCTGCACGATGCCGGCGCGGATCGCGGCCTGCTCGTCCTTGTCGCCGCGCACCGCGGCGTAGTTGAGCCAGAAGGTGGCCAGCACGAGGATGTTGGTGGCCGCGGCGTCGAGCTCGGCCGCCGACGCGCGCATCACCCCGGCCCGCGAGAGGCCGCGCATGACCTGGTGGGCGCTGTCGTCGGCGCGCTTGAGGATGCGCGCGAAGCGCACGCGCAGGCGGCGGTTGCGGCTGAGGATCTCGACCAGGTCGCGGTACAGGAAGCGGTAGTCCCAGATGCACTCGAACACCAGGTGCAGCTGCAGCCAGATGTCCTCCAGCCCCGGCAGGCGTCCGTCGGGCGGCGCCAGCGCATCGTCCATCCGCGCGTCGAAGCGCGCGAACAGCTGCTCGATGATGTCGTCCTTGTTGCGGAAGTGGTAGTACAGGTTGCCGGGGCTGATCTCCAGCTCGTCGGCGATGTGGTTGGTGGTGACGTTGGGCTCGCCCTGCGCGTTGAACATCGCGAGCGAGCAGTCGAGGATGCGCTGGCGCGTCTGGCGCGGGGGCATCGGGCGCGGGCGCGGCGGGGTCAGCCCGCCAGCTTCTTCACCAGGTCGACGTACTTCTGCTTGGCCTCGTCGGGCGCCATGCCCTTGAGCTTGCCCCAGGCCTCGTACTTGGCGGTGCCGACGAAATCGAAGAAGCCGGGCTTCTCGCCCTTGACGTCGCCCTCGGCGCCCTGCTTGTAGAGCGCGTACAGGCGCAGCAGGGTGTCGTTGTCGGGGCGCTCGGACAGGCCCTGGACGTCCTGCTTGGCCTGTTCGAAGCGGGTTTGCAGATCGGACATGGCGGTCCCCCGTCGGAAGAGGCTGGCATGACAGCACGCGCGCAGGAGGGGGTCAACCGGCCACGGGCGCGGTTCGGGAATCGTCATCCCCGCGAAGGCGGGGATCCATCGGCCCTCGGCTCCGGTTGTCATCCGAGCGCAGCTAGGGATTCCGGCTGCGGGAGAACCGATCCCTCGCTGCGCTCGGGATGACACGAGGGGCGGGGGGCGGGCCGGCAATTGTCCCTGCGCCGCCGCTCTGGCAACTTAGCCAGCCACGGTCGCCGCCGCGCGACGCGATCCCACGAGGCAAGGACATGGCTTACTTCGTCACCGGCGCCACCGGGTTCATCGGACGCTTCCTGGTCGCCAACCTGCTCAGGCGCAAGGGCACGGTGCACGTGCTGGTGCGCAAGGACTCGCAGAAGAAGTTCGACGCGATCGCGAAGAAGATGGGCTGGGACATGAAGCGCGTGGTCGTGGTCCACGGCGACATGACCGCGGAAAGGTGCGGGCTCACGGCGGCGCAGGTGCGCGCGCTCAAGGGCAAGGTGAAGCACTTCTTCCACCTCGCGGCGATCTACGACCTGGAGGCCGGCGCCGAGGCGCAGCGCGCCGCCAACGTCGACGGCACGCAGCACGCCCTGGACCTGGCCGCGGCGCTGGAGGCCGGCTGCTTCCACCACGCCAGCTCGATCGCGGCGGCGGGGCTGTACCCGGGCATCTTCCGCGAGGACATGTTCGACGAGGCCGAGGGGCTGGACGATCCCTACCTGCGCACCAAGCACGAGTCCGAGGGGCTGGTGCGCAGGGAGACGCGGGTCAAGTGGCGGATCTACCGGCCGGGGATGGTGGTCGGCCACTCGCAGACCGGCGAGATGGACAAGATCGACGGGCCCTACTACTTCTTCACCCTGATCAAGAAGCTGCGCGAGATGCTGCCGCCGTGGATGCCGACGCTGGGCATCGAGGGCGGGCGCATCAACATCGTGCCGGTGGACTTCGTGGCGGACGCGATGGACCACATCGCGCACAGGCCGAAACTCGACGGCCACACCTTCCACCTCACCGATCCCGAGCCGATGCGCGTGGGCGAGGTGCTCAACACCTTCTGCCGCGCCGGCCACGCGCCGGAGATGACGATGCGCATCGACGCGCGCATGTTCGCCTTCGTGCCGCCGAGCATCCGCGGCGCGGTCGGCAGCCTGCCGCCGGTGCGGCGCTTCGTCGGCATGCTGCTGAAGGACTTCCGGATCCCGAAGGGCGTGCTCCGGTTCGTCACCTATCCGACCCGCTTCGACAGCCGCGAGGCCGAGCGCGCGCTCAAGGGCAGCGGCATCGAGGTGCCACGGCTGGAGGACTACGCGTGGCGGCTGTGGGACTACTGGGAGCGGCACCTCGATCCGGACCTGTTCGTCGACCGCACGCTCAAGGGCAAGGTGCGCGGCAAGGTGGTGGTCATCACCGGGGGCTCGTCGGGCATCGGGCTGTCGACCGCGCAGCGGGTGGCCGAGGCGGGCGCGACCACGATCATCGTCGCGCGCGGCAAGGAGGAGCTGTTCAAGGCGCGCGACGGGATGAAGGCGAAAGGGGGCAAGGTGTTCGCCTACACCGCCGACCTGTCCGACATGGCCGACTGCGACCGGCTGGTGGCCACCGTGCTCAAGGAGCATGGCCACGTGGACATCCTGGTCAACAACGCGGGGCGGTCGATCCGGCGCTCGATCGAGGCCAGCTACGACCGCTTCCACGACTTCGAGCGCACCATGCAGCTGAACTACTTCGGCAGCATCCGGCTGATCATGGGTTTCCTGCCGGCGATGACCCATCGGCGCAAGGGCCATGTCATCAACATCAGCTCGATCGGCGTGCTGGCCAACTCGCCGCGGTTCTCGGCCTACGTGGCCTCGAAGGCGGCGCTGGATGCGTTCAGCCGCTGCGCGCAGGGCGAGCTGTCGGGCAAGGGCATCAGCTTCACCACCATCAACATGCCGCTGGTGAAGACGCCGATGATCGCGCCGACCAAGATGTACGACAGCGTGCCGACGCTCACGCCCGAGGAGGCGGCCGACCTGCTGGTGAAGGCGATCATCGAGAAGCCCAGCCGGATCGCGACGCGCCTGGGCATCTTCGCCGCGCTGGTCAACGCCCTGGCGCCGAAGGCCTACGAGGTGATCATGAGCACCGCCTTCGAGCTCTTCCCGGACTCGGCCGCCGCGCGCGGCGACAAGAAGGCGCTCAAGGGCGAGGCGCAGCCGAGCGGCGAGCAGATCGCGTTTGCTTCACTGATGCGCGGCGTGCATTGGTAGATGGGCGAGCCCTTCTCCCGCTTGCGGGAGTGGGGTGCCGTAGGCCCTGCCCCCGAGTGCTTCAGTGGGGGCGGAGGAGGGGCGCGACCGTAGCGAAGCGTGCTTTTGGTTTTAATCCTGCCGGAATAACGAAGGGCAAAAGGCAGCTCGCTTCGCTCGCCCCCTCATCCGGCGCTGCGCGCCACCTTCTCCCCCAGGCGGGAGAAGGGCTTCAGTGGACAGCGATGCATCGGCCGGGCGACGGGGTGGTCCCCCGGCCTGTGCCCATGCGGATCGGCAATCGCGATCCTGGCCCCTCAATAGCGCCTGCACTGCTCGCCCCCTCATCCGGCGCTGCGCGCCACCTTCTCCCGCAGGCGGGAGAAGGGCTTCACGGGCAGCGATGATCGGCAGGGTGATCGGATGGAACTCCGGGCTGCGCCCATGCGAACCGGCAATCGCAATCCTGGCCCCTCAATAGCTCCTGCACTGCCGGAACCGCGTCGGCGCACTGCTGCCCGGCGGCGGGGTGAGCTGCACGCGCGAGGAGGCGAGCGCCTCGTAGCGCTCGATCAGCGGGCAGATCTGCGGGATCGCGTCCTTGCTCGCATCGAGCAGGTAGACCTGGATCGTCGAATGGGTGGACCACACCGCGCGGTCGACCATCGGCAGGGTCGAGATCGCGTCGGCGATGGCCTTGCGCTGCGCCTCGAGCGCTTCCTCGTCGTCGGGCGCGGGGGCGGCGACCGGTTCGAGCGGCGCGGCGGGTGCCGGCTCGGGTGCGGGAGCTTCCGCCCATGCGGTGGATGCGCGGGCTTCGGCCTGCGCGGCATCGGCGGCATCGGCGCCCGGCGCCGGCGGCTTCGCGCCCGGCACCAGCAGCAGCATCGCCGCGCCGGCCACCAGCGCCAGCACCCACGACAGCAGGGTGCGCTTGCGCGCCTTGGCCATCGTGCCCTCGAGGATGACGGCGCGCTGCGCGGGATCGACCAGTTCGCGCAGCTCCGGCCACAGCGAGGCGCCCTCGAGCAGTTCGATGCGCTGCAGCGCGGCAGGGGCGCGCGCCTCGGAGGCGATCCGTCCCTGGGTGGCGAGGATGCCGCCGTTGGCGTTGGCCAGCCGGATGTCGTTGGACAGCTCGGCCACGTGCGCGCTGCCGATCACGAAGGCGCTGCCGTGCTTGCACGAGAGCAGGAAGCGGCGGCCGTCGCGCTCCAGGACGACGTCGTCGTCGCCCGAGGGCGCCTCGCGGTTGAACACGCGCGAGTAGCCGCGGCGCCCGAGCGCGTCGAGCACCAGGTGCATGAACTCGCGCCACGACAGCGCGGCCAGCGCGGCCAGCCCGGCCGCGGTCTCGTCGCGGCGCATCACCACCAGGCGGAAGTACAGGGTGCCGGCGACGCCGATCAGGACGGCGACGGCGAGGGCGATGATCCAGTGCGCGCTTTCGAACACGGTGCTGCTTCCGCTCGGGGAGGCGGAAGGATAGTCGTTACGCGCGCGGGCGTCAGGACCGGCTGCTCAGGAACGGACACAAGAAGCCCGCCAACCCGAAGCCGTAAGGGGAGGGGAGCATACGGTCTTCACGCAGGTTGGCGGGCGAAGCGGCGGCCGTCGCGCGTTCGCGCAGGCGGCCGGTGTCACTGGGCGGTCGGCGCGGCCTTGCGGGCAGGCGACTTGCGGGCGGCTGCCTTGCGGACCGGCGCCTTGCGCACGGTAGCGCGCTTGCCGGCCGGCTGTGCGGCCTTCTTGACCGCCGGCGCGGCCTTGCGCGCCGGGGCCTTGCGGGCACTGCCGCCGCCCTGGCGACGCAGCTCGGCGGTGAGCGCCTCGACGCGCGCGCTCAGGTCGGCGAGGTCGTCGCGGCCGGGGACGCCGAGCTTGGTCAGGGCGCGCTGGACCCGGTCCTCGAACACCTTCTCCAGCCGGTCCCAGGTGTCGGTGGCGCGCTCGCGCGCCTGGTCGACGCGGCTCTCGACCGCGTCGCGCACGACGTGGGTGCGGTTGCCGGCGAGCTTGCGCGCCGCCTGCTCCAGGTTCAGGCCTTCCTTGACCAGGCCCTCGAACAGCTTGGTGCCCTCGGCCTGCGCGCGCCCGAAGGCGCCGACGCCGGCCAACCAGATCTGCTGCGCCGACTCGCTCAGCGTCCTGGCGAGCTTTTCGGCCTGCGCCTGCACGTCGGGCTGCGGCTGGGCGGTCTTCTTCGCGGTTTTCTTGAACTTGGCCATCGGGTCCTCCGGCTTTGCGTCGATGGCGGCCAGCATCCGCGCCCGGGCTAGAGCAATCACACGACATCCTGTGGGAGCGGCTTCAGCCGCGAGCTTTTTCCTTCAGGTGTCGCGGATGCGGGCAACAGCAAAAGCTCGCGGCTGAAGCCGCTCCCACAGGCGCAGGGGGGTCAGCGCTGCCGGGCCGTCCTGCGGCGCGCGATCACGCGCTCGGTGGCGTCCAGCGCGCGGCGCAGCCGGGCGGTGGTCTCGGTGCTCGGCGGCGGCGGGTGGGCGAGGCCATCGAGCAGGGTGCGGCCCTCGTCGGCGAGGATCTCCTCGCGCAGCCGGATGCCGTGCGCCGCCAGCACCGGGCGCAGGTCGCCGGCGCGCCGGCGCAGGTCATCGACGGTGTTGCGCCAGGCCAGCTGGCACACGCGCCGTCGCGCGGCGAAGCTGAAGGCGTTGGTGTGGAACAGCTCGCCGTCGTGGGCGTTGGGCTCGAACACCATCTGGTCGATGTCCGGGTACTGCTGTGCGTACCTGGCCAGCCCGACGTGCATGCGCGACTGCAGCAGGGTGCGGAAGGTCTGCGACAGCACCGCCGGCAGGCCGCCGTCGGCCAGCCGCTGGCGCTCGTCGCCGGCGGCGACCGGCTCGCCGCCGCGTGCATCGCCCAGGCCGGCGTTGAACGGCACCAGCGGGTTGATGCCGATCAGCAGGTCGATCCCGCGCTCGAGCAGCACCGAGGCGTGCATGGTGCGGCGGAGCGCGCCGTCGACCAGGTGGCGGCCGCGCACCTCCACCGGCGGGTAGAGGCCGGGCAGGGCGGCGCTGGCCTGCACGGCGCGGGAGATCGGCACGTCCTCCCAGCCCGGACCGCCGAACAGCACCGGCTCGCCGCTGTCGAGCTCGACCGCGACCACGAACAGCTTCGCGTCCAGCTCGCGGAAGTCGTTGCTGCGCCCGCGCCGGCTGAAGATGTCGCGCAGGAAGCGCTCGACCTGCGCGTTGTCGAACAGGCCGGTCGGCACCAGCCCGCCGAAGCGGTTGACCAGGTCCGACCAGCGCATCTCGAGCGGATCGAGCAGCAGGCTGCGCCACCATTCGAAGGTGAGCCGCGGCAGGCTGGCGGCCCGGCGGAGGTATTCGAACAGCGCGGGGCGCAGGAAGGCGTCGGGACGGAAGCGCGCGTCGTCGCTGTCGCCGGTGATGAAGATGCGGCACATGTCCGCGGTCGACATGCGGTTGGCCAGGCCGGCGGCGAGGAAGGCGCCGCTGCTGACGCCGACATAGCTGTCCAGGCCGGTGAGGTCCAGGCCTTCGAGCGCTTCGTCCAGCGCCCGCAGCGCGCCGAGCTCGTACATCCCGCCGATCGGGCCGCCGCCGGCGATCGCCAGGCCGATCCGGGCCGGCTCGCGCGTGGAAGGTTTGCCGCGTTGCCGGGCCGGGTGGAGGGAAAGCATGCAGGTGCCGTTGGCGAGGTCGCCGGAGTGTAGCCGATCGCCGGCGGGCGCCGTCGCGGCCGTTTTCACTCCGCATCGGCGACCATGGGCGCATGCCACGCCCGCCGATTTCCCGCCGCATCGAGCGCCGGCTCGCCTGCCACCAGGCCCTGCACGACCCCGCGCGCGAACCGCGCAACCGCCTGCGCTGGCTGCCGGAGCTGCGGCGCTGGCAGGCCGCGCGGCTGCGCGGAAGCTTCGCGCACTTCCTCGACGACCCGGCCCGCCGGCCGGCGGCGGAGTTCTTCCTCGGGGACGTCTACGGCGACCGCGACTTCACCCGGCGCGACGCCGACATCGCGCGCGTGCTGCCGACGATGCAGCGACTGCTGCCGCAGAAGCTGCTGCGCACCGTCGCCGACGCGATCGAGCTGGGCGCGCTGACCCAGGCGCTGGACCTGCGCATGGCGCAGGCGCTCGGCGAGATCGCGCCGAAGCGGCGCAGGCTGGATGTCGCGCTGTACGCGCAGGCCTATCGCGAGGTCGGCCTGCCGCGGCTGCGGGCGCGCCAGATCGCGCTGATCGTCGCGGTCGGCGGCGGTTTCGGCCGCGCGCTGAAGCTGCCGGGCGTGGCGGCGCTGCTGGCGTTCTCGCGCGGGCCGGCGAAGCTGGCGGGCCTGGGCGAGCTGCAGGGTTTCCTCGAGCGCGGCGTGGCGGCGTTCGAGGAGCTCGGCGATGCCGATGCCTTCGTCGTGGAGATCGGGCGCGACGAGCGCAGGGCGTCGGAGCGGCTGTTCGCGGGCGACCCGGATCCGTTCGCGTAGATCTGGGTTGCCCCCGCCTTCTCGTAGGAGCGCCCCAAGGGCGCGCTGGCGTTGGCGGGGGGGGGGGGGGCGCCCCCGGGGGGCGGCGACAACCGGAGGCGGGGTGG
>JAYRKR010000001.1:0-125077 GCA_041905645.1 Luteimonas sp.
CGCGCGCGCTGCGGGCGCGCGCGCCGCACCGGCGGTCGAAGCGCAGGCGGCATCGCCGCGACCGCTCGCGATCGGCATGGACGAGGCCACCGTGCTCGCGATCCAGGGCGAGCCGATGCGCCGCAGCGACGTCGAATGGACCTACGGACCGTCCTGGCTGCGCTTCGAGAAGGGCAGGCTGGCGGACTGGTACAGCTCGCCGCTGCATCCGTTGCGGACCGGCTCGGCGACGCCGCCGCCTCCGCCGCAGCCGGGCCTGGCCGAGTCGCCCTAGCGCGCGCCGCGCCGGAACATCACCACCTCCACCGTCTGCAGCAGGATCATCAGGTCCAGCAGCAGGCCGTGGTTCTTGACGTAGAACAGGTCGAACTTGAGCTTCTCCTCGGCGTCGCGCACCGAGGCGCCGTAGGGATAGCGCAGCTGCGCCCAGCCGGTGAGGCCGGGCTTCACCGAATGGCGGACGTTGTAGTAGCGGATTTCCTGGTTGAGCTGGTCGACGAACTGCGGCCGTTCCGGCCGCGGGCCGACGAAGCTCATCTCGCCGCGCAGCACGTTGAACAGCTGCGGCAGCTCGTCCAGGCGGGTCTTGCGGATGAACGCGCCGACGCGGGTGACGCGGTCGTCGTTGCGCGACGCCCAGCGCGCGACGCCGTCGCCCTCCGCGTCCACACGCATGCTGCGGAACTTGACCAGGCTGAAGGTCCGCCCGCTCTCGCCCACCCGCACCTGCCGGTACAGCACGGGTCCGCGCGACTCCAGGCTGATGCACAGCGCCACCAGCAGCATCGCCGGCCAGCTGGCCAGCAGCAGCAGGGCCGCCGCGGCCACGTCGAAGCAGCGCTTGCTGAGCATGCGCGGCAGCGAATGGTCGAAGCCGCCGGAGAACACCAGCGTGGACGGTTCGACGACGTTGAGCTTGATCAGCCCGGCCTCGCGCTCGAAGAACGCGGCCAGGTCGATCACGTTGGTGCCGCGCTGGGCGCAGGCCAGCATCTCCTCCATCGGCAGGCCGCCGCGGCGCTCGTCGGGCGCGACGACGATCTCGTGGATGCCGAGCATCTCGACCAGCTCGGGCAGCGCCAGGTCGGTGCGCGCCAGCAGCGCGTCGGCGACCACCTGCCGGTGGCCCGGCACCGGCACGAAGCCCACGATGGCGAACGACTGGCGGTCGCTGGCGCGGCGCAGTCGCTGGTTGATGAGGTCGGCGTTTGCGCCGGCCCCGTACACCAGCACGCGCCGCTTGAAGGCCTCGGCGCCGAACAGCCGGTGCGCGCCCGCGCGCAGCGCCTGGATCCCGACGAAACCGAGCACCAGCGTCAGCGCCAGCACGCCGCGGCCGATGTAGACCCGGGGCACCAGGTAATAGAGCACCATCAGCGCGACGCCGCCGAAGCCGAACGCGAGCACCAAGCGCAGGAACACGTCGAGGCGGTTCTGCCGCGCGTGCGCCTGGTAGAGGCCGAACGCGGCCATCGACGCCGTCACCACCAGGGCGGGCAACAGGCCGCGGATGGGCGCGATCCGGGTGAACGCCTCGCGCGCGGCGTCGTCGCCGATCACTCGCAGCCAGACCGCGCACGTGGCCGCGAGCCAGAGCACCGCGACCTCGAGCATCCACAGCATGCGGATCGCCCGCACCGAACGGCTCGAACGCGGCGCCTTCACGACCGCACCGCCCCGGCGCCGCGGGCCGGCATGCGCACGCTCCGCGGTGACGGGTGCGGGCCCGTGCTGCGTGCTGGCGTGGAATGCATGCGTTTCCCCCGTGCCCCTGCGCCGCGCGACATGCTGCGGCTCCGATGCACCGGTCAACGCAACGGAAGGGATCGCCCGGCCACCGCGCCGTGCGGGCGGCGACGCGACGCGACCGGGTCAGTGCGGCGCGGCGGGCGTCCCGGGACGCGCGATCGCGAGGCCGCCCGGCGGCGCGGCGACCGCGGCCAGGAAGCCTTCGCCTTCGAACACGGTGACGACCGCGCTGCCGGGGACGCCGCCCGGCAACGGCAGCGGCACGCCCGTCGGTGCGAGGAAACCGTCCATCTCCTCGGCCATGCCGATCCCTGCGGCTTTCAGCAGCGCTTCCTTGCCCACCCACAGCGACAGCAGGGCCCGGCGGCGCGGCGCCGGCGAAAGCTCGTCCACCGCCGCAAGCTCGAGCGGATGGGCGACGCGAGCGGCGATCTCGTCCATCGCGCCCGCGCGCGACAGCGGCTCGACGTCCACCCCCACCGGGCCCGCGCGCGAAACCGCCAGCGCCACCAGGCCTTCGGCGTGGCTCAGGCTCGTGTGCGCCGGCACCCCGGCGAGCCGCGGGCAGCCCAGGGCGTCGCGTCGCAGCGGTACCGCGCCAGGCGCGCAGTCCAGCAGCCGCGCCAGCAGCAGGCGGTGGCAGGCATAGGCCAGCGTCGCGATGTCGCGGTCCCCCTCGCGGCGCCGGCGCCGCACGCGCTCGCGCTCGGCCTCGTCGAGCAGTTCGAAGGCCTGCGGAAGCCAGCGGCCCCATTCGCGGGCCTGCAGGACCACCGCCAGGGTCGGCTCGGACGCGGACGCTCCCGCCGGCTCGGCGTCGAGGGCTCGCGTGAAGGCGGCTTGCAGTCGCATCGGGGCTCCCGGTCGGCGATCCACGATAGCGCAGCGCCGATGGCCCCGCCGCGCGACCGATGCCGTTGTACCTGCCGACCCCACCGGATCCGGACGATGTCGAGCCAGCCCAACACGATCCGCGAACTGCTCGGCCGCGGCGGACTGTACGCGCTGGAATTGCCCGCGCTGCGCAGGCTGGCCGAACCCTGGCGGCGACGCCTCTTCCGCCGTCCCTACCGCATCGACAACGACTACTTCGGCGTCTACCCCAGCTTCGCCGACGCGCTCGCCGCCGCGCAGGCGATGTCGACCCGCGCGCTCCCGGCCAGCTACGACACCGACGCCGCCGGGCGCCTGTATCGCGACCACATGGAGCGCATCCGCGTCAGCGACTACCCGCTGGTGTTCTGGCTGGGACGGCTGCTGGCCGCGGGCGGGCGCCGGGTCTTCGACCTGGGCGGGCACATCGGCGTGAGCTACTACGGCTTCCGCCGATATCTGGACTACCCGGCCGGCCTGCGCTGGACGGTGCACGACCTGCCTTCGGTGATGGAAGCCGGCCGCAAGTGGGCACTGGCGCACGACCCCGACGGCCGGCTCGCGTTCACCGGGTCCCCGTCGGATGCCGACGGCCACGACATCCTGGTCAGCACGGGCGCGCTGCAATACCTCGACTACACGCTGCCCGAGCTGCTGCAGCGCCTGTCCTCGCGGCCGCGGCACGTGCTCGTCAACCTCACGCCGATGCATCCGGAGCGCAGCTACTTCACGCTGCAGAACCTGTGCATCGCGATCCGCCCATACCGGATCTCGTCCGTGCCGGAGTTCACCTCCGGGATGCAGGCGCTCGGGTACCGCTGCCTCGACCATTGGCGATCGTACGAGCGCCGCCTGCGCATCCCGTTCGAACCCGGCTGCGAGGTCGACAGCTACCACGGCTTCTGCTTCGCGCTCGAGGACTGACCGCGCGGCGGCGAGGGATGTGCCGGCGCGGGATCGCGGGTCCGGAAACGAAAAAAGCCGGCGATCGATCGCCGGCTTCCCACGTGTCCGTCTGATGGCGCGCCCGGAGAGATTCGAACTCCCGACCCCCAAGTTCGTAGGCGGTGATTGGGACGCGGTTTCAGCTGGCGTCAACCGGGTTTGGCTGACCAAGACTGGCATGTGATTGATTTCAATGGCAATGTCGAAAACACATTTGACCCCGGTCCGTCCCGTTTTTCGCCGCCACTACGCCGATCGGCTTGAACATGGCACGAGGCGTGGCACGGAGACGACCTCCAAGTGCGAGGCACGCCTGCAGCGCGAACCCTTGCTTGGAGGTCGGAAACGGACGCGCATCGAGTCTCGTGAATCGCCCGGCAACGCCGGGACGATCGCTTCTCGGAACGGCCCGGTTCCCGGGGCGGCTCAGTCGGAGATTTCGAAATCCGAGGCTGTCAGGCGCCCTTTCCAGACGGGTTGCCATTGCCCTCCGACGTACCAGCCCACCTCGCCATAGGCGGGGATGCGGAAACCCTGCCGCACTTCGTAGTCCCGGAAGTGACCCTCCCACGGTACCTTTCGGTACTGGTCCCCGAACCGGCACCAGCGTCCGGGGCTGTACACGCTTTCCACCTCGCCTTGGGCGTTGAAACGGAATTCCAGGGCGACCGACACGCCGCGATCGTCCAGGTGCGCGATGGCTGTGCTTTCGTTGCGCGCCTCCCAACGTACGCCCGACTCCGGTCGCAGCGCAGTGGGATACCAGACCGCTTCGGCCAGATAGCGATGCAGGGCGCCGGAATTAAGTTCGGGCCGGCCGCGTCCGGACGCAGCCGGGATCGCCGACAGCAGGCTGACCCTGCCCGCCCCGATACCATCGACATGGCTGTCCACGACACGCACATGCGATCCGAGCGGCATCGCCACCCGCGCATCCCAGACGAAACCACACACCCCGGGCACCACCACCTGCCTGGCCGTGAAAGGATGCCAGCGCTGGCTCTGCGTGGACATCCTCAGCGTACCGGCATTTCGGAGCCGCGCCAGCCGGATTTCGCCGCCATGCCGGGGCAAGGCGCGCTCAAAGTAGCGCGCTACCGGTGCCGGCAGCGCCTGGCCTCCGCTTTCCCGCGCCGCTCCGGAACGCTCGCGGGCGACGGCGGCGTACGCGACCAGCGTTCGCAAGATCGTGTCCGCTTTCGCATTCTCCCGACGCCTGCCCAAGACCAGCGCCAGCGCCGCCGCCAAGGACAGGACCACCAGTGCGGACACCCAGAAGACCCCGTTCAAGGCGTCGACCTCGGGCGCGACCCCGGGTGCCCCTGCGGGAAAGAGTTGCGGTAGTCCATGGACTCATGCCGGAGGCGAGATTGAGCAGGGCGCGGCCGGATGTGCCGATCGCGCGTCCCCGATCGTGCTTGCCTCATTTGACCTGTGTCAATGCCGCAGGGCCGCGCCCTGCCTATGTTGCAGCCATGTCTGCCGCCACGCCCCTGATCGACCCGGACCTGCTGCGCCGCTACGACCGGCCTGGTCCGCGCTACACCTCCTATCCGACCGCGCCGCAGTTCGACGAGGGGTTCGGCGAGGAAGCGCTGCGCGCGGCGGTGGAGACCAGCAACGGCGATCCGATCCCGCGCCGACTGTCGCTGTACGTGCACGTGCCCTACTGCACCAGCCCGTGCTTCTACTGCGGCTGCAACCGCATCATCACCCGCGACAAGGCCCGCGCCGAGACCTACCTGGCGCGGCTGTATCGCGAGATCGCGATGATGGCCGAACTGTTCGACCGCGACCGCGACGTCATCCAGTGCCATTTCGGCGGCGGCACGCCCAATTTCCTGTCGCCGGCGCAGCTGCGCGAGCTGGTCGACTCGCTGCGCCGGCACTTCCGCTTCAGCGATTCGCGCGAGCGCGACATCTCCATCGAGCTGGACCCGCGCTTCGTCACCCCGGCCGAGGTGGGCGAACTGGCGTCGATCGGCTTCAATCGCGCCAGCCTCGGCGTGCAGGATTTCGATCCCGACGTGCAGGCCGCCGTCAACCGCATCCAGGACGTGGACGCCACGCTGGCGATCATCGACGCCTGCCGCGGCAGCGGCATGCGCTCGGTCAACGTCGACCTGATCTACGGGCTGCCCAGGCAGACGCACGAAGGCTTCGCGCGCACGCTCGACATCATCACGCGCGCGCGGCCCGACCGGCTGGCGGTGTACGGCTACGCCCACCTGCCGCACCTGTTCAAGGCGCAGCGGCAGATCGTGGCCGCCGACCTGCCCAGCGCCGAGGACAAGCTGGCGCTGCTGCAGCTGGCGATCGGCAAACTCACCGCGGCCGGCTACGTCTACATCGGCATGGACCATTTCGCCCTGCCCGACGACGACCTGGCGCGCGCGCAGGCCAACGGCAGCCTGCACCGCAACTTCATGGGCTACACCACGCACGCCGACAGCGACCTGATCGGGTTCGGCGTCAGCGCCATCAGCCACATCGGCGACACCTTCAGCCAGAACCCGCGCGACCTGCTGGCCTGGAACGCGGCGATCGACCAGGGCCGCCTGCCGGTGTTCCGCGGCATGCGCATGGACGAGGACGACTGCCTGCGCGCCGACCTGATCCAGGCGCTGATGTGCCAGGGCGAAATCCCGGTCGCGGCGCTGGAGCGCCGCTACGCGATCGATTTCGAGCCCTACTTCGCCGACGCGCTGGCGCGGCTGGCGCCGCTGGTCGAAGACGGCCTGGTCACGCTGGCGCGCGGCCGCGTGCGGGCCACCACGCCGGGGCGCCTGCTGCTGCGCAATATCGCGATGTGTTTCGATCGATACCTCGATCCTGTGGCTTCCGGCCAGCCGACCGAGGGTCCGCGCTACTCGGGCACCATCTGATCCAGAACGGATGTCGGAATGACGGACGCCTGCGCGCGGCTGTCTCCCGCGATGTTCCGCGCCGACGGCAGCCTGCAGCCGCTATCCGCTGCAACCGCCGCAACAGATGGAGGGCAGCTGCCTGACCTGTCGCGCGTCCACCGGATAACCGCTTCGGCCAAGCAGGGCGATCAGTTCGGCGGAATCGACCGCTGCCGCCACTCGAAGCAAGCCCCCGGACGGGTCGATGTCGACCACCGCGCTCGGATCGAGCGTGAAGATCGTCTCGCTGATGGCGTCGAGATCCGGTGCTCCGCCGGTGATTTCAACGTGGAATTCCAATGCAGCTCTCCTGAATGATTCGACCGGCTCCTGGCCGGCAGGATCGCGTCGACGGCAACAAGAGGCAATGACCTGGATCAAGCGCCATCGGGATGGTTGGCCGCTGGCCAGACATCGCCGCCGTCACCCGCTGCCCGCCACGCCGTGCGGCCACGTCCAATCGCGGATCGAGGGCATGTCCTCGCCGTGCTCGCGGATATAGCCGGCGTGCTGGATCAGCTGCTGGACCAGCGCTTGCCGGATGGCAGCGGCGGATTCACCCAGTGCCGGCACGCGATCGATGACCTCCATGACCAGATGAAAGCGGTCCATGCGGTTGCGCACAACCATGTCGAACGGCGTCGTCGTGCTGCCCTCCTCGTTGTACCCCTTGACGTGGATGTTGTCGTGATTGGTCCGGCGGTAGGTCAGCCGATGGATCAGCGAGGGATAGCCGTGGTAGGCGAACACGACCGGCTTGTCCGAGGTGAAGATGCTGTCGAAGCGCTTGTCGGTCAGGCCGTGGGGATGCACCGTGTCCGGCTGCAGCGCCATCAGGTCGACGACGTTCACGACCCGCACCTTGAGCTGCGGGAAATGCACGCGCAGCAGATCGGTTGCCGCCAGGGTCTCCAGCGTGGGCACGTCCCCGGCGCAGGCCATCACCACGTCAGGAGCGTCGCCCTGGTCGTTGCTCGCCCACGGCCAGATGCCGATGCCGGCCTCGCAGTGCCTGATCGCCGCGTCCATGTCCAGGTACTGCAGCTCCGGCTGCTTGCCGGCCACGATGACGTTCACCAGATTCCGGCTGCGCAGACAGCGGTCGGCGATGCACAGCAGGGTATTGGCGTCCGGTGGCAGGTAGACGCGGATGATGTCGGCCTTCTTGTTGACCACGTGATCGATGAAGCCGGGGTCCTGGTGGCTGAAGCCGTTGTGGTCCTGCCGCCAGACGTGCGAGGTCAGCAGGTAGTTGAGCGAGGCGATCGGCCGCCGCCACGGGATCTCGCGGGTAACCTTGAGCCATTTCGCATGCTGGTTGAACATCGAATCGACGATGTGGATGAAGGCCTCGTAGCACGAGAAGAATCCATGCCGCCCGGTCAGCAGATAGCCTTCGAGCCAGCCCTGGCACAGGTGCTCGCTCAGCACCTCCATGACCCGGCCGTCCGATGACAGGTGCTCGTCGCCCTCGACGATGTCGCCGACGAACATCCGGTCGGTCACCTCGAACAGCGCGCCCAATCGGTTCGACGCGGTCTCGTCTGGCCCGACCACGCGGAAATTGCGCCCGTCCGCGTTCAGACGCATGACGTCGCGCAGCAAGCGCCCCAGCGCGCGGGTCGTCTCCGCTACGCCGGTGCCCGGCGAGGCGACGTCCACCGCGTGATCGCGGATCGAGGGCAGGCGCAGTTCCTTCAGCAGCGCGCCGCCGTTGGCGTGCGGATTGGCGCCCATGCGCCGCGCTCCCGTCGGCGCCAGGCTGGCCAGCTCCGGGCGCAGGCGGCCGTCCTGATCGAACAGCTCCTCGGGCCGGTAGCGCTTCATCCAGGCTTCCAGCATCCGCACGTGCTCGGGATTGCCCTGCAGCCCCGACAGCGGCACCTGGTGGGAACGGAAGGTGCCTTCCACCTGCACGCCGTCGACCTGCGCCGGCCCGGTCCAGCCCTTGGGCGTGCGCAGGATGATCATCGGCCAGCGCGGACGCCGACGATCACCGGTGGTGCGCGCCTCGTGCTGGGACTGGCGGATCCGGTCGATGGCGTCATCTATGGCGGCCGCCATGCGCTGATGCACCGCGGGCGGATCGGAGCCTTCGACGATGCTAGGCGCATAGCCGTAGCCTTCGAACAGCGCGATCAGTTCCTCGTCGCCGATGCGCGCGAGCACGGTGGGGCTGGCGATCTTGTAGCCGTTCAGATGCAGGATCGGCAGCACGGCGCCGTCGCGCCGGGCGTCGAGGAACTTGTTGGAATGCCAGCTGGTCGCCAGTGCGCCGGTCTCGGCCTCGCCGTCGCCGACCACGCAGCAGGCGATCAGGTCGGGATTGTCGAACACGGCGCCGTATCCGTGGGCTAGCACGTAGCCAAGCTCGCCGCCTTCGTGGATGGATCCCGGCGTCTCTGGTGCAACATGGCTGGGAATGCCGCCAGGGAAGGAGAACTGCTTGAACAGTTTCCGCATGCCCTCGGCATCCTGCGAAATGCTGGGATAGAACTCGCTGTAGGTGCCTTCCAGGTAGGTGCTGGCGACCATGGCCGGACCGCCATGCCCCGGCCCGGCGAGGAAGATCATGTCCAGGTCGCGGGCCTTGATCACCCGGTTGAGGTGCGCATAAATGAAGTTGAGGCCGGGCGTGGTGCCCCAGTGCCCGAGCAGGCGCGGCTTGATGTGATCGAGCGTCAGCGGCTGCCGCAGCAGGGGATTGTCGAGCAGGTAGATCTGCCCGACGGAAAGATAGTTGGCGGCCCGCCACCAGGCGTCGATCAGGCGCAATTGTTCCGGCGATAGCGGGGCTCCGGACGTGTCGGCTCCGGGAAGCGCATCGTTGGGCTGCGGTCGGGATGCTTGCATGGTCTGACTCCTGTTCCGATCTGTTCCGATGCCGCTGCCGGGTTGGCGCACCGTTCGATGGCGGCCGAGACGATTCTTGACGACGGTCTATCCCTCATCCGCTCCCTGCGGTCAGGCGCCGGCGTTTCCTGCCGTCACCGACAGCGTATGGCGGACGATGACCGATTCCTCATCGGTCGGTATCACCCAGGCGCCGACCCGGCTTTCGGCGGTGCTGATGCGGCAGGCGTGGCCTTGATTGGCCGCCGGGTCGAGTTCGACGCCGAGCCAGGCCGCGCCGCGGCAGACGCGCGCGCGGACATGCGCGCTGTGCTCGCCGATGCCCGCGGTGAAGACGATCGCGTTCAGACCGCCGAGCGCGGCGGCCAGCGCGCCCAGTTCCTGCCCGATGCGATACGCGTACAGGTCGATGGCGCGGGCTGCGTCCGGGTCGTCGCTGGCCTCCAATTCGCGCATGTCGCCGGAGATGCCGGACACCCCGAGCAGACCGGACTGCTCGTAGAGCATCGTCTGCACGTCATCGACGTCCATCCCGAGCCCCCTGATCAGGTACAGGACAACGCCCGGGTCGAGTGCGCCGCAGCGCGTGCCCATCGGCAGCCCGTCGAGCGCGGTGAAGCCCATGGTGGTGGCCACGCTCTTGCCCTCGCGCATCGCGCACATGCTGGCGCCGTTACCCAGGTGCAGCACCACGACGCGTCCGGCCAGCGCCGGGTCACGACGTGTCATCACCGAGGCGATGTATTCGTAGGACAGCCCGTGGAAGCCGTAGCGGCGCACGCCGCGCGCGGCGATCGCCTGCGGCAAGGCGAAGGTGCGCGCGACGTCGGGCAGCGTGTGGTGGAAGGCGGTGTCGAAGCAGGCCACCTGCGGCAGTTCGGGCGCCTGCGACAGCAGCATGCGAATCGGCGCGAGATTGTGCGGCTGGTGCAGCGGTGCAAGCGGGATCAGCGCCTCCAGATGATGCAGGACGTCGGTGTCCACTTGCACCGGCGTGCTGAACCTTGCGCCGCCATGCACCACGCGATGCCCCACGGCGCTCACCCGCCATCCTTTCAGCCAGGTCGGCAGCTTCTCCAGCAGATGCGCCATCGCATCGTCATGGCCCAAGGCCGTGCCGGCGGGCCAGTTGTCGGCTTCCAGCACGCGGCCCTCGGCATCCTCGACCCGCAGGTGCGGCGCGACGCCGAGGCCTTCGAGCCTGCCCCGCAGCACCCCCCGCGGCGTGTCCGCGTGCGCCGGAAACGCCGAGAACTTGATGCTCGACGATCCGGCGTTGATGACCAGGATGGCATCCTGCATGAAGGCCGCCTTGCTTTCCGGGTGGGTTGAACGCATGGCCCGATTCCGCCCCATGCGCGGCATCGGCTTCGATGCCGCCGGGAAACTGTACGCCTGCCCGTGCTTGAAAGCCGTCAATGGACAGCTTGAGGATCCCGCCGATCCGGCTCGGCGTGCCCGGCGCCGTAATCGAGTCGCGCATTGCGGCCAGTTGAATCGCGAAGCGGACAGCGACCCAGCTGTCATTCCCGCGCAGGCAGGGTTTTCATTGTTCAGAGCTTCCCAGGTTGTTCAGATATTCCTTGGGACTTATTTGGAGCTCGACCACTCCAGCTGCAGCCAGACCTTGGCGGTATCGCGACCGAAGCCGTCGCTGCGATAGTCGGCGAGCTTGACCAGGCCCTGCAGACCCTTGGCCAGCGGGAAGCCGAGCGACGCGTCCCATTCGCGGCCATAGTCCTCGATGCCGGCCGTGGCGGTGTCCGCGCGGAAATCGTGATAGACGACGGTCCAGGCGAATTTGCCGTCGCGCACGCGGCCGAACTTGCCGCCGACCGACAGGTAGCGGTCCTCCAGCCCGCCGACAGGCGTGACCAGGAACTTGTCGGCCCAGCCGTCGAAGGCATGCAGCGTCGCCAGGGGTGTCTGCAGCGCGTGACTGCCGTTGCCGCCCAAGTGCTCCCAGCCGAGTTTGAAACTGGTGCCGCGCATGCTCCAGGACGGCTCGAGCAGCCAGTAGTGATGCGAATAGTCCAGCGGGCTGTTGCCGTAGTCGCGCTGCCGCGCGGCCTCCAGCGTCCAGCCGAAGCCGCTGCCGTCGCGGGTCAGGTCGCCGCTCCAGCGCAGGCCGTACGTGGCGCTGGATGTTGCGGCGACGTCGCGGTCGCGATGCAGGTAGGCGTAACCGTTCCACTGCTGCTTGCCGTGCCTGTAGCCCACGTTGAGCAGGTGGGTATCGAGGTCGCGATCGCGCGCCAGCCGGTCGCGCGCGCGATCGCCGTTGACCCGCTGCACGCTGCCGAGCCAGTCGTACTTCAGCGTCCACGCGTCGCCTGCCTTCCATTCGGTCGTCAGTGCGTCGAAGGTCTGCTCGTTCTGGCGCCAGCCGACGTTGCCGACCCAGCGCTGGTTGTCGAGCAATATGCGTTGCCGACCCACGGTCACGGCGAAATGGGCGTCGTGCCAGCCGATCCAGGCCTGGTTGAGCTCGGCGCCTTCGGGGTCGATCACGGCCGGATACTGCGTGCGGCCATTGGCGCCGCTGTTGTAGTCGTCGCCGGCATTGGCGACGCCCTCGCCTTCGACCAGCGCCGACCAGCCATCGCCGAACGCGAAGCGCAGGCCGGCGCGCAGGCGCAGGGTGTCGGCGCGGGCATCGCGCGCGAAGGCGTCGTCGTCGACCTGCTCATGGCGCAGGCGCAGGTTCCAGGTCGGTTCGACGATGCTGTCCTGCGCATGGGCAAGCAGGGGCAGGCACAAGAGCGGCAGCAGCGCGCCGCGGCGGAGGGCGATGGTCATGTGGGTTCTCCTGAAGATGCCGGCAAGCGTCCCACGGCCATGGCTCGCACGCCCTGAGCTAGGTCAAGCACCGCGCGGATTAGGGACCGGCGCAGCGCCTGCCGGCCGCGGAGACAGACGGCCGGATCGGCGGTCCGGCTTGATCGAGGTCAATGCCCGCGATGGCCAGCCCAATAGACTGTCGTGGCCGATACAGCCTTGCCATACGGCCGTCGCCGCGGCAGCGACGACCGGAGCCATCCGAATGAAAATTCTCCTAGCCGTGGACGGCAGCCCGACCAGCACGCGAGCGGTCAGATACGCGGTGAAGCTGGTGCGCCAACTGGCCCAGCCGGCCGACTTGGTGCTGTTCTACGCCGATCCGCCCATCAGCAAGGCGGTGGCCATCGAGATCGGCCCCACGGCCCAGAAGCGATTGCACGACGACAACGGCGAGTTCGCGATCAAGGCCGCGCGCGCAGCGCTCAAGCGCGCGCGCGTCGCGTTCAAGGAAGAGCGGGTCGTCGCCAAACCGGCCGAAGCGATCGCAAAGTATGCGCAGAGCGGCCGTTTCGACCTGATCGTGATGGGGTCGCGCGGTCGCGGCGCGATCAAGGGCCTGCTGCTCGGCTCGGTGACCAGCAAGGTCATCGCGCACTGCGACACGCCCGTCACGATCGTCCGCTGACGCCACGCCCCGATGTGCGCCAACGCGCCCGCGACCTCCGGCCGTGCCTTGGATGCCTGTTTCCTCGGCCCGTACGGCGAGAACGACACGCTGCTGGAAAAGCTCGTGGTCGAGTTCCTGCGCGACCACGTGTACTGGCGCCGCAACTTCCATCCCGAGGACCCGCCGGCGATTTCGACCCACGCCTCGCACGATCCCGGCTACCAGGACTTCGAGGCGCGGCTGCGGCGCGAGCTGCACCAGCTGTCGGCAGCGCTGAAGAACTCGGTACCGTTCCACAGCCCGCGCTATCTGGGCCATATGGTGTCCGACCTGCTCATCCCCGGCCTGGCGGCGCAGATCCTCACCCTGCCCTACAACCCCAACAACGTCAGCGAGGACGCCGCGCCGGTGACCGTGGACCTGGAAGTCCGGATCGGACTGCAGCTGGCGCGGATGCTGGGCTACCCGCATGATCCGGGGCGCGCCGACTGCGCCTTCGGCCACCTGACCTCCGGCGGCACCGTGGCCAACTACCAGGCGCTGCGCACGGCGCTGGCGCTGAAGGCCTTCCCGGTCGCGCTGCGAGCCGCGCAAGTTCCCGACATCGACCTGCCCGAAGACGACTGGACCGCGTTCAACCTCTCGCCGGCGGCCGGCATCGCGCTGCTCGAACAGTGGCAGGCTTGGCTCGCAGCGCAGCCCGTGTCCGCACGCCGGCGCTGGCAGGCCGCCGTCGAGAACCAGCGGCTTGAGCAGCTGGGCATCGCGGACTTCTTCGCCGCGCATCCGCAGCTGCGCGTCCCCAGGGTGCTGGCGCCGATCACCGCGCACTACTCCTGGAGCAAGGGCCTGAAGCTGCTCGGCCTGGGCCGCGCGCAGCTGCAGCTGCTGCCCGAGCGCAACATGCGCCTGGACCTGGACGCGCTGGAAACGGCGCTGGCGGCCTGCGAGCGCGAAAAGCAACCCGTGCTGATGGCGGTGGCGGTGCTCGGCACCACCGAGTACGGCACCGTCGATCCGGTCGACGGCGTGGTCGATGCGCGCGATCGCTTCGCCGCGCGCGGCCTCGGCTTCGGCGTGCATGTCGATGGCGCCTGGGGCGGCTACCTGGCCACGTTGTTCCGCAATGCCGACGGCAGCCTGCGTTCGCTGGAAGGCGTGCGCAACGGCTTCGAGGCGTTCCCCGCGCCGGAGGTCTACGCCGCCTTCGCGGCACTGGGGCGCACCGACTCGGTCACCGTCGATCCGCACAAGCTCGGCTACCTGCCCTATGGCGCCGGCGCCTTCATCTGCCGCGACCACCGCGCGACCGCGCTGCTGGCCGAGCACGCCGACTACGTCTTCCACGACGCGACGCCGGCCACCTACCTCGCCCGCTACCGCAGCCTCGGCCAGTTCATCCTCGAGGGCTCCAAGCCCGGCGCGATGGCGGCCGCCGCCTACGTCACCCACAAGGTGCTGCCGCTGGATCACGCCGGATTCGGTCGGCTGCAGGCGCAGACCATCGTCGCCGCCGAGGCCTTCGACCGCCGTGCCCGGCGCTTTGCCGACGAGATATCCGGGACGCTGCATGCGCTGGTGCCGTTCGCGGCGGACAGCAACCTGGTCTGCCTGGCGCTCAACCCGGCCGGCAACCGCGACCTCTCGCGCGCCAACACCTTCGTGCGTCGCCTGTACGAAATGCTGCGCAGCGATCCGCGCCAGCCGCTGCAGTCGCGCGAGTTCTTCGGCTCAGTGACCACGCTGCGGCCCGAAGCGCTGGGCGACGTGGAAATGCGGCGCATCCTGCAAGCACTGCAGATCGATCCGGCGACGCTCGGCGGCGACCACGACGACCGCCTGCTGATCCTGCGCCACACGCTGATGAATCCCTACCTGATCGACCGCGAGAACGGCATCAGCTACATCGACCGCTATTTCGAGTTCCTCGACCGGCGGGTGCGGACACTGCTGGCATGAGGGCCGCGGCGCAAGGCTGATGTCTGGATGGCCGGCTTCACGGCATGACCGCGCATTCAGGCTTCCGCTCGGATGCTGCATTGCAGCATCGTGTTCGCGCCCAGCATGACCTGGATCAATGCCAAGCGCGACGGGGAGGACAACAATCCGGTCTATCGGGGACAATGGGTCGGGAATTTCCCGCGCCCTGCTCCGCGCACCGAGGTCGCTTCCCATGTCGCTGCACGATTTCTCCGGACTGCTCCAGGCCGCGCGCGCGCAGGACGAACCGCAGCGCCTGCTGCTGGTGTTCGCCGCGGCCGAGCTGCCGGCCGACGCCACCGCCGAGGAGAAGCTGCGGTTCGAACGCGGCGAGGGCGGCGCGCTGGCCCCGGCCCTGTGCGTGGACAAGGCGCCGGAGGAGATCGGCGATTTCGCCGCGCTGGCCGAGGAATCGCGGCAGACGGGGATCGACTGGGACATCCTGTTCGTGGCCGCGCTGTCCGGCCGCGGCGGGCATGCGCCCAACAGCGACGAGGCGGTGCAGCCGCTGCGCCTGATGGTCGAGGCCATCAAGGGTGGCCGGGTCGGCGAGTTCCTCGCGATCGACCGCCATGGCGACCTGGTGCAGCTGGAGCGCCGATGAGCTGACCGATGCAGAGCCGGCCGATGACGTCCCGTCACCACCACCACCTGGCGGTCCACCGCCGGGTATCCCATCCTTTCTTGCCATGGAGAACGCCATGAACACGCAATCGCTACCGGTCGAACCGCGCGGCCGCTCCAGGTTGTGGGTGGTGTTCTGGATCTACGGTGTGCTGGTCAGCCATGTCCTGTTCGGCGCCATCGTGTATTTCTACCGCCAGGTCGGCACGCCGACCCTGGCGTTGATGCTGGGCGGCTTCGTGCTCTATACCGCGTGGATCATGCGCACCATCTGGGTCGACGCGCTCAACGTCAGGAACGAGACCTGGGGCTACATCGCCCGCTGGCTGACCGTGGCCTGGGCGCTCAATGCCGTCTTCGTTTCGGTGTTCCTGTTCCTCGGGCACCTGGGCAAGGTCACCCTGCCCTTCTGATCCGTGAGCTGCCGCCCCGGTCCCGCAGGCACGTGGTGAGTCCCGTGCACGACGGACCACCCGCCGCGCGGCGGCCGCCCAGTCTGCGGGATTTGTCGCCGGCCTACTTCGCGCTGGTGATGTCGACCGGCATCCTCTCCATCGCCGCGCTCATGCTCGGCCACCGCGCCGTCGCATGGGGGTTGTTCGCGCTCAATATCGCGTTCTACGCGGGGCTCTGGATCCTGTTCGCGCTGCGGTTGCTGCGGCATCGGCAGGCCTTCCTGCGCGACCTCGCCGACCACCTGCGCGGTCCCGGATTCTTCACCGTCGTCGTCGCCACCAGCGTGCTGGGCAGCCAGGTCCTGCTGCTCACCGCTAACCTCGCCGTCGCGCTGGCGCTGTGGTGGCTGGCGATCGGGCTGTGGATCGGACTGACCTACGCCATCTTCGCCATCTTCACCGTCAAGCGCAGCAAGCCGCCGCTGGAGCGTGGCATCAACGGCGGCTGGCTGTTGGCGGTGGTCGCGACGCAGTCGATCGCGGTGCTGGGCGCGCTGCTGGCCGCCCGCATCGGCCAGCCGTGGAAGCTGGAGATGAACTTCTTCGCGCTGTCGATGTGGCTGTGGGGCGGGATGCTGTACATCTGGATGATGTCGCTGATCTTCTACCGCTACACCTTCTTCACCTTCGAGCCTGGCGACCTGTCGCCGCCGTACTGGATCAACATGGGCGCGATGGCGATCTCCACCTTGGCCGGCTCGCTACTGATCGTCAATGTCGCCGACGCGCCTTTCCTGCAGTCGCTGCAGCCGTTCATCAAGGGATTCACGGTGTTCTACTGGGCGACAGGGACTTGGTGGATCCCGATGCTGCTGGTGCTGGCCGTGTGGCGGCACGTGTACCGTCGTTTCCCGCTGCGCTACGACCCGCTGTACTGGGGCGCCGTGTTCCCGCTGGGCATGTATTCGGCGGCCACGCACGCGATGTTCTCGGCACTGGGGTTCGCTTTCCTGCAGTGGCTGCCCGGCGCGTTTCTGGTGCTGGCGCTCGTCGCCTGGCTGGGCGCCTTCGTCGGGATGATGCGCGACGCGGGGCGGGCGCTCTCGGGCGCGTGGTCGCCGACCTCCGGCGGCTGACGGCGCCGCGGCCCGCTTCGACTTGCCGCAGATCAAGGCGAAGGGCGTCGGCGCGGGCTAATTTCGCCCCCATCCACCGTCAGGAGCATCCATGTCCGCCGCCGCCACGCGCCGCGCGCTCGCGATCCGTCTGCTGCCTCTCCTGGATCTGACAAGCCTGGGCGAGGACGACACGCCGGAGCGCATCGAGGCGCTCTGCGCCTCGGCGCGCACGCCCCATGGACTGCCCGCCGCGCTGTGCATCTATCCCGAACACGTCACTACCGCGCGCCGGGCGCTGCGGGGAGCGGCGCGCGTGGCGACGGTGATCAATTTCCCCGATGGCGGCGACGACGCCGAGCGCGCCGCGCGCGAAACGCGGCGCGCGCTGGCCGCGGGCGCCGACGAGGTCGACCTGGTGCTGCCCTGGCGCAGCCTTCGCCGCGGCGATCCGGCGCCGGCCGAGGCCGTGGTCCGCGCCTGCCGCGAGGCATGCGGCCCGGGAGCCACGCTCAAGCTGATCCTGGAAACCGGCGAGCTGGGCACGGCCGAGCTGATTCGCGACGCCTGCGCCATCGGCCTGGCCTGCAACGTCGATTTCCTCAAGACCTCGACCGGCAAAGTGCCGGTCAACGCAACCCCGATGGCCGCGGCGCTGATGCTCGACGCCATCGTCGCGGACGGCGGCCGCTGCGGTTTCAAGGCGGCCGGCGGCATCCGCACGCTCGCCGAGGCGGCGGTCTACCTGGACCTGGCCGAATCGCGGCTCGGCGCCGGCTGGATCGATCCCGCGCACTTCCGGATCGGCGCAAGCGCGCTGTTCGCGGAACTGACCGCAGCCCTGGCCGACCCGCACCGACATGCACCCTGAAGGCATCGACGTGGGCACTCTGCACATCGACGCGCCGCCAGGCGCCATCGCCGACACCGTGCTGCTGCCCGGCGATCCGCTGCGTGCGCAGCACATCGCCCGCGAATTTCTCGACGATGCAGTACAGGTGAACTCGCGCCGCAACATGCTCGGCTACACCGGCCGCTACCGCGGGCTGCGCGTGTCGGTGCTCGGCAGCGGCATGGGGATTCCTTCCTGCGCGATCTACGCCACCGAGCTGGCGCGGGGACATGGCGTACGCAGGATCGTGCGCGTCGGCACCTGCGGCGGCGTCGGCGACCTCGCGCTGGGCGACGTGCTGCTCGCGCAAGCGGCGTCCACCGACTCGAACTTCAACCGCCTGCACTTCGGCGGCCACGATCTTGCCGCCTGCGCCGATTTCGGCCTGTTGGCGGCCGTGGCCGGGACCGCATCGCGCCAGGGCGTCGACGTGCGCATCGCCGGCGTGTTCAGCACCGACTGTTTCTACGGCGGCGACGCGGACCTGGTCGCGCGACTGCTGCAGCACCGCATCGCCGGCGTGGAGATGGAATCGGCCGGGCTCTACGGCGTTGCGATGCGCGAAGGCATCCAGGCGCTGTCGGTACTGACGGTCAGCGACCACCTGCAGCACGACCAGCACATGCCGGCGCAGCAGCGCGAACAGGGCCTGTCGCGGATGAGCGCGCTCGTGCTCGACAGTCTGTCGCCGGGGATCGAGCGCGACCATCCTGACGCGGCCCGGGCGCCATCCGCCTGAAACATCGATGTTCGCCCCTCCCAATCGCCATTGCGCGACAATGAGACACGCACTTGGCAACCCGAATTGATGAGACGGATTCCGGACTCATGACTGCCCACGCCCCATCCTGGCCGCGCGCCGAAACGGTCGCCGAGCTGTGCGCCAACCTCGATCGCGTGAAGGCACGCATCGCGGCGGCCGCCCGCCGCGCAGGCCGCAGCGACGCGATCCGGCTGGTCCCCGTGAGCAAGACCGTGGACCAGGCGCGCATGCGCCTGGCATACGCCGCCGGTTGCCGCGGGTTCGGCGAGAACAAGGTCCAGGAAGCGCAGCGCAAGGCGCAGGCGATGGCCGACCTGCCGGGCCTGCGCTGGGTGATGGTCGGCCACCTGCAGTCCAACAAGGCCAGGCAGCTGGCGCAGTTCGCCGACGAGTTCCAGGCGCTCGACAGCCTGCGCGTGGCGGCGCTGCTCGATCGCCACCTCCAGGCCGCGGGCCGCGCGATCGACGTGCTGGTGCAGGTCAATACCTCCGACGATGCCAGCAAGTACGGCCTGCCTCCGGATGATGTCCACGCGCTCCTGCGCGAGCTTCCCGCGTTTTCGGCGCTGCGCGTGCGCGGACTGATGACGCTGGCTTCGTTCTCGCCCCACGCACAGCGGGTGCGCCCCTGCTTCGTTCGCCTGCGCGAACTGCGCGATCGCCTGCGCCAGGACGCGCCGGACGGCGTCGACCTGCACGAGCTGTCGATGGGCATGTCGGGCGACTTTGAGCTTGCCGTGGAGGAAGGCGCGACCACGGTGCGCGTGGGCCAGGCCATTTTCGGCGCACGCGCCCTGCCCGACAGCCACTACTGGCCGGCGGCGTCGGCGTGAACCGGAGGCAGGCATGACGGATGTGGCTGACCGGAAAGCAGGTCGACCCGGCGCGCTGCCGATCGACGTCGTCTCGATCCAGTCGCAGGTCGTCTACGGACACGTGGGCAACAGCGTCGCGGTGCCGTCGCTGCACGCGTTCGGACTGCGCGTGGCAGCCGTTCCCAGCGTGATCCTGAGCAACACGCCGCACTATCCCAGCGTGCACGGCGGCGCGCTGCCGACCGACTGGTTGCGCGGCTACCTCGATGACCTGGTGGCGCGCGGCGCGCTGGCGCACGCCAGGGCGATCCTCGTCGGCTACCTGGGCGGGCCGGAACAGGCTCAGACGCTGTCCGCCTGGCTGCAGGCCGTGATGCCCGCCCATCCGGACCTGCGCGTGCACGTCGATCCGGTGATCGGCGACTCCGACCACGGCGTCTACGTCGACTCGCGGATGATCGACGCCTGGCGCGCACTGCTGCCCCGCGCGCATGGGCTGACGCCCAATCACTTCGAGCTCGAACGGCTTGCCGGTCGCGAGTTGTCCACGGTCGACGACTGCGTCGACGCGGCCACGGGCCTGCTGACCGACGCCACCGAATGGGTGGTCGTGACCAGCGCCGCGCCGCAGGCATGGGATGCGCGAGGGATGGTGCTGGTCGCCGTCACCCGCGACCGGCAGCGCGTCTTCACCCATCCCCGCGTCGCGTGCGCCGTCAAGGGCACCGGGGATTTGTTCAGCGCGCGGCTGGCCGGCTGGATGCTGGCCGGAAAACCGCTGTTCGATGCGGTCGAACGCGCCAGCCGGGAGGTCGTTGAAACGCTCGAACGCACGCGCCGGCTTGGTTGGGAAGAGCTGGCGCTGGCCCTGCCCGTGCCCGCCAGCCCGCGCGATTGACAGGGACGACAGCCCTGCCAATCCCGCCACCCTCCCGCGATGTGTCGCCGCGCCGTGCGCGGTCGCCCCTCAGCGCTGCGCGCCCGCCGGCACCTGCGATACCTGCGCCGCGTCGATGATCTCCGGCAGGTCGGTCTCGCGGCCGATCTGCGGGAAGTGCGCGCGCTCCATGCGGCGGATCGCGTAGTGCATCCACGCCAGCGCCGCGGCCACGACGACGAACAGCAGCATGAAGCAGCTGGTCCACACGCCGGTCAGGTCGTTCATGGCGCCGAAGGCGATCGGCAGGATGAAGCCACCGAGCCCGCCGATCATGCCGACCACGCCGCCGACCGAGCCCACGTGGTCCGGGTAGTAGACCGGAATGTGTTTGTACACCGCGGCCTTGCCCAGCGACATGAAGAAGCCGAGCACGAACACCAGCGCGGTGAACGGGACCAGCCCGATCGCCAGGCGGAAGCCGATGTCGCCTTCGATCCCCTTCACCACGTACTGCGTGTCCGGATACGACAGCACGAAGCAGCACAGCGCCGACACGCCGAAGGTCCAGTACATCACCGTGCGCGCGCCGACCCTGTCCGACAGCCAGCCGCCGACGATGCGAAACAGGCTGGCCGGGATCGAGTACGCGGCCGCGAACAGGCCGGCGGTCTTGACGTCGAGCCGGTAGGCGCCGGTGAGGTAGTGCGGCAGCCACAGCGCCAGCGCCACGAAGCCGCCGAACACGAAGAAGTAGTACAGCGAGAAGCGCCAGACCTGGATGTTCTTCAGCGGCGCCATCTGCGCCCGGAACGACATCGGCTTGGCGCCGGACTTGCGTCGCTGCGCCAGCGAGGGATCGTCCTGGCTGAGCAGGTAGAACAGCACCGCCGTGACCGCCATGCCGATCGACCAGACCTTGGCCACCATCATCCAGCCCGCGGCCACCATCACCATCGGCGCCAGCAGCTTGGTCACCGCCGCGCCGACGTTGCCTGCACCGAAGATGCCCAGCGCCGTGCCCTGCCGGTTGGCCGGGAACCATTTGGAAACGTAGGCGATCCCCACCGAGAACGAGCCGCCCGCCAGGCCGACGAACAGGGCCGCGACGATGAACTGCGTGTAGGTATGCGCCCAGGTCAGCAGCCAGGTCGCCGCCGCCGCGGCCAGCATCACCAGGGTCAGCACCAGGCGGCCGCCGTACTGGTCGGCCCAGATGCCCAGGAACAGGCGCGTGAGCGAACCGGTGAGGATGGGCGTGGCGATCAGCAGGCCGAACGCGGTTTCGTTGAGGCCCAGGTCCTGCTTGATCTGGATGCCGATGATCGAAAAGATCGTCCACACCGCGAAGCACACGGTGAAGGCGAACGTGCTGAGCCACATCGCGCGCTGCTGCTGCGCGGGCGAGACGAAGTTCGAATCCTGCATGGTCGTCGATCCGATAGGATGAAATCACATGGCGCGGCGCCGGATGCAAGCCCGCGACGTCAGCCCGCGGCAGCCTCGATCTCGTCGAGGCCGCGCACCTCAAAGCGTTCTTGCAACGACAGAAGGTAGTGCTGCACCTCGATCTGCTGCGTCTGCAGCTCCAGGTAGTCGGCGATCCGGTCGCGCACGTCGGCGAACTTTTGCGCCTCACCCGGCGCGATCGCGTCGACCTGGACGACGTGGTAGCCCCACCGCGATTCGACCGGAAAGGCGGCCAGTCCCTCGCGCAGGCGGAATACCTGGCGCTCGAACTCCGGCGTGGTCTGGCCCTTCTCCAGCCACCCAAGGTCTCCGCCCTGCCCTTTCGACGGGCAGTGGGAATGGCGCATCGCGAAGTCGGCGAACAGCACCGGATCGGCCTGCAGTTCGGCGATCAGGCGTTCGCCCTCGCTGCGCGCCTTGAGCCGGCCGGCGACGTCGTTGGCGGGCGCGGCCAGCAGGATGTGGCGCACGCGGATGCGGTCGGGTGAGCGAAAGCGCTCGCGGTTCTGCTCGAAGTAGCGCAGGCAGTCGTCCTCGCTCGGCACGCGCCGCTCGACCTCGCGTTCGAGCAGGGTGCGGATGGCCGCTTCCTCGTCGGTCTCGCGGCCGACCGGCACGGTGGACGCGGTCAGGCCCAGCCGTTCGATCTCGCGCCGCAGCAGCTCGCGCACCACCAGCGCGCGCGCGGCGTCGGCGCGCGAGCGTTCGGGCTTGATCGCGCGGTGATGCTGCATTTCGTGCGCGATGTCGGCCTCGCTGATCGGTGTGTCGCCGACGTACAGCATGCACGGCGCCGGCCGGCCGAAGCTGCGCGGGCCGTCCGCGTCGCTGCCGTGGTGCTCGTGCGCATCCTCGGGGACGGGTTTTTCCGAATCGATCACGGTGATCGGCAGCACCCGCTGCGCCTGTCCGGCCTGCGCCATCGCCTAGGCCTCCGGTCCGTAGCGCAGCGGCGCCTGGCGCCGGCGCACGACCTGGTAAGGACGCCACAGGTAGCTGATCGGAATGCTCCAGATGTGCACCAGCCGCGTGAACGGCGCGATCAGGAACAGGGTCATGCCCAGCAGCACGTGCGCCTTGTACACCCAGTGCACACCGGCGATGAAGTCGGCGGCGCCGGCGCGGAAGGTGACGATGTGCTGGGCCCAGTTTCCAAGCATGACCATCACGCTGCCGTCCATGTGGTGCGTTGACAGCACGATCGTGTACAGACCGAGCAGCAGTTGCGCGAGCAGCAGCACCAGGACCATGGTGTCGGCCGGCGCGCCGGTGGCGCGAACGCGCGGGTTGAACAGGCGGCGCCACAGCAGCATCACCAGCCCGACCAGGCAGATCACGCCGAAGATCCCGCCGGCCACCATCGCCAGCAACTGCTTGTTCTCCACGCTGATGAAATGGTGATACACCGACGGCGGCGTCAGCAGGCCCACCAGGTGCCCGCCGAGAATCGCCAGGATGCCGACGTGGAACAGGTTGCTGGCGATGCGCATGCCGCGGCTGGACAGCAGCTGGCTCGAACCGGTGCGCCAGGTGTACATGGCGCGGTCGTAGCGCAGCCAGCTGCCGAGAAACAGCACCGCCAGCGCGATGTACGGGTAGATGCCGAAGGCGAACACATTGAAGGAATGACTCATGACTGCACCTCGCGCAGGGCCTCGGGTCGCGCGTGCTGCGGACCCTGGGGCGTACAGTTCTCGTCGGGCGCCTCGCCGCCGAAGCGCACCGCCTCTTCTTCCCACAGCGCGTCGATCGCCTCGGGCGTGTCGTCGCGCGGTTCCTCGCTGGCGCGCCGGCGCAGCGTGTCAAGGTCGAGCTTGCCGTCGGCGAACTCGACCAGCACCTCGAACAGCAGCGCATACGGGCTTTCGCGCTCGCCTGCGCGCGCGGCCAGCAGCCCGACGATGTGGCTGACATGGTGCAGCCAGTCGCGTGCTTCTTCCGGCGGGCGCTGCGACAGGTACTCCAGCAGCAGCGGCAGGTAGTCGGGCAGCTCCTTGGATGCAAGCTCGAAGCCGTTCTTGCGGTAGGCCTCGATCAGGTCGACCATCGCCTGGCCGCGGTCGCGCGATTCGCCGTGGATGTGCTCGAACAGCAGCAGGCTCATCGAGCGGCCGCGGTCGAAGGTGCTCAGCCAGTCGTCCTGCGCCACCAGCGGATCGGTATGGAGCAGCCGCTGCACGAAGGCGCCCAGTTCGCGGCGCCGGCGCGGCGAAAGCTCGGGCGCGTCGGCGGCGGCCAGCAGTTCGTCGCCGTGTTGCCACAGCTCGTCCTGCGGATAGTCGATGAGCACGCCGACCAGCTTGAGCAGGCTCACGGCGCCACCTCTTCTGGATGCTCCTTTTCCTGGCGCGGCGGCGGCACGGTGTAGGTGGTGATGCGGCGCGCGCCGAACAGGTCGGCCGGGCTGTCGCCGCTGCAGCCGTTGCCGAAGGTGAAGCCGCAGCCGCCGCGTTCGCCGTAGGCGTCGTTGGCGTACTCGCGGTGCGCGGTCGGGATGACGAAGCGATCCTCGTAGTTGGCGATGGCCAGGTAGCGGTACATCTCCTCGGCCTGGGCAACCGTGAGCCCGGCTTGCTCGAGCACCTGCGTGTCCTCGACGCCGTCGACGTTCATCGCCCGTCGCCAGGCCCGCATTGCGATCAGCCGCTCCAAGGCGCGCACCACCGGCGCCTCGTCACCGGCGGTCAGCAGGTTGGCGAGGTAGCGCATCGGCGTGCGCAGCGATGCGACGTCCGGCAGTTCGCCGTTCATGCCGACGTGTCCGCGTTCGGCGGCGGACTGGATCGGCGACAGCGGCGGCACGTACCAGACCATCGGCAGCGTGCGGTATTCCGGGTGCAGCGGCAGCGCCAGCTTCCAGTCCACCGCCAGCTTGTACACCGGCGAGGCCTTGGCGCCTTCCAGCCAGCTGTCGGGAATGCCTTCCTTCCGGGCGGCTTCGATCACTTCAGGATCGAAGGGATCCAGGAAGATGTCCAGGTGGGCCTGGTACAGGTCCTTCTCCGCTTCCACCGAGGCGGCGGCCTCGATGCGGTCGGCGTCGTAAAGCATCACGCCGAGATAGCGAATGCGGCCGACGCAGGTCTCCGAACACACCGTCGGCTCGCCCATCTCGATGCGGGGGTAGCAGAAGATGCACTTCTCGGACTTGCCGCTCTTCCAGTTGTAGTAGATCTTCTTGTACGGGCAGGCCGACACGCACATGCGCCAGCCGCGGCACTTGTCCTGGTCGATCAGGACGATGCCGTCCTCCTCGCGCTTGTAGATCGCACCCGACGGGCAGGCCGACACGCACGCCGGGTTCAGGCAGTGCTCGCACAGGCGCGGCAGGTACATCATGAAGGTCTTTTCGAACGCGCTGTAGATCTCCTTCTGCACGCCGTCGAAGTTGACGTCCTTGGAGCGCTTGGCGAACTCGGTGCCGAGCAGCTCCTCCCAGTTCGGGCCCCACTCGATCTTTTCCATGCGCTGGCCGGTGAGCTTGGAGCGCGGCCGCGCGGTCGGCTGGTGCTTGACCTCCGGCGCTTCGTGCAGGTGCTGGTAGTCGTAGTCGAACGGCTCGTAGTAGTCGTCGATCTGCGGCAGGTCGGGGTTGGCGAAGATCTTGGCCAGCATCCGCCAGCGCCCGCCGGCCTTGGGCACCAACTTGCCACCGCGGGTGCGCACCCAGCCGCCGTTCCACTTGGCCTGGTTCTCCCACTCCTTGGGATAGCCGATGCCGGGTTTGGTCTCGACGTTGTTGAACCAGGCGTACTCGACGCCCTCGCGGGAAGTCCACACGTTCTTGCAGGTGATCGAACAGGTGTGGCAGCCGATGCACTTGTCCAGGTTCAGGACCATCGCGATCTGGGCGCGGACTTTCATGATGCAATCTCCTCGGCGAGCTTGGGCGCCGCCTCGCCGTCGAGCCAGTCGACCTTCTTCATCTTGCGCACGATCACGAACTCGTCGCGGTTGGTACCGCAGGTGCCGTAGTAGTTGAACCCGTAGGCCAGCTGCGCGTAGCCGCCGATCATGTGGGTGGGCTTGACCACGGTGCGCGTGACCGAGTTGTGGATCCCGCCGCGGGTACCGGTGATCTCCGAGCCCGGAATGTTGATGATGCGTTCCTGGGCGTGGTACATCATCGCCATGCCCGGCATCACCCGCTGGCTCACCACCGCGTTGGCCGTCACCGCTCCGTTGACGTTGAACAGCTCGATCCAGTCGTTGTCCTCGATTCCGGCCTCGCGCGCATCGTCCTCGCTCAGCCATACGATGGGGCCGCCGCGCGAGAGCGTCTTCATGATCAGGTTGTCGCTGTAGGTGCTGTGGATGCCCCACTTCTGGTGCGGCGTGATCCAGTTGAGCACGATCTCCTTGTTGCCGTTGCTGCGCTTGTCGAGCAAGGGCTTGATGGTCTTGGTGTCCACGGGCGGGCGATAGCTCATGAAGCCTTCGCCGAAGGCCACCATCCACTCGTGGTCCTGGTAGAACTGCTGGCGACCGGTCAGGGTGCGCCACGGGATCAGCTCGTGGACGTTGGTGTAGCCGGCGTTGTAGCTGACGTGCTCGTCCTCCAGGCCCGACCAGATCGGCGAGGAGATGATCTTGCGCGGCTGCGCGACGATGTCGCGAAAGCGGATCGCCTCGTGCTCCTTGCCCTTTGCCAGGTGTGTGTGGTCGCGGCCGGTGAATTCGCCGAGCGACTCCCACGCCTTGACCGCCACGTGGCCGTTGGTCTCGGGTGCGAGGTGCAGCACGACTTCGCACGCATCGATCGCCGATTCGATCTGCGGGCGACCCTGGCTGACGCCCTCGTCGCGCACCTGGTGGTTGAGCTTGCCGAGGAAGTCGACTTCATCCTTCGTATCCCACTGCATGCCCTTGCCGCCGTTGCCGAGCTTGTCGAGCAGCGGCCCAAGCGAGGTGAACTTCTTGTACAGGTTCGGATAGTCGCGCTCGACCACCGAGATCGCCGGCATCGTCTTGCCCGGAATCGCCTCGCACTCGCCCCTCTTCCAGTCGCGCACGTCCAGCGGCATCGCCAGTTCGCCCGGGGTGTCGTGCATGGTCGGCGTGAGCACCACGTCCTGCTCGACGCCCAGCACGCCCGGCGCCATGTCGCTGACGGTGCGGGCGATGCCCTTGAAGATGTCCCAGTCGCTGCGCGATTCCCAAGCCGGATCCACCGCCTTGGTCAGCGGATGGATGAACGGGTGCATGTCGGAGGTGTTGAGATCGTTCTTCTCGTACCAGGTCGCGGTCGGCAGCACCACGTCGGAGTACAGCGCGGTAGTGCACATGCGGAAGTCGAGCGTGACCAGCAGGTCGAGCTTGCCCTCGGCCGCCTCGTCGCGCCACTTGATCTCCTCGGGCTTGACCGCCCCCTCCTCGCCCAGGTCCTTGCCCTGCAGGCCGCTGCGGGTGCCGAGCATGTGCCGCATCATGTATTCGTGGCCCTTGCCCGAGGAGCCGAGCAGGTTGGAGCGCCAGATGAACATTGCCCGTGGCCAGTTCTGCGGCGAATCGGGATCGGCGAACGCGAAATCCATCTCGCCGGACTTGAGTTTTTCGACCACGTAATCCGCCGGCGCCTGCCCAGCCTGCTTCGCGTCGCGTGCGACCTGCAGCGGATTGCGGTCCAGCTGCGGCGCGCACGGCAGCCAGCCCATGCGCACCGCGCGCAGGTTGAAGTCGGCCAGCGTGCCCGTGTACTTCTTCGGGTCGGCCAGCGGCGAGAGCAGCTCGTTGGCAAGGATCTTCTCGTAGCGCCACTGGTCGGTGTTGAAGTAGTAGTACGAGGTGCCGTTCATCTGTCGCGGCGGGCGCGACCAGTCGAGCGCGAACGTCAGCGGGATCCAGCCGGTCTGCGGACGCAGCTTCTCCTGGCCGACGTAATGCGCCCAGCCGCCGCCGGTCTGGCCCACGCAGCCGCACATGACCAGCATGTTGATCAGGCCGCGGTAGTTCATGTCGTTGTGGAACCAGTGGTTCAGTCCCGCGCCGACGATGATCATGCTGCGGCCGTGGGTCTTGTCGGCGGTGCGCGCGAACTCGCGCGCGATCTCGATCACGTCCAGGCGCGGCACGCCGGTGATCTTCTCCTGCCAGGCCGGCGTGCCGGGCACGTTGTCGTCGAAGCTGGCCGCGACGTTGTCGCCGCCCAGGCCGCGATCGACGCCGTACTGCGCCAGCAACAGGTCGTAAACGGTCGCCACTTCCCACTGCTTGCCGTCCTCCAGCTGCAGCTTGCGCACCGGCACGTTGCGCTCAAGCACGTCCTCGAACTTCGATGCGGTCCAGCGATCGTGCTCGATGCCGCCGAAATACGGGAAGCTCACCGCCTCGATGTCGGCGTCGAAATCCTTCAGGCTCAGCCGCAGGCGCGTGTCGCGCCCCTTGGCGTCCTTTTCCTCGATGTTCCAGCGGCCCTTCTCGCCCCAGCGAAAGCCCACCGAGCCATGCGGCACCACCAGTTCGCCGCTGTTCTCGTCGTAGGCCAGTGTCTTCCACTCGGGATTGTTGTCTTCGCCCAGCCCGCCCAGATCGCTGGCGCGCAGGAAGCGCCCGGGCACAAGTCGTCCGTCCTCGCGCTTCTCCAGACGCACCAGCAGCGGCATGTCTGTGTACTGGCGGCAGTAGTCGGTGAAGTACTGCGAGGGTTTGTCGACGTGGAACTCCTTGAGGATCACGTGACCGAACGCGAACGCCAGCGCGGCGTCGGTACCCTGCTTGGGATGCAGCCAGTGGTCGGTGAGCTTGGCCAGCTCGGAGTAGTCGGGGCAGATCGACACGCACTTGGTGCCGTTGTAGCGCGCCTCGACGAAGAAATGCGCGTCGGGCGTGCGCGTCTGCGGAACGTTGGAGCCCCAGGCGATGAGGTAGCGGCTGTTGTACCAGTCGGCCGACTCGGGTACGTCGGTCTGCTCACCCCAGACCTGCGGCGAGGACGGCGGCAGGTCGCAGTACCAGTCGTAGAACGACAGGCAGGCGCCACCGAGCAGCGACAGGTAGCGCGCGCCGGCTGCATAGGAAATCATCGACATCGCCGGGATCGGCGAGAAGCCGATCACGCGATCGGGGCCATACTGCTTGACGGTGTAGAGATTGGACGCGGCGATGATCTCGTTGGCCTCGTCCCAGCGCACGCGCGCGAAACCGCCCATGCCGCGCTTGGACTTGTAGTCCTTCGCCTTGACCGGATCCTCGACGATGCTCGCCCACGCGTCGACCGGCGACATGGTCTTGCGCGCCTGGCGCCACATCCGCAGCAGCGCGCCGCGCACCAGCGGGTACTTCAGGCGGTTGGCGCTGTACAGGTACCAGGAATAGCTGGCGCCGCGCGGGCAGCCGCGCGGCTCGTGGTTGGGGAGGTCGGGACGCGTGCGCGGGTAGTCGGTCTGCTGGGTCTCCCAGGTGACCAGGCCGTTCTTGACGTAGATCTTCCAGCTGCACGAGCCGGTGCAGTTCACGCCGTGGGTGGAGCGCACCACCTTGTCGTATTGCCAGCGGGCGCGATAGCTGTTTTCCCACTCGCGGCTTTCGCTGCGGGTGGTGCCATGGCCGTCGGCGAAGGTCGTCCGGTCGCGCTTGAAGAACTGCAGCCGATCGAGAAAATAACTCATCAGGAAACCCTCTTCAGGACGACGGAAAAACCTGCATCTCTTCGTCAATCTTGCCGCGAGATTGCCGGCTCATGCAAACCGGTCGCACTCAACACGGCGCTTCGGCCCCGCGCCGGAAGTACCACCACCAGGTGATCGCGATGCAGGTCACATAGAATGCGATGAAGCCGTACAGCGCCATTTCCGGACCGCCGGTCAAGGAGATCGAGGTGCCGTAGCTCTTGGGCACGAAGAACGCGCCATAGGCGGCGATTGCCGAGGAGAAGCCGATCACCGCGGCCGATTCGATGCCCGCGCGACGCATCGCGGCGGCCTTCTCGTCGGCGCCGGGAGCCGGCCCCAGCTCGCGTTCGCGCATGGTGCGGAAGATCACCGGGATCATGCGGAAGGTGGAGGCGTTGCCGATGCCGGTCAGCACGAACAGCGCCATGAACAGCGCCATGAATCCGTAGAAATTGCCGCCCGACGCGCCGCTGGGCAGGAAGTACAGCACTCCGAAGACGGCGGCGACCATCAGCACGAATACCCAGAACGTCAGTAGCGCGCCGCCGACCTTGTCGGCCAGCCAGCCGCCCACGGGACGCGCCAGCGCGCCGACCAGCGGGCCGAGGAAGGCGAAGCTGAGTGCATTGACGTCGGGAAACTGGGTCTTGATCAGCAGCGGAAACCCCGCCGAGTAGCCGATGAAGCTGCCGAACGTGCCTGTGTACAGCCAGCACATCAGCCAGTTGTGCTTGCGCCGGAAGATCACCGACTGCTCGGCAAAACTCGACCTGGCCGAGACCAGGTCGTTCATGCCGAACCATGCGGCGATGCTGCATACCAGCAGGAACGGCAGCCAGATGAATCCGGCATTCTGCAGGTACATCGTGCCGCCATCGGACGTGGTCTGGGGCGCCCCGGCGATCGTTCCGAACACGCCTGCAGTGATCACCAGCGGAATGGTGAACTGGGTCACGGACACGCCGACGTTGCCCAGCCCCGCGTTCATGCCCAGGGCGTACCCTTGCTTGGCCTTCGGAAAGAAGAACGAGATGTTCGCCATCGACGAGGCGAAGTTGCCGCCGCCCAGACCGCACAGGATCGCGATCGCCATGAAGTGCCAGAACGGCGTGGTCGGATCCTGCACGGCTAAGCCGAGCCACACCGCCGGGATCATCAGCAATGCCGTGGACAGCGCGGTCCAGCGTCGGCCGCCGAAGATCGGCACCATGAACGAATAGAAGATGCGCAGGGTTGCGCCGGACAGGCCCGGCAGCGCCGCCAGCCAGAACAGCTGGTCGGTGCCGAAGCTGAAGCCGATCTTCGGCAGGCTGACCGCCACCGCCGAGAACATCATCCACACGGCGAACGCCAGCAGCAGCGCCGGGATCGAGATGATCAGGTTGCGGTTGGCGATCCGGCGCCCGCTGGACTCCCAGAACGCGGGATCCTCGGGGCGCCAGTCGCTCAGGACCGGGCCGGAGGCCTTGGCCGGTGGCTCGCTGCGTGCTGCTGTCATGCCCTGTCTCCGTTGCGTGTCTGGAAACGACCGGATCGCGGCGCCGGTCCACCCGGGGCCTGACCGCATGCCGGACAGGATAGGAAAGCGCACGCCGGGTCGCTTTGACCTGGGTCAACCCCGGTCCAACGAAGACGCCACAGTTTTGCCGGCAAGGCAGGGCCAGGCAACGCCGATCAACTCAAGTGTTTTCCTGGGCCGCGCCGTGACGGCGCCTGCCGCCGCGGTGCTGCAGGCTGTCGCGGACGTCGACCTCGAACCGCAGCGACAGCGCGCCCGCGCCAGCGGTCGGAAGATCGAAGCCCAGCGCATCCCGGCACGGCAGCCGCGGCACATACCCGCGCACGGTCGACTCCGGCAGCAGCACGCGCCATGCGCCGGGCGGCCCCTCCAGCCGGGCCACCGGGGCCGCGTGCAGGCCAAGCGACTGCGAGAATGCGCCGCCTCGGCCCAGATCGGTGGTGTTGAGAATCGTTTCGCCGGCCAGCAGCCGCGCCAGTTCGGCTTCGTCGATCCGGAAACGCAGCGTCTGAGCCTGGATCTGCAGCTTCATCGGGCAGCCCCGCCCTGGGCGTCTGCGTGGTTGTGCTCGACCGTCCCGGCGGACACTTCACCCGCTGGTGCTGCGTCGCACAACGAGCAGCCTTCGCTCCAAGAACTGTCGCCGTCCACATAGTGTTCCTGCTTCCAGATCGGCGCGGTGTGCTTGACCGCCTCGATCGCCGCCCGGCAGGCGCGGAAGGCCTCGTCGCGATGCGGCGTGCCGGCGGCGACCACCACGGCCAGATCGCCGATGTCCAGCCGACCCATCGTGTGGGCGATGTACAGCTTCAACCGGGAGCCGAACTGGCGCTTCAGCTCCTGCGCGATCGCCTCGAAGCGGGCCAGCGCCAGCGGCCGGTACAGGTCGTAGCTGATGCCGGTGACGCGCCGGCCGTGGTTGAGGTCGCGGACGCGGCCGACGAAGATCGCGACGCCGCCGAAGCCCGGATCAGAGACGAACTCCAGCGCGGCGCTCGCGTCGAGCGTTTCGTGCGCGCGGTCGGCGATGTGGACCAAATGCGTGCCGTCCATCGCTCAGCCTCCGCTGACCGGCGGCAGCACCGCCATGCGGCCGTCTTCGGGCAGCGGCTGGCCGTCGCGCAGGATTTCGGTCGAGGTGGCGAAGGCACAACTGCCGAGCAGGCGCGCGCCGGTCTGCGGCCAGCGGTCGGCCGCATGCGCGGCCAATGCCGCACGCAGGTCGGCCACCGATCCGCCCGCAACCGGCAGCCGCAGCCGGTCGCCGGGCTCCAAGTCGCGCAGTGCGCCGAACAGTTCCAGTTCAATCTCCATCGGATGCCTCCATCGCGGACAACAGGACCCCACGGCCATCGACGCCGAACACGTCGACCATCGTACCGGCCGGCAGCCGTTCGGCAGCCTCGTCGAGCACCGCCCAGGCGTTGGCGGCAAGCAGCGGGCGGATGCGGAACGATTCCTGCCCGGGGAGCAGGCGCACCTGCAGCCGCGCCTGCGCATCCGGCGACACCCGCGCCTTCTGCAGGAAGCGCAGCCCGGCCTTCTTGCGCACGGCTTCGGCCAGCGGCAACCGCAGCGGACGCTCCGGCGGCTGGCCGAGCAGCGCGCGCAGCGCCGGCTCGACGAAGAATCGCATCCCCACCGCGCCCGATACCGGGTTGCCGGGCAGGCCGAAATACAGCTGGCCACCGGGCAGGCGCGCGAACAGCAGCGGCTTGCCGGGCCGGATCGCGACCTTGTGGAAGACGATGTCCGCGCCAAGCGCGAGCAATGCCTCGGGCACGAAATCATGGCGCCCCATCGACACCGCGCCGGTGCTCAGCACCACGTGCGCGCCGGCGGCCAGGCCGCGCGCAAGCGCCCGGGTGAAGGCGTCCGCGTCGTCGCCCACGGTTTGCCGATGCACCACGCTGGCGCCGGCCTCGTGCAGGCGGTCGGACAGGTAAGGGGCATTGGAATTGCGGATCTGCCCGGGCGCCAGTGGCTGCCGGGGGTCGTCCACCAGTTCGGGTCCGGTGGTGAACAATGCCGTCGGCACCCGGGGCCGCACCCGGACGTCCGCCACGCCCAGCGCTGCGAGCAGCATGCGCGCCGCCGGCGCGATGCGCGTGCCGGCGACCAGCACGCGCTGTCCGCGGACCACGTCCTGGCCGCGGCGGCGCACGTGGGCGCCCGGCGCCACCGCGGCCTCGAGCCGGATCCGCTGCGGCCGCCCGTCGGCGTCGCGCGCCAGCACGCTGGCCTGTTCGACCGGCAGCACCGCGTCCAGCCCCACCGGCAGACTGGCGCCGGTCATGATCTCGCAGGCATGCGTACCGTAATCGGCGTCGCTGTCGCCGGCCGCGTGCGAGCCGACGACGGCGAATTCGCGACCCGCGGCCAACGCGTCGCCACCGCAGGCCAGCGCGAAACCGTCCATCGCGCTGTTGTCGAACGGCGGCAGATCCTCGCTGGCGACCACGTCCTGCGCCAGCACGCGATCGAGCGCGCCGTCGACCGGAACCGTTTCGGGCACCAGCGGCCGGCAGGCGGCGAGGATCGCGCGAAGCGCCTGATCGTAGGCGATCACGAGTGCTTTCCGCCCGCGATCATCGCCAACGCATGCGCCAGCACCGGCGCGAGGATGGCGAAGGCCTGCGCCGCGGCGCGCGGACTGCCCGGCAGCGCCACGATCAGGCAGTTTCCCAGCTGCACCGCACGCGCGCGACTGAGCCAGGCCAACGGGGTATGGAAACGGCTTTCGGCGCGGATCATTTCGGCCAGGCCCGGCACCTCGCGGCCGCCGAGCGCGGCCAGGGCCTCGGGCGCGTGGTCGCGCGGCCCCAGGCCGGTGCCGCCGGTGCACAGCACCAGGGCGACACCCTCGTCCGCCAGCGCCTGCAGGCGGGCGGTCAATGGCGCCGGATCGTCGGCCAGGAGTTCGGTCTCGCCGCTGCTCGCGCCCAAGTCGCGCAGGCCCTCGACCAGCACCGGCCCGGACTTGTCTTCATATGCGCCGCCGGCGGCACGATCGCTCAGCGTCAGCACCGCGGCGCGCACGCCGTCCAGCCGCGCATTGCCGCGCGGCCGGTAATGCGCGGTTTCCTCTTCGCTCATGCCGTCGGGATGCCGCCACAGGCCGCGCTTGCCGCCCTCCTTGAACAGCAGCCGCACCGCGCCGATCCCCAGCGCCGGTTCGACCGGCTTGCTCAGGTCGTACAGGGTCAGCAGCGCGGCATTGACGCCGGCCAGCGCCTCCATCTCCACGCCGGTGCGGGCTTCGGTCGCGACCTCGCAATACACCCGGACCGCCTGCCGCTGCGCGACCGGCACGCAGCGCACGCGCACCAGCTCCAATGGCAACGGGTGGCACAGCGGCATCAGCATCGAGGCGGACTTGGCGCCCTGCAGGCCGGCGACCTCGGCCATCGCCAGGGCATCACCCTTGGGCAGCCGGCGCTCGACGATCAGCGGGAATGCCGAAGCGGCAGCCAGTTCGCCCACGGCCACGGCGCGGCGGCGGGTCGGCCGCTTGTCGCGGATATCGGCCATGTGGAATGCGCCCGCTGCGGGCGTTGGGTTGTGCGCGTCCACTCAGCCTCCGATCGAAGCCAGGTGCTGGGTGATGCCGGTGTTGCCTTCGTGCAGCCCATGGCCGGCCTTCTTCAACCCCAGCTGCGCGTGCAGCGCGGCGGTGAGCTCGTCGATGCCCTCGTCGGACTGCAGCAGCGGCCGCAGCGGGATGCCGAAATCGCCGAACAGGCACAGCCGCAGGTCGCCGGTGGCGGTGACGCGCAGACGGTTGCAGCCGGCGCAGAAATCGCGCGAGTACGGCGCGATGATGCCGATCCGGCCGAGGAAGTCCGGATGCGCGTACTCGCGCGCCGGGCCGGCGTCGGCAGCGCGCGGCACCAGCGTCCAGCCTTCGTCCAGCAGCGACTGTTCCAGCGCGTCGGCGCGCCGGTGGTGGCGCTGGAAGTAGTCGCGGTTGTCGCCGGTCTGCATCAGCTCGATGAAGCGCAGGGTCAGGCGCCGGGTGCGCAGGTAGTCACGCCACGCCGGCAACTCATCGTCGTTGAGCCCGCGCAGCAGCACCGCGTTGAGCTTGACCGCGCGCAGGCCGCTGGCCAGGGCGAGCTCCACGCCTTCGAGGATATCAGCGGCACGATCGTGGCCGGTGATGGCGTGGAAGCGGCCCGGATCGAGGCTGTCGACGCTGACGTTGAGCGCGGTTAGCCCGGCCGCGCGCCACTGCGCGATCCGGCGCCGCAGCAGGATGCCGTTGGTGGTCATCGCGACGGTTTCGATGCCCGGCGTGGCGGCGGCGTCGGCGATGATGTCGACAAGATCGGTGCGCAGGCTGGGCTCGCCGCCGGTGATGCGCAGCTTGCGCATCCCGACCGCGGCGAACCCGCGCAGCAGGCGCCCGATCTCCTCGCGGCTCAGCCAGCGCGATTTGCCGGGGCCGGCGCGATAGCCGTCGGGCAGGCAATAGCTGCAGCGGAAATTGCACGCCTCCAGCAGCGACAGGCGCAAATAGGGAAAACTCCGACCGTAGCGGTCGGCCAGCGCAGCCATGTTGTCACTCCTTTCCAGATGCGGGAGGCGGCCGCGTTTCCACGTCCGCCCTGCCGGCCACGTGCCCGGGGGCGGCGGCCGAGGTCGGCAGGCCGTATTCCTGCAGGAACCGCCGCAGGAACCGGAGGCCCGCCGACTCGGAGTTGCGACGCGCGCAGTCGCGCGTCACCCCGCCATGGTAGCGACCGAGCGCGGCGATGCCTTGAGATGGATCAAGCTTCCTGCCTGCGGGCGTCGCGGTGTCCATCCAGTGGGCGATCGGAGCCGACGTCAAGCCCAGCCGGCGATCCTTGCCGGCGATCTTGACCAGACGCGCACCGGGCGTCCCCGGCCAGATCGCGAGGCCGGCCTGCCGGGAGCCGCCGGCGGCTCATGGCTCCGGCGTTCCGGTGTCCTCCACGCCCTGGTCGAGTTCGAGCCTGGCGGCACATGCCAAGGCCTGATAGCGCCGCCGGAATCCATTGAGCGTGTCTTCCTCGAGCTCTTCCAGATCCAGCAGGGCGTTGTGCGCGCCCTTGGTGGCGCGGATCAGCTCGTCCAGCTTGACCTGGATGGCTTCGGTATCGCGATTCTGGGTGTTCTGGATCAGGAACACCATCAGGAAGGTCACGATCGTGGTCCCGGTGTTGATGACCAGCTGCCATGTGTCGCTGAAGTGGAAGACGGGGCCGGTGACGATCCAGACGACAATGACCAGCACGGCGAGGACGAAGACTCTCGGCCGCCCGCAAAAGCGCGCGGCGGCTTTCGCGAAACGCGAGTACCAGATGGTGGACTGCATGGCCGGGCTCCTGTCGTGGCAGGCGGCAGCATAGAACCGCCGATCCGGGCTTGTCGAAGGCGCCCTGCCCCACCGATCCGGGCAAATGGCGCCCGGATGCCGCGGAGCCTGCCCGGTCCATGGGCGCCGGTCGCCGGCTTGCAAGCGCGAACCAGGCGACGCGGATTGCTTGATCAGGATCAATGCACGTGCGGGCGCCGCCGGGGATACTGTTCCCGATCCCCTTCCCGGAGCCCGTCATGCCTTCGATCGAAGCGTTGCGACCCTGGCAAATGGGCGCCGAATACCCGCGCTGGGACGAGGTGTTGCGGGACGGTCGCCATGTCCTGATCCGTCCGGTGCGCAAGGAGGACGCGGCGGCCGAACGCGCGTTCATCGAAGCGCTGTCGCCGGAGGCCCGCCGCTACCGTTTTCTGGGTCAGGTCTCGCATCCCAGCGACGAATTGATCGAACGGTTCACCGACATCGACTACGAACACGAAGTTGCGTTCGCGGCCGTGTTCCGCGACGGGGAACGCGAGCAGTTCGTCGGCCTCTGCCGCTACAGCACCAATGCCGAAGAAACCGACTGCGAGTGCGCCGTCACGGTGCTGGACGCGTGGCAGAACAAGGGGCTTGGTGCGCTGCTGCTGACGCGCCTGATCGAGGTGGCCAGAAGTCGAGACATCAAGTACATGTGGTCGATGGATTCCATCGACAATCTTGCGATGGCCGAGCTGGCGCAATACATGGGATTCCGGCACAAGCCCGATCCGGACGACTCCTCTCAGGTGATCTACAGCCTTTGGCTGTAGCCGGGCGGCACGCTGCCGACCGGCTGCCGCAGAAACCGCCGGAGGCCTGCGGCCGACTCGCTTACCGATCCCCCCACAGACAGGTGCAGACATGAAAATCCTCGTTGCAGTCGACGGCAGCCCCATCAGCACGAAGGCGGTCAAGTTCGCGATCAAGCTCGGGGGCGAACTGGCCCAGCCGGCCGAGCTGACCCTGTTCCATGCGGATCCTCCGCTGCTGAATGCCGTCGCCGTCAAGCTGGGACCCGCCGCCCTCAAGCGTTATCACGACGAGAACGGCAAGTTCGCCACCAAGCACGCTCGCGCCGCGCTCAACCGCGCGCAGATCGCATTCGAGGAAACGCTGGTGGTCGACGAGCCGGCCAGGGCGATCGTGAAGCACGCGGAGAAAGGCCGCTACGATCTGATCGTGATGGGTTCGCGCGGCCATGGCGCGCTGAGCAACCTGTTGCTCGGTTCGGTGACCAGCAAGGTCATCGCGGGCTGCGCCATTCCGGTCACGGTCGCGCGCTGAGAGCGGTGCGCAGGGCCGTCTCCTTCGCGCTGGTCTGCGGCCTGCTGCTGTCGTCGCCGCCGTCGACGGCCGGCAGGCCAGCAACCGGAGCCACCGAGGACCCGGTCCCTGTCGAGAAGCCCGCCGATCTGTCCTCGCAAGGCTACCGCTGGTTCCCGCAACTCTCGCCCCAGGGCCCGGTGCTCGTCGTCGTCAGCCTCCCCGAGCAGCGTGCCTACGTGTATCGCAACGGCATCCGCATCGGCGAGTCGAAAGTGAGCACCGGCAAGCCGGGCTTCGAGACCCCGGCCGGCGTGTTCACCATTCTCGAAAAACGCCGCGAGCACTACTCGAACCTGTACGACAGTGCGCCGATGCCGTTCATGCAGCGGCTGACCTGGGACGGTGTCGCGCTGCATGCCGGGCGCATACCGGATCGACCCGCTTCGCACGGCTGCATCCGCTTGCCCTACGCGTTCTCCGAAGCGCTGTTCGGGGTGACCGCGCGCGGCATGACCGTGATCGTGACGGATACGGCGATCAGGCCCTCTCCCGCGTCTCCAGGCCTGTTCGCCCCGGTCGCGGCTGCGCCGGCGGTCACGGCGGCCGATGGGCAGGCGGCGCCCGCCTCGCCCCCCTACCGGTGGCGGCCCGAGCGCGCGCAGGACGGGCCGATGGCGGTCCTGCTGAGCACGTCCGACAACGAGGTGCGGGTGCTGCGCAACGCGATCGAGATCGGGCGCGCGCCGGTGACGCTGGCCGCGGGCGCGGTGAGGGGCACCCGCATCTACGTGCTGCTCGACGGCGCCGCACAGGGCCGCAGCAGCATCGTCCCGGACCGGCCTCCGTTGCGCTGGCTGCAGGTGCCGTTGGTCGACGATCGCGGCGTCGCCCCGCTCGGCCTGCATGCGATCCTGGCGTCGGGACAGCCGGTGGTCGATCCGGAGTTCGCGCGCCGCGTCTACGACGCGCTCACGCCCGGCACCACGCTGGTGATTACCGACCAGCCGCTCCACCCGCTGGTCGCCGGGGATTTGCCGATCCTCAGCGCCGAGCAATCGCCGCCAGCGATAGTACCCGCCCCGCATTGAGCCGGCTATACTCGCGGCATGCGCCGCATTGCCGTCTCGTTGCTCGGGTTGCTGTTGCTGCCGATGGCGTCGGCCGATGCCGCGGACGTGCGCCCCGGGCCGGCAAGCTTGCTGGCACGGCTGCATCAGGCCGCGCCGGCGCTCGACTCGGCCGTCCTGTCACTGGCGCTCGAAGCGCGCGAGTGCGCGGTCCGCAGCGGAGCCGCGCCTGCCGCTGCGCGCCTGGCGGTGATCGATTACTCGCGCCCTTCCACCCAGCGACGGCTGTGGGTCTTCGACCTGACGCAGGTGCGCCTGCTTTACAGCGAATACGTGGCGCACGGCCGCAACAGCGGCGAGAATTTCGCCACCGCGTTTTCCAATCGGGACGGGAGCCACCAGTCCAGCCTCGGCCTGTTCGAAACCAACGACACCTATATCGGCAGCAACGGCTACTCGCTGCGCATGGACGGCCTCGAACCAGGCGTGAACGACAACGCCCGCGCCCGCGCCATCGTCATGCATGGTGCGCGCTACGTCGATCCCGTGCTCGGCGAGCGCCAAGGTCGGCTGGGGCGCAGTTTCGGTTGCCCTGCCCTGCGCCCGGCGGTCGCGCGCGAGATGATTGACACGCTCAAGGGCGGACAGCTCCTGTTCGCCTACTATCCCGACCACGACTGGCTGACGCGCTCGCGCTTTCTCGGCTGCAGCGGCGACCGGGTCGCCTCGCGCTGACCGCGCGGGTTTGCCGGCGGACAAGGTCCAGCGCGGCGAACTTCCCGGCCCGCCATCGACGGCCGTTCCCGTCCGCAACCGCCGCCACCCCGCCACCGCGATTGCCGCCCCCAGCGCCGCCATTGCGGAATCCTTTTGCGCATCCCATACGTCGCCCTGGGTCCCGAGGTAGGCCTGGCCGAGATCGCCGCCGAAGGCGGTGGCCGCGCCCCATTCGATCATCTCGTAGACGGTGGAGTGCGCCATCATGAACAGCAGCGGCACCAACCAGCGCCAGAGGCCGCGCTGCGGCGCGCGCGCGTCGAGCAACTCGATCGCGGCGGGCGTGACCAGCAGGCCGTAGGCGAAATGCACCAGCCGGTCGAACTGGTTGCGCTGCAGGCCGAAGGTCTCGCTGACGCCATGCCCGGTGAGGGCCCGTACCCAGTGGTCGTAGGGCACCTCGGCATAGGTGTAATGGGCGCCGACGGCGTGCAGCGCGAAGAACACCAACAGCAGCGTATAGGCCGTGTTCGACAGCCGCAGTCGCGGATACGCCCACACCAGCAGCGGCACCGCGAGAAAGACCAGCAGATTCTCCAGCAGCCAGTCCTGCCGGTACCACGGCGCGATGGCCAGTACGCCCCACCAGACGGCGAACACCGCAAGCAGTGTCAGCGGGTAACGGGAGGATGTTGCCGACGGCATGGGTCGCTCTCAGATTGACAACATGGCGGCCGCGAACGCGAGCAGCATGGCCGCCGTGCCGGGGATCAGCCGCAGCGCGTAGGCCGCCCCGCCCTTGGCCCATGCCACGACGCACTTGAGCGTTGAGTTGGCGGCGAAGGCAGCGATCAGGCCGGGGACGGCATGGGCCAGGTCGGTCTGGCTGGAGGCGACCAGCTGGGCGGCGGAAGCGGCGGCCGCGTGCACGTCGGCAAGTCCCGAAGCGGCCAGCACCCAGGGCAGGCTGGCATCGCCGAGCCGGTCGCGGACGATCGCCGCCAGCAGCATCACGCCCGCCAGTACGGCTACGAAGCGCAGCACCGACCAAGGGTCGAAGGGATGCGTGCCGGCCATCTGCCGCGTATCCACCGGAGACGCCGCCGCGCGCCAGCTGGCCTGCAGCGCCGCCAGCACCGCGACCGCGCCGGCCACCACCAGCGCGGCGGCGGTGCGCTGCAGCAGCGGCGGCGACAGCGCACCGAGCACGATCGCCAGCTGGATGGCGGTGGCCACGTTCGACATCAGTCCGGCGCTGGCCGCGGCGGCGGCCAGGCCGGGCGACGCGCGGGCGCGCTCGCCCATCGCCGCGATGGTCGCGGTGCTGGACACGAAGCCGCCGGCGAGGCCGGCGACGGTCAGGCCCAGCCTGGAATCGAAAGCGCGCAGCGCCACGTAGCCGAGCGACGACACCGTCATCACCGCCACGACCAGCACCCACAGCCGGTAGGGATTGATCGCCTGCCATGGATCGACGGTGCGATCGGGCAGCAGCGGCAGGACGACGAACGCGGCGCCGGCCAGCAGCAGCAGATCGTGCAGCTCCTGCTCCGTGAGCACCTGCCGACTGAACCTGTGCAGGCGCGACTTGCTGGCGAGCACGATGGCGATCACCACGCCGAGGCCGCCGGCCAGCACCGGCATCCGCATCGCCAGGATCCCGGTCAGGAAGGTCGCCAGCATCGCGACCTCGGTCGTCAGGCCCGGATCGCGCGCCGCGGTGCGCCGATAGCTGGCGAGCATCGCGAACGTGACGAACAGGCCGGCAACGACCACCCCTGCCGTACCGATCAGGTCGGCGACTGCGCCGGCGAGCGCCAGCAGCGCGAAGGTACGCACGCCCGCAGCGGCACGCCGCGGCCCGTCGCCCTTGTCGCGCTCGCGCTCCAGCCCGATCAGCAGGCCGGCCCCCAGCGCCACGCCCAGGCCGGTCGCCGTCGCCGCGGCGATATCGTGCAATCCCGATGCCTGCATCATGCGCCGCCCCTGCCCTGCGCCGCGCCGATCGGCGCGCGCCGGCCGCTGTCAAGGCCACGTCCATGCTGCTTGCTGATCCGGATCAAGGCAGGTTCGGCGCCGGAGGGCTTTAATGTGGAGGTCCGGTCCCCAGTATCGACCAGATTCGCGGCCTGCGTCGACCGTCGCAGGCCATGCGATCGCCTACAGCCGGGAGACAGCGCCATGCAACGACGACTCGAAGACAAGGTCTGCATCATCACCGGCGCGGCGCTGGGCATCGGCCGCGCCTGCGCTATCCGCATGGGTGAACAGGGCGCCCGCGTGGCGCTGTTCGACGTGCTCGACAGGGAAGGCCAGGCGCTGGCCGCAACGCTGCGCGACGGCGACGTGGACGCGCGCTACTGGCACGTCGACGTCGCCAGCGAACGCTCCGTGCAGGCCGCGATCGACGAGGCCGCGGCGCATTTCGGCGCGCTGCACGTGCTGGTCAACAACGCCGGCATCGCCGGCATCAACAAACCGACCCACGAGGTCACCGAAGAGGAATGGGACCGCGTGCAGGCGGTCAACGTCAAGGGCGTGTTCTTCTGCACCAAGCACGCCATCGCGCACATGAAGCGCGCCGGCCAGGGCAGCATCATCAACCTCTCGTCGATCTACGGACTGGTCGGCGCGCCCGACGTGCCGCCCTACCACGCCTCCAAGGGCGCGGTCAGGCTGATGACCAAGACCGATGCGCTGATCTATGCGCAGGATCGGATCCGGGTCAACTCGGTGCACCCGGGATTCATCTGGACGCCGATGGTCGAACACCACCTGCGCGACAGCGGCGCCACCGACATCGAGGCGGCGCGCCGGGACACCGATCTGCTGCATCCGCTGGGCCACATGGGCGAAGCCGACGACATCGCCTGGGGTGTCGTCTACCTCGCTTCGGACGAATCGAAGTTCGTGACCGGCGCCGAGCTCGCGATCGACGGCGGCTATACCGCGCGCTAGGCATCGCGGTGATGATCCCGCCTGGCAGCTCCCCATGAGACATGACGAAAACCATCGGGCGCATCGAACCGGGTGGCTCCGTGCGGCCGTTCCACAGCCAGCCTTTTGTGCGCGTATCGGTATTGCGGGCTTCCTTCTGCGGGGCGTCGGCGAGGGTTCGACCGCTGGAGCCGGGGCGCTGCTGTCCCGCGTGACCGCGCGAGGACCATGGAGTCGGTACGCATGACGCCCGACACTGCGTCCGAAGTGAACTTTCTTCCTAGACCGCCCCGATCCGGATGTCGGCTGGCACAGGAGCATTCATGACTACCGAATTCATGCGTCATTTCCTGCTGTGGTGCGCCGCCTTCAACTATGCGGTCCTTCTCTTGTGGTTTCTGGTATTCGCGCTGGCGCGCGGTTGGCTCTTCCGGCTTCATACCCGCTGGTTCAAACTCTCGATCGAGAGTTTCGACCGGATTCACTACGCAGGCATGGCCGTGTACAAGATCGGCATTCTCCTGTTCAATCTTGTTCCCTATGCTGCGCTATGGGTGCTGTCCAGCCGCGTCGGCTGACGGCCCGTTCGAGCCGGGCCTGGTTCGCGGCTCCGACATTCGCGTCCGAAACGTCTCGAGACACAGGGCACTGTCCGGAAGCGAGGTTTCCCGGAGCATGGTCGAAGCTGTTCACATCATCCTCTACGTAGCCGACCAGGCGCGCAGCACCACGTTCTATGAGACCGTGCTGGCCATGGCGCCACAGTTGCACGTGCCGGGAATGACGGAGTTCAGGCTTCCGGGCGGTACGATTCTTGGCCTCATGCCGGAATCGGGAATCGAGCGCTTGCTCGGGCCATCGATCATCCGTCCATCGACGGCGCGTGGCGTCGCCAGGGCCGAGCTTTACCTTCGGGTTCAGGACCCGAACGCCTGGCACGCCCGGGCGCTTGCCGCCGGCGCCCGCGAACTCAGCCCGATGCAGCTGCGTTCCTGGGGGGATGGGGTCGCCTACTCGCAGGATCCCGACGGCCATGTCCTGGCCTTCGCAGGTGGCACAAGCAATACCGAGCTTGCGGCCTAGGCACTTGCCCGAGCAAGTCCGCAGCTGTATCCAGGCCTTGACTCGCTTGCATCCTGCGCCGCGCCGAATGTCGGTCGGCGCATCGTCCCGGGAGCGCGCTCATGCTCGTTGCGATCAAGGTCGTTCACACCATCGTCTGGGCCTTCTTCGCGGCCTGTATCCTGGCGATCCCCTTCCATGCCCATCGCGGCGATTTCAGGGTCGCGGGGATCCTGATCGCCGTCGTGCTGATCGAGGTGCTGGTGCTTGTCGTCAATCGCTGGAGCTGTCCGCTCACCGGGGTAGCGGCCCGTTACACGCACGATCGCCGGGACAACTTCGATATCTTCCTTCCCCTCTGGCTGGCCAGGCACAACAAGACCGTGTTCGGCGCACTGTTCGCGGCCAGCGTGCTGTACACGTTCGCCCGGTGGTGGCACCGCACGGGGACTTGAATGTCCGTTCCGACGCGCCGGATCGCCGACCGCGGCCTGTCACCACTGCCGGACCAACCGAGACGGCACATGACCGCGCGCCCTGCGGATCGGCGGAGAATCCAGGTTCGACCGCGCTGCATCCGGGGCATCGCCTAGTGCGAGAACAGCACCGGAATTTCCGAATGCTCGAACAGCGCGCGGGTGACGCCGCCGAATACCTGTTCGGTGGCGCGCGCGTGCCCGTAACCGCCGGAGACGATCATGTCGGCGCCCACTTCTTTCGCGAAGGCCAGAATCGCCTGCCCCGTGGAGACATCCCCTTTCGGTCGCCTGACGGGAGCCGCGGACAAACCGTGCTGCCCGAGATAGTGGAGGACATCGGCCTCCATCGCCTCGATGCGTGATTCCTCGTTCTGGTAGCTCTCGATCATCAGCAGGTCGATCGATTCTGCCCGATGCAGGAACGGCATCGAATCGTGCAGCGCACGCGCGGACTCGCGCGTCGGTTTCCAGGCGACCACGACGCGAGCGATGCCGGTCGACGCGTCGCGCTCCGGCCCGGGCACGACCATGACGGGGCGCCCGGAGCCGAGCAGGATCGAGGCGAAGAGCCGTTTCTCGGGATCCTGCGGAGATTCACCCCGTCCCATCACGACGAGATCGGCGATGCGTGCATGCAGGATCGACTGTTCGGCGGGCGTCAGCCAGAAGGCGCCTGCGGTGCGGACCTCATGCGGCACGTTCTCCGCCGCCAGCAAGTCGCGAACGTCCTGTGCGAGCGCCCCGGCGGCCGCCTTGGAGGTTTCGTCCATCGTGTCGTACATGCCGGAGGGAAAATACTCCCATCCGCCCATCATCGGGCTCGTTGCGCTCAGGCCGATCAGGGCAGTCACGCTCGCGGCATGCTCTCTTGCCAGCGCGCAGCCGGTCCGCAGTGCGTGGCGCTCGATCCGACCCAGTACTTGGGGCACCAGTAGGCTCTTCAACATCCTGCGTCTCCCTTGGCGTGGCGTCTGGATCCTGCACGAGTTCGCGAGGCCGGCGTTGACCCGGATCAATCTTCCTCGTGCGGGCGATTATCCGCGGGAATTGACCCGCATCAAGGCAGGAGGACCGGGGCGGCGTAAGCTCTGCCATGACGACCGCCCGGAGCCATCCCATGGCAAGCTCGCCGAACACGCCCTCGCCCACCGATTCCGAATACCCGCGCTGGTCCGAAACCCTGCACGATCGAAGTCATGTCCTCATTCGCCCCATTACCAGTCAAGACAAGGCCGAGGAGCGCGCATTCATCGAGGAGCTTTCTGCGGAAGCGAAACGATTCCGTTTTCTGGGCCAGATAAGATCCGCGAGCGATCGGATGATCGAGCGCTTCACGGACATCGATCAGGTTCACGATGTCGCCTTCGCTGCCATCACCCACGAGGATTCGCGAGATCGCATCGTGGGCGTCAGCCGCTTTGCCGCCGATCCAGAGGGGCTGCGCTGCGAATGCGCGGTCACCGTCAGCGATACCTGGCACAACAAGGGTCTCGGCACCCTGTTGATGAAGCATCTGATCGAGGTGGCGCGTTCCCGCGGCATCACTACCATGTATTCGATCGACTCTTGCGAGAATCTCGCCATGAAGGATTTGGCGACCTATCTCGGCTTCCATACCCGCGTCGATCCGGACGACGCGCGCCAGGTCATCCACGAACTGGAACTTTGACGCCTGCGTGAGGGCTGAAGGCTGTCATCGCTCGGAACGACAGTGCATAACTGTCCAGCATGGACCACGGCGCCCCTGGCTAGATCGAGGACTTGATCGGGATCTCGCAGGACGCGCAATGCCCCAAGGCCGAAAAAATCGCCTCTTAGTGCGAGTACAAGACAGGAATCGACGCTGAGATCAGCAGCTCGCGCGTCACGCCACCCATCGCCCATTCCCGGAATCGCGAATGGCCATAGCCACCCACCACCAGAAGGTTGGCGCGCATCTGCCTTGCGTGATCGAGCAGAATCGAACTGACTTCCTTGTTCCCGGACTTGTGCACGACCACGTTCATGTTGACGCCATGGCGCGCCAGATGCGTGGCGATATCGGCACCGGGCTGCGCGTCGGGGTTGCACTCGTCGTCCGATGTGTCGACCAGCAGCAGATCGACCGCCTCGGCGCCCTTGAGGAGCGGCATGGCATCGTGCAGCGCCCGCGTCGCTTCGCGTGTCGGTCGCCACGCCATCACCACGCGCTGTGGCGGCATCGGCACCTTGCAGCGCGGCGGGATCACAAGTACGGGCCGACCAGATTCGAGCAACAGGCTGCCGAAGTAGGCGTGCGTCGTTTCTGCCTCGATAGTGTCGCCGATCGACCCCGCGACAACGGCCAGATCGGCGTAATGCGCCCGGTGCGCGGCCATACCGGCGGGCTCGACAAGCGTCTCGACCATCCTGACTTCGAAAGAAATGGATTCTTTCCCGAGCCGGGATTTCAGGCTGGCGACGTTGATCTCCGCCTGCGACCGCAGCTTGCTGTAGACATCGCTCATCGCCACGTCCGGCACCATCCCCCAGGGCCCGAGCATCGGCGTCGGCAGGTTAACCATCTCCAGCACCGTGAGATGTGCGTTGTAGCTCGCTGCAAGATCAATCGCGATATTCAGCGCATCCATGTCGCCCGGGGTGCCCGTGATCGGTATCACCAGATCCTTGTACATGGCTTGCCCTCTTGCGTGGGAGAAATGCGCCCGGATGCATTACGCAATGGAACGGAGCTCCACGCATTGATCTGAATCAAGATATCCCCCATATCGCCGCTGGAATCGCGGGCTTTCGGGCTGACCGGCATGCCGGAGGACTGGCGTGCCCGCCCACCATGCTTCCCTGCATGTATATAGTCCAGAGACAGCACCTGACGGCAGGTGCCTCGTTGCCTTCGCTCCTGATCTCTTCACGGTGCCCCGATGAATCCTGATGCGGCACACGCCTCCCGCCGGCTCCAGCTGCAATTCCTCGGGGCCAACGCCACGGTCACCGGTTCGCGCTACCTGCTGGAAGCCGGCAGCGCGCGCATCCTCGTCGACTGCGGGTTGTTCCAGGGCTACAAGCCGCTGCGCCTGCGCAACTGGGCGCCCTTCCCCGTCGAGCCTGCCTCGATCGACGCGGTGCTGCTCACCCACGCCCACCTGGACCACAGCGGGTACCTACCGCGCCTGGTCCGGGCGGGATTCCGCGGCCGGGTCTGGTGCACGCGCGCCACCGCCAGCCTGTGCGGGATCCTGCTGCCGGATTCAGGACGCCTGCTGGAAGAAGAGGCCGCCTACGCCAACCGCAGCGGCTCATCCAGGCACAGGCCGGCCGAACCGCTGTATGACGAAGCCGACGCCCGGCGCAGCCTGGAGCGGCTGAATGGCGTGGACTTCGACCAGGGCTTCGAGCCGGTGCCGGGCATGCGCGCGACGTTCCGCAGCCAGGGCCATATCCTGGGCGCGGCCGCGGCGTCGCTGGCGTTCGACGGGACGCGGATCGTGTTCAGCGGCGACATCGGCCGGCTGGACGACCCGGTGATGCCGGCGCCGGCCGGATTGCCCGAGTGCGACTGGATCGTGACCGAATCCACTTATGGCGACCGCAGCCACCCGGCCATCGCGCTCGAGGACGAACTGCTTCCGGTACTGCGACGCGTGATCGGGCGCGGAGGCGTCGTGGTCATCCCATCCTTTGCGGTCGGCCGCGCCCAGCTGCTGCTGCACGTGATTACACGCCTGCAGGTCAGCGGCCGACTGCCGGAGGCGCCGATCTACCTCAACAGCCCGATGGCCTCGGACGTCACCTCTCTGTATGGGCGCTTTCCGGGCCAGCACAGGCTCGGGGCCGACGACCTGGCCGCGCTGCGGCAGCACGTGCGCATCATCAACAGCGTCGAGGAATCCAAGGCGCTCAACCGGCGCAAGGGGCCGATGATCATCGTCTCGGCCAGCGGCATGGTCACCGGCGGACGCGTGCTGCACCACCTCATCGCGTTCGCTCCCGACCCGCGCAACGCCATCGTCCTGGGCGGCTATCAGGCCGGTGGCACCCGCGGCGCATCGCTCGCCGCCGGCGCCAGGACGGTGCGCATCTACGGCCAGGACGTCGCCGTCGCCGCCGAGGTGGTGCAGCTGGAAACGGCATCGGCGCACGCCGATGCTGGCGAGATCCTAGCCTGGCTGCGCACGGCGCCGCGGCCGCCGCGCGGGGTGTTCGTGACCCACGGCGAGCCCGATGCCGCCGATGCGCTGCGCATCCGCATCCGGCGCGAACTGGGCTGGAACGCGCACGTCCCCGAATACCTGGAGCGCGCCGACTTGGCGTGAGCGGCGCGCGGGTGATCCGCCGCCGCGCCGGAGCCTGCTCCACGATTCAGTTCTCGCGCCCGACGGCGGCGCGGGTCCAGGTCACGATGTCGCCAGCCGCGAGCGCACCCGCCTGCCGGGCCAGCTCGCGTCCGCCGCGGAACAGCACCAGCGTCGGGATGCTGCGAATCCCGTAGCGTGCGCCGAGTTCCGGCTCTGCCTCGGTATCGACCTTGGCCAGACGCAGCCGCGGTTCCAGCTGCCCTGCCGCGGCCTCGAACTGCGGCGCCATCATCCGGCACGGGCCGCACCACGGCGCCCAGAAATCCACCAGCAGCGGCAGGTCGCCTTTCAGGTGCGCGTCGAAACGATCGCCGCCGAGCGCCAGCGGCTGGCCGGTGAACAAGGACCGGTGGCAGCGGCCGCAGGACGGCGCCTCGGCCAGGCGCGCTCCCGGCACGCGGTTGGTCGCGTCGCAATGCGGGCACACGACGTGGAGCGGCGCGTTCATGAGCCGGCCTCGAAACTCTTGTCGCCCATCAGGGTGTGTCCATGCACATCCTTGACCGTGACCTTGACATCGACGCCCTCGCGCACGCTCTGGGTGACGATGCAGAAGTCCTCGAACTGCTGCAGGATGCGCTCCAAGTGCTGGTGCTCCTCGCCGCCTTCGGCCAGCCGGATCTCGACGAAAGCGCGCGGCAGGCGCCAGCGCCCCTCGGCGTTGCGCCTGGGGCAGGCGCTGATCCGCGCGTGCAGCGGTCCCGGCTGGTTCTTGTACTTGCGCAGCGCGAACAGCAGGCTCGCCGCCAGGCAGTTGGCGACGCTGGCCAGCAGCAGCCGCGCCGGATTGGGCCCGCGGTCCTCGCCCAGCGGCGAGGGCTCGTCGCTGAGCAGCGGTTCCAGGTCGGTGCCTTCGAAGCGAATGCGGAACGCGTAACCGTCCTCCTGCTCCAGGGTCAGCCTGATTTCTTCGGTCTCGCTCATCTGGAATTCTCCTTGGTCATGTCGATCGCGGATTCTTGTTGCCCGGATCGCGGCGGCGAGGGAATCCGAACCAGCGCGGGACGCGCCTCGCATAATCGGCGAACGCCGGACCGAACCGCGCGGACAGGTGCCGCTCCTCGCGCCGGATCGCCAGACGGTCGACCAGCACGACGGCCGCGGCCGTGGTCGCCAGCAGCCACGGCCATGCCAGCGCCAGCGCAAGGCCGATCAGCAGCACCGTATTGCCCAGGTAGATCGGGTTGCGCGAGAAGGCGAACACGCCGCCGGTGACCAGGCGATCCGCGCCGCGGTGCGGCAGCACGTTGGTCCGCGCCCGGCGCATGGCGCGCATCGCGGCCAGGTCGAAGCCCAGGCCGAGGCACGCCATCGCGACGCCCAGGGCGCGCAGCCATGGGGCCGCGCCGGCGAACAGCGCGTCGGCAGCCAGGATCGTTTCAAGCCCCCATGCCGCCAGCACCGCCGCGAGATAGAGCAGCGGTGGCCAGGGAATGCGGTTGGGCCGCCGCAGGATGTCGTTTCCCGTCATGATCCTATCTTGACGCCGTTGCATTCAGGTCCCCAGCGTACCCGCCCACGGCCAGGTAAAAACTCCGCCGTCGCCCACGTGTCGGGGCTGCGCCGCATCGGGCGCAACCTGCACGGACCGCGCCTGCCCGCCATCGGAGTCCGGGAACGGATCGCCGCCGATGCCTCCAGGCGCGGAGTCCGGGGCCGCAGGGTCCGGATCGGCGCACCGACCTCGAACCCGAGGATGGTGGAGCCGACGTCGGCATCGGCGATGCCCGGGTTCATGCGAACACTCCCTGTTGCCGCGCGTGCGCGACCCGAACCGCCAGTCCGCAGGACAGCAGCCGGGTCAGCCGGCTGTCCGCACGGCTGGTGAGAATGATCGGGACGCGCGCGCCCAGCACCAGTCCGGCGGCCTCGGCCTTGCCGAAGAAAATCAGCTGCTTGGCGAGCATGTTGCCCGCTTCCAGGTTCGGCATCAGCAGCACGTCGGCATCGCCGGCGACTTCCGACACGATGCCCTTTTCATCGGCGGCCTTGCGTGAAATGGCGTTGTCGAACGCAAGCGGGCCGTCGATCAGCGCAGCTTCGATCTGCCCGCGCTGCGCCATCTTCGACAGGCAGGCGGCGTCGATCGTGGCCGGCATGTCCGGGTTCACCGTCTCAACGGCTGCCAGCACCGCGATCTTCGGGACGGCATCGGCGCCGCGCAGGGCCTTGAACAAGTGGACCGCGTTGCGCGCGATGTCGGCCTTTTCCGCCAGCCCGGGCGCCAGGTTGATGACGCCGTCGGTGACCATGAACGGCTTGTGGTACGCATGGTCGATGAAGGCGTAGACATGGCTCATCCGGCGCTCGGTGCGCAGCGGCCTGGCGGCGATCACGGCCCTGAGCAGTTCGTCCGTGTGCAGCGCGCCCTTCATCAGCGCCCGCACCCCGCCCTCCGCCGCCAGCGTGCAGGCAAGCACGGCGGCGGCATGGCTGTGCTCGACGTCGTGCAGCGGCCAGTCGCCGATGTCCACCCCGGCATCGGCGGCGGCGGCGCGGATGCGCGCTTCCGGACCGACCAGCACCGGTTCGATCAGGCCCTCGGCGGCCGCGTCGCGAGCGGCTTCGATGGCGCTCGCCTTGACCGGATGCACGATCGCGGTGCGCAGCGCCGGCATCGTGCTGCAGGCGTCGAGCAGTTCGCGGGAAGTGGGCAGGCGGGTCATGAGCCCGCTCCTTCGGAATCGCCGTCGGATGCCATCGCGCCGGTCGTTTGCCAGCCGCCACCCAGCGCCTTGAACAGCGCGACCAGGTCGATGGCGGTAGCGGTGTGGGTCCGGGCGTAGACATCCTCGGCATCGCGCAGGACCCGCTCCTCGGCCAGCAGGTCGACGAGCGCGATGTCGCCGGCTTCGAAACGGGCCCGCGCGTGACCGTAGCTGCGGCGCGCGGCTTCCACCGCCGCACGCCGGCCCTGCACCGCATCCAGGCCGAGCCGGTAGTCGCTCAGCGCGCGCTCCGCGTCGCCCAGGGCGGCCAGTACGGCGTGTTCGTACGCGAGGGCGGCTTGCTGTTGCCGCGCCTCGCTGGCGCGGATCTCCGCGCGTACGCGACCGCCGTCGAACACGCGCCAAGAGATCAGCGGCACGATCGAAAAGGTCTGGCTGGCCGATTCGAACAAATTGCCGGCATCCAGCGACTGGAAACCGCCGCCGGCGCCGATCGACAGTTTCGGGAACAGCTCCGCCGTGGCCACGCCGATGTCGGCGGTGCGGGCGGCTAGGCGACGCTCGGCGGCACGCACGTCCGGCCGGCGACGCAGGATGTCGGCGCGTTCGCCCACGGGTATCGGCGCCAGCGCGATCTCCGGCGTGGTGGTGTCCAGCAGCGCCAGCTCGCGCTCCGGCGGCGCGCCGAGCAGTACGCCCAGTCCCAGCGCGGAGGCGCGCAGCCGCGCGCGGATCCCGGGCAGGCCGGCGGCGGCGGCGGCCAGTCGCGACTGCGCGGCGTCGACATCGGCCTGCGCGGCGTCGCCCGCCTCCAGGCGCCTGCGCACCAGATCGAGCGTCTGCTGCAGGGTGTCGACCGAGGTTTCGCGCGCGGCCAGCTCACGCTGCGCGCCCCGGAGCGTGAGATAGCTGCGCGCGACTTCGGCGGCAACGCTGATGCGCGCATCGAGCGCATCGGCCTGCGCGGCCTGTACGCTGGCCTCGGCGCTTTCAACCGCGCGCCGGGTCCTGCCGAACAGATCGATTTCCCAGGCGGCGTCGAAGCCGGCATCGTAGATCGTCTGGTCGCGTTCGAGCCCGGGAATGGAACCGATCGGCAGCGGTCCGTTCTCGCTCTGCCGGCGCCGGGTTACGCTGGTCCCGGCATCGACCGACGGCGCGTAACCGCCGGCGGCCCGGTCGCGCAGCGCGCGCGCCTCGCGGATGCGCGCCTGCGCCTGCCGCAGGTCGAGATTGTCCGACAGCGCCTCGGCCACCAGCCGGTCCAGGACGGGGTCGCCCAGCGAAGTCCACCACGCCGACAATTCGACCTGTGCGTCCGCCGCGGCGGCCGATTGCGTCCAGCCGCTGCCCGTGTCGACCGGCGGCGGCTCGCGATAGTCGGGGCCGACGGCGCAGGCGCCCAGCAGCAACGCACACAGTGCGGCAGCCGGCGCACGCGCAGGGCGGCACCGCATGAACGATGTGGTTTCCATGACAACTCCTTCAGGAAGGGTCGTGTTCATTGGCGGCGGCTCATTGCAGGCGGCCGCGGACAAACACGGTGGCCATCGTCAGCGTCACCAGCGCGATCACCGCCAGCGGCCAGGTATTGGCGATGATGTCAGAAGCGGGCATCGCCTTGAGGAACGTGCCTTCGACGATGACCAGGAAGTGGGTGAGCGGAATCCCCTGCGCCATCCACTGGAGCACCAGGGGCATGTTTTCCACCGGCGTGGCGAAACCCGACATCAGCACCGCCGGCACACCGATGGCGAAGGCGCCGAGGATCGCCTGCTGCTGGGTCGCGGAAACCGCGGAGATCATCAGCCCGATGCCCACCACCGACAGGATGAACAGCAGCAGGCTCGGCAGCAGCAGCCAGAACGAGCCGGTAAAGGGGACGCCGAACAGGAACGCCGCCGCGGCGACCATCATCAATCCCAGCACTGCGCCGATGGCGACCGCCGGTACGGTCTTGGCGACGATGATTTCCAGGGTAGTGGTCGGCGAGACCAGCAGCTGGTCGAAGGTACCCAGCTCGCGTTCGCGGGCGATCGACAGCGCCGTGATCATCAGCGCGCTGAAGAAAACCAGGATTCCCGACAGGGCCGGCACCACGAACCAGCGGTAGATCAGGTTGGGATTGAACCAGTGGCGGACGACCACGGGCGCCGCGCGCTGCGGCTCCTTCCTGGCAGCGCTACCCACGTCTGCGGCGATGGCGTTGAGATACCCCACCGTGATCTGACCGGCATTGCTGCGCCGGCCGTCGACGATGACCTGCACCGTTCCCGTGCCTCCTGCGGCGATGTCGCGTGAAAAGTCCGGCCCCATGTCGAGCGCGGCAATGACCTTGCGCTCGTCGATCATTGCACGCAGCTCATCGCGGCTGTGCACCGTGCGCACTTCGCTGACGAAATCGGCCGCGCCCACGCGCGCCACCAGCTCGTGCGACCAGCGGCCGGCGTCGCGGTCGTAAACGGCGATATCGGCGTTGCGTACTTCCAGGGTGGTGGCGAATGTGAAGATCAACAGCTGCATCAGCGGCGGCACGAACACGATGATGCGACTGCGGGGATCGCGCAGGATGCTGAGGAGTTCCTTGACGATCTGGGCGCGCAGGCGGCCATTGACGAGTGTGTTGAGCAGACGTCGCATCGCTCAAGGCTCCAGGTTCTTGCGTGTCTTGCTCTTCGCGATCACGAAGAAGAGCACGCCGATCGCCATCATGGCCGCCAGATTCGGCAGGAACACCGCCCAGACGTCGCCGGCCAGGAACACCGTCTGCAAAGAGGACACGAAGTAGCGCGCCGGTATCACGTAGGTGATCGCCTGGATGGCGGCGGGCATGGCGTCGATCTCGAACAGGAAGCCCGAGAGCAGGAAGGACGGCAGGAAGCCGGAGAACAGCGCGATCTGCGAGGCGAGGAACTGGTTCCTGGTGACGGCCGAGATCAGCAGGCCCTGGCCGAGCGCGGGGACCAGGAAGACGGCCGACAGCGTCAGCAGCGCCAGCAGCGAACCGCGCAAGGGCACATCGAACACGAAGATCGCAAGCGCCGCGGACCCGAGCGTGGCGAGCATGCCAAGGATGAAATACGGCAGCAGTTTGCCGATCAGGATCTCCGCCACCGAAGCCGGGGTCGACAGGATGGCCTCCATCGTGCCCCGCTCCCACTCGCGCGCGACCACCAGCGCGGTAAGCATGGTGCCGATGATCGTCATCACGATGGCGATGGCGCCGGGCACCAGCGCGCGACGGCTTTCAAGTTCGGGGTTGAACCAGTAGCGTGGCTCCAGCCGGATGGCCGCCGCGGGCGCGCCGGAATGGCGGCCTGCCCCCCAGGTCTGCACGACCCCCTGGGCGTAATTGGCGACGAAGTTGGCGGTATTGGGCTGCGAACCGTCGGTGATCACCTGTACCAGTGGTTGCGGTATCCGGGACGCCAGCCGGCGCTCGAAGTCCTGCGGAATCACCACGAAACCGCGCAGCTTGCCGGAGACGACCTGATCGGCGACCTCGCGACGGTCGCGCGCGGGCGTGACTTTCAGGTAGCGGGTGCCGGCGAAGGCGGCGGCCAGCGACTGCGCCGATGCCGCATCGGATTCCAGCACCACGCCGATCCGCACCTCGCGCACGTCCAGCGACACCGCATAGGCGAACAGGAACAGCAGCACCACCGGCAGCACGAAGGCGATCAGGATGGTGGACGGATCGCGCATCGCCTGCAGGCTTTCCTTGCGCACCAGCGCCATCAGGCGGCGCCAGTCGAATTTGCGGCTGGCCTGCTCGCGGTTGGCTTGCCCACCCTGCGCGCCGCCTGCGTGGACACTGGTAGTCTCGCCGCTCATGCCGCCGCCTTGGCGTTTGCGCGCGCCTCGTCTTCGAGATCGGCCGACTCGACCAGATGGATGAAGGCGTCTTCCATCGTCGGATCGGGATGCTTGTCGCTGCGCGAATCGCGCTTGAGCGCGTCGGGCGTGTCGAGGGCGATCAGTTTCGCGCGATACATCATCGCCACCCGGTCGCAGTACTCGGCCTCGTCCATGAAATGGGTGGTGACCATCACCGTCACGCCCTTGCGGGCCAGGCCGTTGATGTGGGTCCAGAACTCGCGCCGGGTGATCGGATCGACGCCGGAGGTCGGCTCGTCGAGGAACAGCACCGGCGGGCGGTGCATCAGCGAACAAGCCAGCGCCAGGCGCTGCTTGTAGCCCAGCGGCAGCGAGTCCGGTGAGGCGGCGAGGTATTGCTTCAGGTCGAAGGTCTCGATCATCTCGTCGATGCGCTCGCGCTTGACGGCGCCCTCCAGCCCGTAGACGCCGGCGGAGAATTCGAGGTTCTGCCGTACCGTCAGCAAGCCGTACAGGGAGAACTTTTGCGCCATGTAGCCAAGTCGGCTCTTGGCTGCTCCCGTGGCGTGGCGCAGGTCGTGCCCGACGACGTGGGCCTCGCCTTCGGTGGGCTTCAACAGCCCGCACAGCATCTTGAAGGTCGTCGACTTGCCGGCGCCGTTGGGGCCAAGCAGGCCGAAGATCTCGCCCTTGCCGACTTCGAAGCTCACGCTGTCGGTCGCGGTGAAATCGCCGAAGCGTTTGGTCAGATTCTTGCAGGACACCGCGATGTCCGATTCGAGCTCGACCGGGCCGATGCGCGCGGCCAGCGCGGACGTGCCCCCGGGGCCGCCGCCCAGTAGATCGATGAAGGCGTCCTCGAAGCGCGGCTGCACCGGCTCGAGTCTTGCGCCTACCTCGTCGGCCAGCGCATCGATCTCTTCGCATCCGGCATCGGCGCGCAGCACCACGCGCACGGCGTCGCCCTGGATCACGCCGTCGCCGACGCTGCGCAGGTCCAGTACCCGGGACAACACGGCGCGGCGCTCGTTGCTGACGCCCGTCAGCCGGAAGCTGCGCTGCTTGATGCGATCGGTGAGCTCCTGCGGCGGGCCGTCGAACTCGAGCTTGCCTTCGTTGAGCAGCAGCACGCTCTCGCAGCGCTCGGCCTCGTCGAGGTAGGCCGTCGACCAGACCACGGCCATGCCGTCGTCAGTAAGCTCCTGCACCATGCGCCACAGATCCTGGCGGCTGACCGGATCGACGCCGACGCTGGGTTCGTCCAGCAGCAGCACTTCGGGCTTGGCCATCAGCGCGCACGCCAGGCCGAGCTTCTGCTTCATGCCGCCGGACAGCTTGCCGGCAAGGCGTTTGGTGAACGGACCGAGCCGGGTGAATTCAAGCAGGCTTCCGAAGGTATCGCCATGCCGATCCGCGTCCATGCCGCGCAGCTGCGCGTACAGGCGCATGTTCTCCATCACCGACAGGTCCTCGTAGAGGCCGAAGCGCTGGGGCATGTAGCCGCTGACGATGTGGATGGCGTCGTTGTCGTCGACCACGTCGAAGCCGGCCAGCGCGACGCTGCCGCCATCGGGCACCAGCAGGCCGGTCATGATCCGCATCAAAGTGGTCTTGCCGGCACCGTCCGGGCCTACCAGGCCGGTGAGGCGGCCGTAGCGGACCTCGGCGCTGAGGCCGCGCAGGGCCTGGACCTCGCCGAAGCGCTTGACGAGGTTGTCGATGACGACCGCGGGGGCGTCCCTGCCGCGCGCGCGCGATGGATCGTTGGAGGTGTGCGCATTCATCTCAGCGGCCTTGCGCGCTTGTCGACGGTCGGGGCAACATCGACATCGACCGTCACCGGCATGCCCTGGCGCAGGCCCTGATCGGCATCGGCAACCACCACGCGCAGCCGGTAGACCAGATCGGTGCGCAAGTCGGTGGTCTCCACCGTTTTCGGGGTGAACTCCGCGCGCGGCGAGATGAAGCCGATCTGGCCGCGATAGACCTTGTCGGAGGAGTCGGTGTGCACGCGCACCTTCGCGCCCGGCGCGATGCGGCCCAGGTCCGGTTCGCTGACATACGCGCGCACATACACCGGATCGCGCAGGCTCAGGCTGTACACGGTGGTGCTGCTCGCCACCATGGAGCCCGGTTCGCGAATCCGCGCGATCACGGTGGCATTGCCGGGCGCCACGAGCCTGGTGTCGGCCAGCGCGGTGCGCGCCTGCGCCAGCGCGGCGGCCGCCGCGGCCACCCGCGCCTGGCCGGCGGCGATGTCTTCGCTTCGAAAGCCATCCCGGGCCAGCGACAGGGCCGACCTTGCCGAGGCCAAGCTGGCCGCCGCCTGGTCGCGCGCGGCACGCGCGGCGTCGACGGTGCGCTGGCTGCTGGCGCCCGATTCGAGCAGTACATTCTGGCGCCTGAAATTGCGCTCGGCTTCGTCAAAGCCCGCCTGCGCCCGGCGCACGGTCTCCTGCGCCTGCGCGATTTCCTGCGGACGATTGCCGCTGCGCAGCTTGTCCAGTCCGGCCTGCGCCGCTTGCAGCTCGGCCTGGGCCGCGGCCAGCTTCTCGCGATAAGGCCCGGCGTCGAGTCGCGCCATGACATCGCCGGCGGCGACGGTGTCGCCCTCGTCGAAGGCCATGCTCGCCACGCGGCCGGGCTGGCGGAATGACAGTTCGACCTCGCGGATGTCAACGTTGCCGTACAGGCGCAGAACGCCATCATCGCCGCCGTCGCGCAGCAGCCACCACAGCAGCAGGCCGGCGATGGCCGCTGCGGCGACGGCAATCAGTATCCAGCGGGTCTTCCCGTTGGGGAGGCTTGGAATCTTCATCGATCTGTTCCCGGCAGCAAGAGATTTTCAATGCGTTTGTGGCGTAGGCATTCCTGGATCGCCTCCAGTACTGCGCGCAAGATATTTGGCCGGCAAGGCAATGCGGCGGCAGACAAGAATTGCGTCGCCTCATGGTTGTCCATCGAAATGTTCCTGGAAAGGTTTACGGAATTGCTGATGGCAGGCCAGGCAGGTTCCCTGCAGAGTCGCAAATTTCGAGATCACCGCCTTGCCATCGCTGCGAACGGCAGCCTCACCCAACGCACTCGCTGCCAAGTGAGTCTGCTTGTCGTACTGCTTGAAGCTGCCCGCATTGCTGCCGACGAATGCCAAGATGCGCATCCGTTCGCCCATCGGCGGCTGCGGATGATTGGCGATCCGCGGCGCGGTCTTGGCGACCAGCACCCAGTCTTCACGGGCAATGCCGTCGGTGATGGCCTGCATGTCCTTGCCGAGGTCCTGCATGATCTTGCGCAACGCCAGCGGCTTGGCCTTGTCCGCGTCCGCGGCTCGGGCCAGCGGATAGGCCCCTGCCAGCAGCGCGCCGGCGACCGCGGTCGCCAAACATGCCTTGAACAGTTGATGACGTTGCATGAAGGTCTCCTCGAGCGGTTGGTCGGGGCGGCTGATGCCGCATCTGCTTCGCGTGCGCATCGCGCGCGCCACTAGAATTCGATGCTCACGGCGATGGAGCCGTAAGCCTGGTTGTCGTCCTGCTCCTCGAACTCGCGCGTGCGGTAGACGTGCATCACGGCCAGTCTCACGCCATGCTTCGCCACGATGGCCTGGGCGCTGAACCCGATCGCCGCCTGCGCGACCCAGGGCCGGCGGGTCACGCCGGGGCCTGAACGGAACAGGTTGCCGTCGAGCGAAAAGTCGTAACCGACGGCCTTGGCTTCCACGATCGCGAACAGGTGCGCGCCGGGACGCGGCCGACCGGCGGACGCCACCGAAGCGCCGCGGTCGGCATGCAGCGAGGTCGCCGACGGCGGACGGTTCTCGGCGCCCGGCCGGAGCGGATAGCTGCCGAAATCGTTGGGCAGGTTCCAACCGACGCGGCCCTCGATGCCCGCGGTGGCGGACGTCTCGATGTTGCCGAGCCGCAGCCCCAGCATGCGAATCGAATCGGCGGAAAACCCCGGAACGACCGCCCCGGAGCCGCGGAAAGGGCGGAACTTGCGGTCCACGGCCAGCTGGAAGGCCGGCTCGTTCTTCAACTGATTGTCCCAGCCCAGGAACCGGTCTTCGCCGATCGCATCGTGGATCAGGTTCTGGGACTGCTCGGCCAGCGACCAGGGGCCGATCACGCCCAGGGTGATCTCGCGCGTATCGAGCATTTCACGATTCGATCCAGGTTGGTGCCGGCGCCGGTTCCACGCCAGGCCCGTGTACAGCAATCCCGCATAGGGCCGGTCATCGGCGATCAGGTCGGTCCGGCTGTAGTCTTCGGGCGTGTAAATGGACTGGCCGAAGCGGACCACCACGTTCTGCGTGCCCGGAACATCGTCGGCATCGCTCCAGAATCCCGGATTGACCAGTTCGATGAGTCGCGCATGCAGCCGGATCGGCGCGGGCAGGCATACGGGCCGCAGTTCGCCGGACATGTCGTGCGACACCAGGGTCAACGCCACGCCGTTGGTGTAGTTTTGGTCGGTACCGGTGAACAGATCGTTTTCCAGCCGTGCGGTGCCGCCACGCAATCGGGGCGTCTGTTCCCGCGTGCAGTCTCCCGCGCCGACCGCGTCGCCGGCCGCTTGCGCCTGCGCGGGCGAGAGCAGCAGAGCGCCTATCGCCAGCGCCAACGCAGGTCGCCCCGCCAGGCCAGGCCGGGCAGACGGGTTCGCCGCGAACGGACCGGGCGCGCGCATGCTCATACGGACACGGCTCCTGCAACGTCCGGCGGCCTGCCGTCATAGAATTCTTCCAGCACCGCCACGATGTCTTCGGCGAGGTCCACGCACGTGACCAGCTGCACGTCTTGCGGCGCGATGAAGCCTTCTTCCACGAGATAGTCGAAGTCCACGGCGCGGCGCCAGAACTCGCTGCCGACCAACACGACGGGGATGCGCGCCATCTTGCCGGTCTGCACCAGGGTCAACACCTCGAACAGCTCGTCGAGCGTGCCGAAGCCGCCGGGGAAGGCGACCAGCGCCCGCGCGCGCAGCAGGAAATGCATCTTCCGAAGGGCGAAATAGCGGAAGCGGAACGCAAGTTCGGGACTGATGAAAGGATTGGGCGCCTGCTCGTGCGGCAGCGTGATGTTGAGCCCGATCGAGCGCGCGCCGGCTTCGTACGCACCGAGGTTGGCCGCTTCCATGATGCCGGGACCGCCGCCGGTTACGACAACGAAGTCGCGCCGCCCTTCGCGCTGGAAGCGGGACGAAATTATGTGCGAGAAGCGGCGCGCCTGTTCGTAGTCTCGCGCATGCGCGAGCCGGCGTTTGGCCAGTGCGAGCTCCGCGACAGCTCCCGGACCGCGCGGCGTCTCCATGGCACGGCAGCGGGCCTGTGTCAGCTGCGTCTGCGCCTGCTCCGGCGACGGGGTACGCGCGCTGCCGAACACCACCACTGTGGAGCGGATGCCGTGCGCGCGCAATTCATGTTCGGCCTTGAGCATCTCCAGCTGCAGGCGCAGCGGACGCAGGTCCTCGCCGGAGAGAAACTCGACATCCTCGCTCGCAAGTCGATACGCCGGCCCGCGCATGATGGCTTGCTGCAGTTCCTGTCGGCGCCCGTTATCGATCATGCCGAGGCGCTCCTGCCGGCGCCGTTCCATCGCACGCGCTGGCCCGGCTCCGGCACGGCCACCCGCCAGCCGCGATCGACGCGCAGCCGCTCGGCGAACGCCAGCGCCGATCCGGCCTCGCCGTGCACCACGAAGGTCTGCTGCGGCGGACGTTTGAAGCCCGCCGTCCAGGCGAGCAAGGCGGGCAGGTCGGCGTGCGCGGACAGCCCGCCCGAAGCGTGGATCGCGGCGCGCACGGGAATGTCGTCGCCGAAGATACGCACGCGCTTGGCGCCGTCGAGAAGCCTGCGACCCAAGGTGCCCTGGGCCTGGAAACCGGTCATCAGCACGCTGCACTCGCGCCGTCCCAGGTTGTGCCGCAAGTGATGTTTGATGCGGCCGGCATCACACATACCGCTGGCCGAGATGATGAAGGCACCCGAGCGCACCCGGTTGAGCTGCATCGACTCCTCCACGCTCTCCACGAACCGCAGGTAGGGGATGTCGCGGCCGACAGCGTGCCAGTCCTTCAGCCGACGCGCCGCCTGGTCGAATAGTTCCAGGTGCTGCATGGTGATCTGCGACGCCCTGCTGGCCATCGGAGAGTCGACGAAGATCTTCAGGCCGCGCAGCCGGCCTTCGCAGGTCAGGCGGTGGAGGTGATAGATGACTTCTTGGGTGCGGCCCACGGCGAACGCCGGTGCGATCACGTTGCCGCCCTGCTCGTGCAGGGTACGCTCGACCACCTGGATGAGGTCGGCCTGCGTCGCAGCCAGATCCTTGTGGGTGCGGTCGCCGTAGGTCGACTCGATCACCAGGATGTCGGCATCCTCGATGAGCGTTGGATCGCGCAGGATCGGCCTGCCGGGCTGGCCCAGATCACCGCTGAACACGAGCTTGGTCGTCCGCCCGGCCTCGGCTACCCAGACTTCGAGCAAGGCCGATCCGAGGATGTGCCCGGCATCGCGGAAACGGCAGCGCACGTCCGAGTGCGGCCGGAGCTCCTGGTCATAGGCAGCGGCCTGTACCTGCCGCAGACAGTCCTTCGCGTCCTGCACGGTGTACAGCGGCGTCCCGGTCGCCGACTTGTCGCGCGCCTTTTTTTTTCTGACCCGGCGCTGCGCACGCGCGGCGTTGGTTTCCTGGATATGGCCGCTGTCGGGCAGCATCACCTGCAGCAGGTCCGCGGTCGCGGCGGTGGCGTGGATCGGGCCCCGGAATCCCGCGTTCGTCAGCTTCGGCAGCAGACCGCTGTGATCAATGTGGGCGTGCGTCAGAAGCACGAAATCGATCGTTCGTGGATCGAACGCGAATGGTGCGCGATTGCGTGCCGGAGCTTCCCGCCCGCCCTGGATCATGCCGCAGTCCACCAGGAAGCGGACAGCATCGGTCTCGACCAGAAAGCATGAACCGGTGACTTCGCGCGCTGCACCGAGGAAGCTGATGTTCATCGACGCCGCCTCGCATCGGAATCCATTGTTCGCGCGTTGCATACATGCCGCTCCCGGAGCCGCCAGGCACCGATGGCCGCGATCGCAATCCACACCGCACTGCGCAGGGTCATGGCGATGAGCGTGCGTTGTTCGTAGGCGCCACCAGTGCCTACATGCACGGCAAAAGCCGTGAATGCAGCCAGCGTCCCCGCGGCGATGGCGACGGCCATCCACACGGCCCAGCGCTGCTGCAACCAGAGCCCGGCGCCTGCAAGGACGTAAGCGAAACCGGCGAGAAAATTGAACCAGAGCACGAACGGAACATAGTTTCCGGCCGCGGCACGCGCCGCCCCGTCATGAAACAGGACTGCGCCGCCTTCCTTGATGGTCAGTACGCCAAAACCCACGGCGACCAGGGAAATCGCCCATACCCAGAAATCACGATGCGTGCGAGTTTTCATGATCGGTCCTTGCCTGTATCCGCTCAGTCATGCGAGATCGGTTTGTCTGTGAACAGGTAATCCTTCAGCTGCCGCGAAAACGTCGGATCCCGGCGCCGGATCCATTCGAGCAGCATGGCGGCGTGCTCCTTCTCCTCGTCGCGGTTATGCGCGAGGATGGCCTTCAGCGATTCGTCGGCGCAGGCGTCGCGTCGCTGGTTGTACCAGTCGACCGCCTCCAGCTCTTCCATCAGCGAGACGATCGCGCGATGCATGTCGCGGGTCTCGGTCGAAAGGTCGTCGACGGGCTCGTGGTAGCCAATACTGGACATCTGCTTGCTCCTTCGTTCGAGAAAAGTGGAAAACTTGCGATTGGACAACGCGCATCGCGGCGCCGACTTCGAAAAAAGCGGCGATCCGGTCAGGCGTCACGGCGCGCTTCGATGCCGCGGCGATAAATGTCGAAGACCCGTGCTGCATCGCTGTGCATGCGCTTGACGTCGCCGGCCAGCAGCGACTGCATGACCAGTCCCTGGATCGTGCCGATGAAAAGAATCACGGCGGCGTCTCTATCGAGCTCGGCGGACAGTTCGCCGCGCGCCTTGCCCGCCTCCATCAGCCGAAGCAGGCGCTGGCCGTAGCGCTCGATCAAGGTCTGGGCCATGCGTTTGGCGGCGGTTGGTTCGGCCCGCTGCAGCTCGCCGAACATCATCCGCGGCACGCCTGGGTGTTCGGCCACGAACTCGACGTGGGTCATGAACATCGCCCGCAGTGCCGCCAGCGGCGAGTCGACGCCCTCGGCGGCACGATCGACCCGGGCCAGCAGGCGCTCGGCCACCCACTCCATGACCGCCTGCCAGATCGCGTCCTTGCTCGGAAAATGGCGGAACAGCGCGCCCTGCGTCAGATGCATGTGCTCGGCGATGGCTGCCGTGGTGATGTCGTTCGGATTCCGGGTGGCGGCCAGCTCGACCACCGCCTCCACGGTCACCGCGCGTCGCTGCTCGGCCGGCAGGTTCTTGGGACGAACAGTCATGACTACCCCTAATGATAGTAATTGATTACTATCTTGAAGAGCTGTTGCAGAAAATGCAAGGTCCGCTGCTCCTGTGTCGCCAATGAGCCTGCCGAGCAGACCTAAGCCTGGGCAAAGCTTGCCGCCGCATCCTGTTGCGATGAAGCTGCACAGACAAGCCGATGCGCGCGATTCGGCCGGGCTTTCCCGACCGGACGACCATCTGGAGATCCAAGGTATGCGTCTGCTGATCGTCGAGGATTCGCCCACGCTGGCCGACGCACTGAAGGCCAGCCTGTCGCGCGAGGGTTACAGCTGCGACCATGCCGCAGATGGCGTCGACGCGGCCGCTTTTCTGAACCTGCACGATTACGATCTGGTGGTGCTGGACTGGATGCTGCCGCGCCGCGAGGGCATCGACGTGCTGCGCGAGCTGCGCCGCAAGGGTGGCCGTGCACGTGTGCTGATGCTGTCAGCGCGCGACCAAGTCGGCGACCGCGTGGCCGCGCTGGACGCCGGTGCCGACGACTACATCGTCAAGCCATTTGCCTTGAACGAGCTGCTCGCGCGGCTGCGCGCGCTGGTACGCAGGCCGCGGGAATCGGGCGACGCCCAACTGCGCTATGGTGAACTCGGTATCGACCTGCACGCGCGACGCGCGCGCTGGCGGGGGCAGGACCTGATGCTGACGCCAAAGGAATACGCGCTGCTGGAATTGCTGATGCGCGAGCGGGGGCGGGTGTTGTCGCGGCCGCAGATCTTCGAACGCCTCTACGACAGCGCCAGCGAGGCTTCGGACAAGGTGGTCGAGGTGATCGTGAGCACGCTGCGCACCAAGCTGGCCAACGCCGGCGCGCCGGACCTGATCGATACCCGGCGCGGATTCGGCTATGTCCTGGACTGAGCGGCCGACATCGCCGCCGGAACGCGGCTGGTCCCTGCAGCGGCGGCTGATGTGGCGGCTGGCGCTGGCCATCGGCCTGCTGCTGGGTGGGCTGTTCGTGGTGTTCGACGTCATGGTGGATCGGGCGATGTATGCGCACCTCGACCAGTTCCTGGCGGCGCGTGCGCAGGCCTTCGCAGGACAGATCGCCGGACACGATCCGGAGCAGTTGCGCAAGCTGCTGCCCGCCTACGATCTGGCCGGCCATGCCGAGTTCTTCGCCCTGTTCGATGCCGACGGCAGGCTGCTGCTGGCCTCGGTCAACAGCGCGAAGCGCACGCTGTCGCTGCCGACAGCGGTCGGATCACCGCATTTTTACGATACGCAACTGCCCGACGGCCATCGCGGACGCGCCGTGGCCCTGCGTCTGCAGCAAAATCGAACCCGCGGCTGGCGGCTGGTGTTGGCGACCGAGCGCGAGAGCTGGGACCGCACCGAACGGACGCTGCACGGCGTGCTGCTCGGCGGCATCGTGCTGGCCATCGTGCTGGCCGTCCTGCTTTGCGTGTGGCTGTTGCGACAGGCCTTCTCGGGCATGCGTGCCGAAGGCGAGCGGCTGAGCGGGCTGCACGGCGGTGAGGATGCCTCGCTCGCCACCGAACATCTGCCGCGCGAACTGCGGCCTTACGCCGTGGCGGTGCGCGATGCGCTGCAGCGGCTGATGAACGCCGCCGAGCGCGAACGCCGCCTCTCGCGCGACGTCGCCCACGAAATGCGCACGCCGCTGGCCGAGATCCGCGCCAGCGCCGAGCACGCGCTCGACGCCGACGATCCCCCCGCGCTGCGCACCGGACTGCACGCCGCGCTTGCCGCCAACGCGCGCATGGAGCGCGGGATCCAGGCCTTGCTGGCGCTGGCGCGCTTCGAATCCGGGCAGGTCACGCCCGCGCCCGACCCTCTGGACCTGGTGTCGCTGCTGCGCCAGCAGGTGCGCGGGCTGGCACAGGCCGAGGGCTTCGATGCCGGCCGGCGCTTCGTCATGGACCTGCCGCCTGCGGTCTGGATCCACAGCGATGTCGGCATGCTTGAGCGCATCCTCACCAACTTGCTGCACAACGCGCACGAATACGGCAGCGCAGAGGCGCCGGTCCGGGTGTGGATCGAAACGCAGGATGGTGCGCACACGCTGTGCATCCGCAACGACGCGCCCGGCCTCGACGCGGACGATGTCGTCCGTTTCGGCGAGCGCTACTGGCGCGGTCGCGGCGAGGACGCCGATGCCGGCCACGCCGGCCTCGGCCTGGCGCTGGCCACGGCCATGGCCGAGGCGCTGGGGCTGAGACTCGGCTTCGCGCTGGAGCGCGACGCGGTGGTGGCGCGGCTGGGGCCGTTCGCGGCGCTTTGATGTCCGCGGCGAGATCCGATCAAAGCGCTTATTGAGACTTTCTGAATCAAGTGACAAGTTCAGAACAGCTCCGCCTGCTTCCAGAACGCCGTCACCAACCTCGGTCGGCGCTGCATCGAGCACAACCGGCGCGGTTCATGCTTTCGCTCGCAGACGGTTCACCAACAGATCGTCCCGCAGAATTTCGTCCTTGAGCGCGATGAGTTCCTCAACATCCCAGTTGGCGCTCAGATACCGGCCTCTGGCCCAGTCTGCCTGGCCGGAACACAGCCACACGGCGAAGCACGCCGCCAAATGCGGATCGTCGACAAGATATTCGTGCATGTGATCGGGCATGGCGCGTCCAAGCTCCGTCGCGACGCCGCCGGGGTGGATCGCAAAGCACTTGATGCCGTCTTCCCCGTGATCGTTCTGCACGAATTCGCACAGGCGGTTGATGGCGTGTTTCGAGGTCTGATAGTCAGAGGCTCCCGGCATGACCAGTTGCGCGCCGATGGAGGACAGCAGGAGGAGATGACCGCCGCTGCGGCCTTCGACTGCCCGCTTTCGCGCGCTCTCGATCAGGCGGGGCAGGGTGAAGCGGATCACGTGATAGGCGCCCTGCACGTTCACCTGCCAGTTTCGCCACCATCCTTCGGGGTCGCTTTCGCCGATCTTCACCCAGCGACCGAGGTAGCCGGCGTTCGCATCGGCCACATCGATGCTGCCGAACCGCGCCACGCAATCCGCGACGGCGGCCTCGACGTCCGTTGCGCGAGTGACATCGCAAACCGAATAGGCGCACTGCGTGTCCGGGTGGGCCGCCTTGACCAGGCTCTGCGTCTCCTTCAGCGCGTCCTCTGACCGAGCGGTCAGATAGACGGCCCCCGCGCCGGCTTCGGCGAAGGCAACGGCGGTGGCCTGCCCGATCCCGCGGGACGCCCCGGCGATGAAGATGACTTTGCCCGATGCGCTGCCCTTGAGCGCCGCGCTCGGATCGATTGCGTCGTAGCGGTCGTGGTGGACGGTCAGGTCGAGGAGCTGGGTTTGAATGGATGACATTGCGATGCTCCCTGGTTGTTGGACGCAGAAATACGCGCGATGCCCGTCTTTTGCCTGCCACATCCTGCTAAAAAGCAGCCTATTCCTCCAGGCGAGTCCATTTCCCGCTGCGCCGGGTTTCCGCGTCTGATAGGGTCGAGGCAAAGGGAGTGCCTATGAACCTTTCGCATCTCATCGACCTGTCCACCCATTATGATGTTGAAAATAAGGGGAATACCTGCAAGCTGCCGTGTCTGTCCGTCTATCGCAGGCACGCGGAAAGTGATATCGAGGCCACGATCTACGAGCCCGTCATCTGCCTGATCCTGCAAGGCAGCAAAGTGGCAAGTTTCGGCGATCAGCGGGTGGACCTTCGCCCCGGCGATGCGCTGTTGGTCAGCCACGACCTGCCTGTCGTGTCCCGGATCACCAAGGCGAGCGCGCGGACCCCTTATATCGCAGTGATCCTGTCGCTGGATCTCGGGCTTGTCCGCAGCCTTTGCGGTCTGGTGGTCGACGCGACCGCATCCGACGCCAGGGCAGGCCCGCTGTCAGCCGGACTTGCCGACCCTGCCTGGCTTGCACCACTGACCCGTTATTTCGAGATGATGGACACCCCGCTGGACGCAAAGGTGCTTGGTCCTGCCACCTTGCGCGAAATCCACTACCGCCTGCTGATCTCTCCGATCGGAGGAATGCTGCGCCGTCTCCTATACGAAGACAGTCACGCCAGCCGGGTGGCAAAGGCCATCCAGACAGTCCGCGCCGAGCTCAGATCTCCGCTCAGCGTGCCTGAGCTTGCAAGAACGGTCGGGATGAGCACGTCGTCCTTTCACCAGCACTTCAAGTCGATCACGGGCACGACGCCGCTGCAGTATCAAAAGGACCTGCGGCTGATCAAAGCCCGAGTCCTGATGGTGGAACAAGGCCGGACAGTGACCGAGGTCGCTTACACGGTGGGCTATGAGAGCCCGACACATTTCAGCCGCGACTACAGCCGCAAATTCGGCTTGCCCCCGAGCAGAGATGCCCGCCGCACAGTGTCCGCGTCACAAGAAGCGATGTCTGCGACTGCATGACGACTGCGCTGCGGCTCAAGCCGTCAGGGCGTATGACAGGCTTCCAGCGACGCGAAACCGGCCTCCTACATGCCAGTGACCATCGCGGCCGATGCGGTCGGCGACCAGCGCCTACGGCTGCGCGTCGCAGACTGCGATCGCGCCCTTGAACACGACCCGCTTGAGCACGAAGCTGGCCTGCGGCGTGGCGCTCGCTCTCGGCAGTTGCTGCGGGGCTGGCGAACCTGTACGTGGCGCGCGCCCGGTTGGCGGGATAGGTGCGTCCAGCGGGCGCCCGGCGGGGCGAAAAAAGCCGCCGGAACCGCCCAACGGGGCTCGATACCGCCTTGATCGGATAAGCGACGTCGCTCGAACCAGATCAGCCGGTCACGAACATGTCGCGGCGACTTGATCAGCGTTGCCTTAAGGTCCGCGAAAGCTTGGTGAGTCAGTATCACTGCATCTCCTACCGGTGCATGAAAGATGCCTCTTGCGCGCCTGAAACCCGTCCACTGGATCGCCGTGGCCGTGGCCCTGGTGCTGCTGGTCCTCGCGGTCTGGTGGCAGCGCCGCCCCGCGCCGCCCGATGCCGGCACCCAAGCCGCTGCGCCGGTCGCCGACGAACAGGGACGCGTGCGCCTGAGCGCCGAGCAGTTCAAGGCGCTCGGCATCGAGACCGTCGCGGCAAAAGCCGCCGAACGCGTGCCGGTTACCGGCCTGCCCGCCGAGGCGATGCCGCCGCACGCGGCCAGCACCCAGGTCACGGTGCCGTTCGCAGGCGTGGTGACGCGCGTGCTGGTGGACGAGGGCGAACGCGTCCGCCGCGGCCAGCCGCTGCTGCGCCTGCAGAGCCGCGATCTGATCGGCATGCAGGGCGATCTGGCCCGTGCCCGCACCGAAGCCGGCGTGGCCGCGCAGCAGGCGCAGCGCGATAGCGTGTTGGCGCAGGAAGGTATCATCCCCGCCGCACGGCGGGCAGAGAGCGCAGCGCGCGCGGCGACGGCCAGGATCAACCTGGACGAAGCGGGCGCGATGCTCTCGCAGCTGCGTCGCGTGCGCGGTGGCCTGCCGGGCGAATACGACATTCTCTCGCCGCAGGCCGGCCTGGTCCTGCGGCGCAACGTCACGCCCGGCAAGGCGATCGAGGCGATGGCGCCGGCCTTCGTCATCGCCGGGACCGACGCGCTGGACATCCGGTTCAGCGTCCCGATCGCGCTGCGCGCGCAGCTTCGGCCCGGACTGCCCGTGCTCCTGCCCGGCGGTGCGCAAGGCCGCGTGGTCGCGGTCGGCGCCGATACCGACAGCGCCACCCAGACGCTGCGCGTGCGCGCCAGCGTCGAGTCGCCCGGCGGGCTGGTCGCAGGACAGCAGACCGAGGTCGCGCTGCAGCTGACTGCGCCGGCCGATGCGGTAGAAGTGCCGGTCGGCGCATTGCTGCCGCACGGCCAGCGTGAAGTGCTGTACGTGCTGGATGGCGGGACCCTGCGCGGCCTGGTCGTGGAGCGGCTGGGCGGCGATGCGGACATCGCCGTGGTGCGCGGCGATGGACTGCGGCCGGGCATGCAGGTCGTGCGCAAGGGCGCCAGCGTGCTCAAGACGCTGGCGCCGCTCGCGGAATAGCGCCGCCGTGCTCGCCCGCCTGATCGAATTTTCCCTGCGCCAGCGCCTGCTGGTGCTGCTGATCGCCATCGCGGTCTCGGTCGCCGGTGCGCTGGCCTTCCTGCGGCTGCCGATCGACGCCTTTCCCGACATCTCGCCGACCCAGGTGAAGATGATCCTGAAAGCGCCGGGCATGACCCCCGAGGAAGTGGAGTCGCGCGTCATTACCCCGCTGGAGATGGAGCTGCTTGGCGTGCCGAACGCGGCCATGCTGCGCTCCACCGCCAAGTACGCGATCGCCGACATTACCCTGGATTTCATCGATGGCACCGACATCTACTGGGCGCGACAGCAGGTGGCCGAGCGCTTCGCCAACGTCGCGCCTGCGCTGCCGCCCGACGTCAGCGGCGGACTGGCGCCGATCTCCACGCCGCTGTCGGACGTGTACATGTTTACCATCGAGGGCGGCGGCCTGAGCCTGCAGGAGCGTCGCAGCCTGCTCGACTGGACCCTGCGCCCGGCCCTGCGCACGATCCCGGGCGTGGCCGACGTCAACGTGCTGGGCGGCGAGGCGAAGAGCTTCGTGGTCGTCCCCGATCGCGTCCGCCTCGCCGCCAACGGCCTGCATCTGCGCGACGTGGTGGACGCGCTGGAGCGCAACAATCGCAACGACGGCGCCGGCCGCCTGCGCACCGGCGAATCGGCGCTGATCGTGCGCGCCGAAGGCGCGCTGCAGACCCCGACCGACATCGGCAACGTGGTGGTGAAATCCGGCGTGCAGCCGCTCCGCATCCGCGACATCGCCCAAGTCCGCATCGAGGCATTGACCCGCTACGGCGCGGTCACGCGCGACGGCGGCGAGGAAGCGGTCCAGGGTATCGTGGTGGCGCTGCGCGGCGCCGACGCCTCGCGGCTGGTCGACAGCGTCGAGGCGCGGTTGCAGGAGATGCAGGCCGCACTCCCGGCGGGCGTTGCGATCGTGCCGTTCTACAACCGCAGCGCGCTGATCGAGCGCGCGGTCGGTACGGTGAAGAGTGCGCTGATCGAAGCTACGGTGCTGGTGGTCATCCTGCTGCTGCTGTTCCTGGGCAACCTGCGCGCGGCGATCGTGGTGGCCCTGATCCTGCCGTTCGCGGTGCTGTCAACCTTCCTGCTGATGCGGCTGGCCGGGCAGAGCGCCAACCTGATGAGCCTGGGCGGCCTGGCCATCGCCATCGGCCTGCTGGTCGATGCGGCCGTGGTGGTGGTGGAAAACACCGTCACCCGGCTCGATCCGGAGGCGCCCGGCGCCCACCTGCCGCGCCTGCATCGCATCTACGCGGCGACGCGTGAAGTCGCCACGCCGGTCGCAGCGGGCATGCTCATCATCGCGCTGACCTTCCTGCCGCTGCTCACCCTGCAGGGACTGGAAGGCAAGCTGTTTGCGCCGGTGGCGCTGACGATCGTGTTCGCGCTGGTGGCATCGCTGGTGGCTTCGCTCACGTTCGTGCCGGTGATGGCCTCCTATCTGATGAAGTCGCACGCGCACAGCGAGCCCTGGCTGATGCGCAAGATCGACGCCGCCTACCGCCCGCTGCTGGACAAGGCGCTGGCCAGGCCCGCCTACGTCATGGTCGCCAGCGTGCTGGCGCTGGCGCTGGGCGACGTCGCCTATCTGGGCACCGGCAAGAGCTTCATGCCGACGATGGACGAGGGCGACGTGTTGATCCAGCTGATGAAGTCGCCTTCGATTTCGCTGGAGCGTTCGACCGAACTCGACCTGGCCGTGGAGCGCGCGATCATGGCCGACATCCCCGAGGTCGAGCACATCGTCTCGCGCGTGGGCTCGGACGAACTCGGCCTCGACCCGATGGGCCTGAACGAGACCGACATGTTCCTGCAGCTCGGGCCCAAGGACCAGTGGCGGGTGCGCGACAAGGCTTGGCTGACCGGCGAGCTCCGCACGGTGCTCGAGCGCTTTCCCGGCATCGAGTACGGCTTCACGCAGCCGATCGAGATGCGCGTCTCGGAGATGCTCACCGGCAGCCGCGGCGATCTTGCGGTCAAGATTTTTGGCGCCGATCTCGAAACCCTGGGCGGGCTCGCCCAGCGCATCGCCGCGGAACTGAAGGGGATCGAGGGCGCGCAGGACGTGCTGACCCAGACCACCGAAGGCGTGGACTACCTGACGGTGGACATCGACGCGGTGGCAGCGGGCAGGCAGGGCCTGGCGGTAGCCGACGTGCAGGACGAGCTGCGTGCGCAGCTGGAAGGCGTCAACGCCGGCCTGGTGATCGAGCCCCACCGCCGCACCCCGATCCTGGTTCGCGGCGGCGATGAGATCCGCCTGTCCGCCGAGCGCTTCTCGCGACTGCGAATCAGCCGGCCCGATGGCGGCGAAGTGCCCCTGTCGAGCATCGCCCGCATCGTGCCGGGCAGCGGTCCGGTGAAGGTCGGCCGCGAGCACGGGTCGCGCTATGCACTGGTACAGGCCAACGTGGACGCACGCGACCTGGTGGGCTTCGTCGAGGAAGCAAAGGCCGCGGTCGCCCGGAACATCGTACTGCCGGCCGGCTACCGCCTGCAGTGGGGCGGCCAGTTCGAGAACCAGCAGCGTGCGGCGGCGCGGCTGGCCCTGGTTGTGCCGGTGGCGCTGGCGTTGATCTTCGTGGTGCTGTTTATGACCTTCGGCTCGGTGCGCCAGGCGCTGCTGGTGATTTTCAACATCCCGTTCGCGCTGGTCGGCGGGATGGTCGCGCTGTGGCTTTCGGGGGAATACCTGTCGGTGCCGGCTTCGGTCGGCTTCATCGCCCTGCTCGGCATCGCGGTCTTGAACGGGCTGGTGCTGGTCACCCGCTTCAACCAGCTGCACGACCAAGGCCTGGATATCACCTCTGTGGTGCGCGAAGGCGCGCTGCGGCGCGTGCGCCCGGTGCTGATGACCGCAAACATCGCCGCATTCGGCCTCGTACCGCTGCTGCTGGCCACCGGCCCGGGTTCGGAAATCCAGCGGCCGCTCGCCATCGTGGTGATCGGCGGGCTGGTCAGCGCCACCGCGCTCACCCTGCTGCTGATGCCGCTGCTCTACCGCCGCTACGGCCTGCCGCCGGCGATCGATTCCGACCGGAGCGTACCGACATGAGCGAGTGGATCCGCATGAACCTGGTGTTCCCGCCGCAGCTGGAAACGCCCATCACCGAAGCGTTGAGCGCCGACCCCCGGATGCCTGGCTTCACCCTGCTCAATGCCGAGGGGCACACCAGCGATTTCGACGGGGCCTCCGACGCCGAGCGCGTGCGCGGGCGCGTGTCGCGGCGACTGTTGTGGCTGGTGATTCCGGCCGAGATGAAGGACGACGTGCTGCAGCTCATGCGCGCGCATGTGGATTCCCGCGACCTGCGCTGGTGGACCGAAGCCGTGCTGGACATCGGGAGGCTGGGATGAAGCCGATCGCGTGCATCGCATTGTGGTGGGCCTTGGTCGCTCCGGGCGCGCAGGCGCAGGACTGGCTGCCCGAGCCCGCGCTGGCAAACGCGGCCATCGCTGCGCAGCCGGCCGTGCGCGCGTCGATGAGCCGCGTCGATTCCGCCGGAGCCCAAGCGCGCGCCCGTGCAGTCGGTCCGCACGAATTCGAGATGAGCGCGATTCCGCAGGTGCGCCACGCCGATGCCGACGGAGGCACTCGTCGCTACGACGAGTTCGAAGCGCAGATCGGCCGCGCGTTCCGCTGGCCCGGCAAGGTGACGCTGGACAGGCAGATCGGCGAGCACGGCCTCAGCGCCGCCGAGCTGCGGCTGAACGACGCCCGTCATCAGGCCGCGCGCACCCTGCTCGAACGCTGGATCGGCTGGCTGCGCGCCAGCGAACGCGCCGACCAGGCCGGCACGCAGGCCGCTTCGCTGGCTCGCGAACGCACCGCGCTCGCGCGCCGCGTGCAGCTGGGCGACGCCGCGCAGAAAGACCTCGACCTGCTGGATGTCGAACTGGCGCAGTCGGAGACCGCGCGCCTTGCCGCACAGGGCGCGCTGGCCGACGCGCGCGCCGCGCTTGCCAACGACTTCCCCACCCTGCCGCTGCCCGAACGGGCGCCGCAAATGGGCGAACCGCACGAAATGCAGGAATCGCCGGACATCTGGATCAAGCGCATCATCCAGCGCAGCCACGAGATCGCGGCCATCGAGGCCGATGCCGCGCAGGCTGACGCGCTCGCCGCCCGCGCCCGCGCCGACCGCCTGCCCGACCCGACGCTCGGCCTGCGCGTTATGAACGACCGCGGCGGCGCCGAACGCGCCATCGGACTGGTCTTCACGATGCCGATCGGCGGCCGCCGTCGCGCCGCGCTGGCCGATGCCGAAGGCGCCAACGCCGCCGCCCTGCACGGCGACGCGGCAGCCATGCGCCGCGACATCCAGCGCGAAGCGGAACAGACGGTGCGCATGGTCGAACAAGCCCGAAGCCAGTGGCTGGCGCAGCAGCGCGCCCTGGCTGCCAGCAGCGCGGCCAGCCGCCGCATCCGTCGGGGCTGGGAACTGGGCGAGCTCCCGCTCTCCGACTGGCTGCTCGCCGAACGTATGCACCGGCAGATCGCTTTCGCCGAAGCCTCCGCACGCGCTGACGCCGAGCAGGCCCGCCTGCGCGTGCTGGTGGACAGTCACGATCTGTGGCACGGCGAATAGGTCCAGGCGGACGCATGACAGCGTGCCATTCGCGCGCCGTTTGCCGACCGACTGCGGCTCAGAGCGACTCGATCACGCGCTTGAGCCGGTCGCGCACATCCGCGGCCACGCCGGCAAGCCGTGGATTGTCGACCGCCTGCATCGACGCCACCGGATCGACCGCGGCGACCTCGACCTCGCCGTTGTCGCGCTGCTGGACGATGACGTTGCACGGCAGCATCGTGCCGATCCTGTCCTCGGCCTGCAGCGCTTGCCAGGCCATCGACGGATTACAGGCGCCGAGGATGCGGTAGTCGCGGAAATCCTTGTCGAGTTTCTTTTTCATCGTCGCCTTGACGTCGATCTCGGTCAGGATGCCGAAGCCCTCCTCTTTCAGGGCATCGGTCGCCCGCGCGATCGCGTCGTCGAAACTGGTGCCCGGCAATGTCCGGGAAAAGTAGTAGCTCATGGTCGACTCCTTGGTTGGCCGAAAATGTTGGATCGTCGAGAACGATCAGTGGGCGGATGCCTGCAGGTCCGGCGCCACGGTTCGATGGCCTCGGGCTTCCCAGGCGTCCATCGACCCGAGGAACACGTCCAACTCGCGGAAACCGGCGCGCAGCAGCACCGAGGCAGCGATCGTCGCCCTTGCGCCGCTGGCGCACATGACCGTATAACGCCGGTCGCGAGCAAGGCCATCGAGTCGCCCCGGCAGTTCGCCGACGTAGACGTGCTGCGAACCCTCGACCACGCCGCTCTGGATCTCGGAGCGGCTGCGTACGTCGAGCAGCGTCCAGTCCTGTGGCGGGTCGGCGACACGCCGCGCGACTTCGTCGACATCGACCGCGGTGACCGACCGGAAGGCGCGCGCCTCCATCGCCCAACCGGTGATGGCGGCGGCGAGAAATCCGCTTGTCCGGTCGTAGCCGATGCGCGCCAGATGGCGGGCCGCGATTTCGGCCTGCGCGGCATCCTGCGCCACCAGGACGAGGTCGCACTCGGGATCGAACAGCCATCCGGCGAATGCCGGCACCATATCCTCGGGAAGGGAGAGGCTGCCGGGCACGTGCGCGCCGAGAAAAGCGCCGATGCCGCGCACATCGACGATATCCGCGTCCTGGACGGCCTCGGAAAACGCCTCAATATCCAGTGCACGCGGTGCCAGCACGCGGGCGGCCGGCGTTGCGCCCTGGAGGTTGAGTCGCTCCATCCGCCGGAAGTATGGCGGCTGTTCGTGGTGTTCGGCCAGCTTGCGCGCGATGAATGCGTCGCGATCGTCGATCTGCAGCATCGGGTTGTTGCGGCGCTCGTAGCCGATCGTCGAGAACTCTCGGTCGGCCATGTCGTCTCCGCAGACCGATCCGGCGCCATGCGCCGGATAGACGATCGCCTGATCCCCGAGCCGCATCAGCTTGCGCAGGCTGTCGAACAACAGTCCGGCCACTTCTTCCGCGCGGTCGGGATAGAAATCGGTGCGGCCGACATCGCCGATGAACAGCGCATCGCCGGTGAAGACGCCGACCGCCTGGTCGCCGAACCCGGAATCGTAGATCGCATAGGACAGGCTGTCGTCAGTATGGCCCGGCGTCTCCAGCACTTCTATCCGCATCGCGCCAAGCACGAAGGCATCGCCTTCGCGGACGGTTCTGGCATAGACGACTTCGCCGTCCGCGTTCGGCCCGTGGTGCACGCTCGCGCCGGTGAGGCTGGCCAGAACCGGCGCGCCCGACACCAGGTCCTCGTTGCGATGCGTCTCCAGGACGTGAGTGATCCGGCAGCCGGCCGCGGCGGCCTTCTCGACGTAGATCTCGCAGTCGCGGCGCGGGTCGATCACCGCGGCTTGGCCGCCATCGCCGATCAACCAGGACAGATGGGCCAGGCCCTCGGACTTGATTTTCTCGATGAACATGCGCTTGGCGGAACCTCGCGGGTGCGAAAATGACGGTGCAATCAAGCCACATGCTGCGTACAGGTGCGGTGAACTGCGGCGATGCCGGTCATACTGTCCGCGAAACCCGCGAACGCCGGAACGGAGAACGTCCAATGCGCGCGACCGACGCATGCCCGGATCGATGAAACCCGCGCCCGACCGCCTCGATCCCGCTCCCGGGCCTGCGGGTTCGCGAACGCTGCCGGGCCTGAGCTCATCGCAGGCCGCCGAGCGACTGGCGCGCGACGGCCCCAACGTGCTGCCGCAGGCCGAACGACGCCGCTTCTGGCAGGTCATCGTCAAGGTCCTGCGCGAGCCGATGCTGTTGTTGCTGCTGTTCGCAGCCGCGGTCTACCTGCTTCTTGGCGACACAAGCGAAGCCTTGATCCTCGGCGCCTCGGTCCTGCTGGTGATCGGGCTGACGCTCTACCAGGAGCAGAAATCCGAAAATGCGCTGCAGGCGCTGCGCGACCTGAGCAGCCCGCGCGCGCAGGTCGTGCGCGACGGGAAGCCCAAGATGGTTGCGGCGAGCGAGCTGGTCGTCGGCGACACGATCGTGGTGACGGAAGGCGACCGCGTGCCCGCCGACGCGCGCGTGCTCGAGGAGATCGACCTGCACCTGGACGAATCCCTGCTGTCGGGCGAGTCGGTTCCGGTCCGCCGCGGCGTATCGCTCGACGCGGACGAGGACGGCTTGCTGCGCGCCAGCACGCTGGTGGCCCGCGGGCACGGCAAGGCCGAAGTGGTCGCCACCGGGCCGCATACCGCCATCGGCCGCATCGGCACGGCCATGCGCGCCATCGGGATCGAAACCACGCCGATGCAGCATGAAGTGCGCCGGCTGGTGGTGCTGTTCTCCTTGCTCGCGCTGCTCGCATGCGTCGCGGTGACGGTGCTCCATTACCTGACCCGAGGCGGCTGGCTGGACGCGCTGCTGGCCGGGCTCACGCTGGCGATGGCGACCATTCCCGAGGAGTTTCCGGTGGTGCTGACCGTCTTCCTCGCCCTGGGCGCCTGGCGAATGGCGCAGCAGGCGGCATTGGTGCGACGGATCCCCGCGATCGAAGCGCTGGGCGCGACGACCGTTCTGTGCACCGACAAGACCGGCACCCTGACCGAGAACCGCATGGCCGTGGCCGAGCTGGCCGACGACGACCGCGGCGGCCGGCCCGGCGAGGCGTCGCCGCCCGAACTGCGCGACCTGCTGGGGATCGCCGACATGGCCTCCCCGGACCTGACCCACGATCCGATGGAGCGCGCGCTGCATGACGCGGCCGCGCAGCTGGGCCTTGATCATGCCCGATGGCGCCACGTCCACGAGTATCCGTTTTCGGCCGAGCGCCCTGCCGTGGCCCACGCGTGGTCGTACCAGGATCAACTGCTCGTCGCCTGCAAGGGAGCGCCGGAAACCGTTGCCGACCTGTGCGGATTATCGGGCGCGCGGCGCGCCGAGGCGCTCGCCAAGGTGGATGCGATGGCGCGCCGGGGGCTGCGGGTGCTCGGCGTCGCCTCGTGGCTCTCGACGAACCCCGCCACGCACCGAACGGACCTGCCGGCGGAGATGCAGGACCTGCACCTGGCCTGGCGCGGGCTCGTCGGCTTCGTCGATCCGCTTCGCGAAGGCGTGCTCGACGCGGTGGCCGAAGCGCGGGCCGCGGGCATCCGCGTGATGATGCTGACCGGCGACCACGTCGAAACCGCGCGCGCCATCGCGGACGACGCGGGAATCGCCGATCGCGGCCCGGTCGTGCTCGGCTCCGAACTGGACGCGCTGGACGACGACGCGCTGGCCCGGCGCTACGCCCGGACCAACGTGTTCGCCCGCGTGCACCCGGAGCACAAGCTGCGCCTGGTAAACCTGCTCAAACGCGCCGGCCAGGTCGTGGCGATGACCGGGGATGGCGTCAACGACGCGCCGGCGCTGATGGCCGCCCACGTCGGCATCGCGATGGGAGGGCGCGGCACCGACGTGGCGCGCGAGGCGGCGGCGATCGTGCTGCTGGACGACAACTTCGTGACCGTGGTGCGCGCGGTCCGGCTCGGGCGCACGATCTACGACAACATCCGGCGCGTGATGCACTACATCCTGGCCGTGCACGTGCCGATCACCGGGCTCGCGCTGCTGCCGCTGCTGACCGGCGGGCCGCTGGTGCTGATGCCGCTGCACGTGGTGTTCATGGAGCTGATCATCGACCCCGCCTGTTCGCTCATCTTCGAGCGCGAACCCGCCGTGGCCGGCATCATGCGCCGGCCGCCGCGGCCCCCGACGCAGCGCCTGCTCGGCTTGCGCAGCATGTCGGCCAGCCTTGCGCAGGGCGCCGCCATGTTCGCCGTCGTGGCCCTGGCGTACGCGCTGGGCAACATGCGCGGGTTGCCGGCGACGCAGACCGGCGCCATCGCATTCACCGCGCTGGTCGCCGGCAACATCGGCCTGATCCTGCTGTACCGCACGGGCACGTCACTCTGGAATTCATTGCGTCAGCGCAACGTAGCGTTCTGGATCATAAGCCTCGTCGCCCTTGCATTGCTGGTGATCGTGACCCGGTTCGATCTGCCGGCGCTGTGGTTCGGCTTCACGCCGCCGCCGCTCGGGCTGTGGCTGCTCGCCTTGCTGTCGCCGCTCCTGGCCGCGGCCGTGCTCGCTTCCTTGCAGCACAGACTCAGGCCCGCCGCCGTGCGCGGCGATACCGGATCGGCGGCGGTGTAGCGCCCGCCGCGCATGCTCAGACAGGCTGCGTCGACGGCGATTTGCGCCGCAGCAGCGTGTAATACAGCAGGGGGATCACCACCAGCGTCAGCACCGTGCTGACCAGGATGCCGAAGATCAGCGAAACCGCCAGGCCATTGAAGATCGGATCGTCGAGGATGAAGAACGCGCCCAGCATCGCCGCCAGCGCGGTCAGCGCGATCGGCTTGGCGCGCACCGCGCAGGCCTCGATCACCGCGTCGGCCGGCGCCAGGCCCGCATCCAGGGAGTGGTTGATGAAGTCCACCAGCAGGATCGAGTTGCGCACGATGATGCCGGCCAGCGCGATCATGCCGATCATGCTGGTGGCGGTGAACTGCGCGCCCAGCAGCGCGTGGCCGGGCATGACCCCGATCACGGTCAGCGGGATCGGCGCCATGATGATCAGCGGCACGACGTAGCTGCGGAACTGCGCCACCACCAGCAGGTAGATCAGCAGCATGCCGGCGGCGTAGGCGATGCCCATGTCACGGAAGGTCTCGTAGGTGATCTGCCATTCGCCGTCCCACTTGACCGCGAAATCGCTGGTGTCCCGCGGCTGGGCGATGAAGGTCTGCTGCAACGCCTCCCCGGCGACCTCGTGCTCGCGAAGCTGGCCGACCAGGTCGAACATGCCGTACAGCGGGCTGTCGAGTTTCCCTGCTTCATCGCCGGTGACGTAGACCACCGGCAGCAGGTCCTTGTGGTGGATGGCACCGTCCCACGGCTCGCGCTGCACGCGCACCAGCTCGGAGATCGGCACCAGCTGGCCCTGCCCTGCGCGTACGCGCAGGGCGAGCAGGCGGTCGAGATCGGCCTGGTCGGCAATCGGGAGCCGCAGCCGCACCGGGCGCGGATACTTCGAGCGGCCGTCGTGGATCCAGGTTGCGTCGAAACCCGACACCGCGGTCGCCAGCGCGTCGCTGATCGCCGACTGCGGCACGCCCAGGCGCGCGGCGCGCACGCGGTCGACGACGAGGGTTTCCCGTGGCGCGGGGTTTTCCACGCTGGTGTCGATGTCGACGATGCCTTCGGTCGCGGCGAAGCGCTTCTCCAGCGCCAGCGCCACCTGCTGGCTTCGCGCGTAGTCGGGACCGTAGACCTCGGCCACCAGCGGCGCCAGCACCGGCGGACCGGGCGGCACTTCGACCACCTTGACCGACGCGCCGTGGCGGCGGCCGATCTTCGCCAGCGCCGGACGCAATGCGCGCGCGATCTCGTGGCTCTGGCGCTTGCGTTCGTGCTTGCCGACCAGGTTGACCTGCAGGTCGCCGACGTTGCTGCCGCTGCGCAGGAAGTATTGCCGCACCAGGCCGTTGAAGTTCATTGGCGCCGAAGTGCCCGCATAACCCTGGTAGTCGAGCACCTCGGGCACGCGCGCGACGGCGGTGCCCAGGTCGACCAGCAGCGCGTTGGTGTCCTCCAGCGTGCGTCCCTCCGGCAGGTCGACCACCACCTGGAACTCGGACTTGTTGTCGAACGGCAGCATCTTCAGCACCACCAGCTGCACCACCGCCAGCGACGCCGCCAGCACCACCAGCGCCGCCATGCCGCCAAACAGCATCATCCGCCGGCGCGGCGCGCGGTCGCCGGCAAGGAACGGCCGCATGAGCCGGCCGAACAGGCGGTGCAGGCGTGTTTCGTCTCCTTTGCGATCCGCATGGTCGGCAGCTGGGTGTGCCGGCGCGTGCCGCTTCAGCAGCTTCAGCGACAGCCACGGCGTCACGATCAGCGCGATCGCCAGCGACAGCAGCATGCCGGCCGAGGCGTTGATCGGGATCGGCCGCATGTACGGCCCCATCAGGCCGGACACGAAGGCCATCGGCATCAACGCGGCGATCACGGTGAACGTCGCCAGGATGGTCGGGCCGCCGACTTCGTCCACTGCCGGCGGGATCGCTTCGAACAGGCGCTTGCCGCCCAGCGCCATGTGGCGATGGATGTTCTCGACCACCACGATGGCGTCGTCGACCAGGATGCCGATCGAGAAGATCAGCGCGAACAGCGACACCCGGTTGAGGGTGAAGCCCATCGCCCACGACGCGAACAGGGTCAGCGCAAGCGTCAGCACCACCGCGCTGCCGATCACCACGGCCTCGCGCCAGCCCAGCGCGAACAGCACCAGCAGCACTACCGAACCGGTCGCGAACATCAGCTTCTGGATCAGCTTCTGCGCCTTGTCGGTGGCGGTCCGGCCGTAGTCGCGCGTGACCTCGACGTGCACGCCGGCCGGGATCAGCTCGCCGCGCAGCTGCGCGATGCGCCTGGTGATGGCGCCGGTGATGTCGGCGGCGTTGCTGCCGGGCTTCTTGGCGATCGCGATGGTCACCGCCGGCGCCTCGCCGGTCGCGGGGCCGCCGCGAGCCACGGGTGCGCCGTACCAGACGTAGCTGGAGGCGACGTCGGCGCCGTCCCGGATGTCGGCGACATCCGACAGCAGCAGCGGACGGCCGTCGCGCAGGCCGATCACCAGGTCGGCGACATCCTCGCGCGAGGCCAGGAAGCGCCCGGCCGTCACCGGCACCGCCCCCTGCGCGCCGACCCGCTCGCCGACCTGGTGCACCACGTTGGCCGCCTGCAGCGCCTGGATCAGGTCGCCGGCGGCGAGGTGGTAGGCGGCGAGCCTGGCCGGATCGAGCGTCACCACCACCGCGCGCTGCGGCGCGCCGATGGTGTAGACGTCGCGGGTGCCTGACACGCGCTTGAGTTCGGTTTCCAGCGTATGCGCCACTTCGGCCAGGTCGGTCGCGCTGCGGTGCGGGTCGTCGGTCCACAGCGTCAGCGCCATCACCGGTACGTCGTCGATGCCCTTGGGCTTGATCAGCGGCTGGCCGACGCCGATGCCCGGCGGCAGCCAGTCCTGGTTGGAGAACACCTGGTTGTACAGGCGCACGATCGCCGGCTGGCGCTCGACGCCGACGGTGTATTCGACCGTCAGCACCGCCATGCCCGGGCGGCTGATCGAATAGACGTGCTTGATGCCCTCGATCTCGGACAGCTTCTGTTCCAGCGGCGTGCTGACCAGCTGCTCGACGTCGCGCGCGCTGGCGCCCGCGAACGGCACGAACACGTTGGCCATGGTCACGTCGATCTGCGGCTCTTCCTCGCGCGGCGTGATCAGCACCGCCATCAGCCCGAGCAGCAGGCCCATCAAAGCGAGGATCGGCGTCAGCGGATTGGCCTGGAATGCCGCGGCCAGGCGGCCCGACAAGCCCAGCCGCGGTTGCGGCCGCGCGCGGTCGTCCGTGCGCTCAGTCACGCTGGCGCTCCGCCTCGCGCTGCGCGGCCAGCGCCTGCGTGGCCGCGACCGGATCGGCGGCGATCGTCTCGCCCGGCTTCAGGCCCGCGAGCACCTCGACCCTGCCGCCGATGCTGCGACCCAGCCGCAGCTGGCGAAGGCGCAGGGTGCCGTCGGCGAGCACGTACACGCCATTGACCTCACCGCGCTGGACCAGCGCGCTGGCCGGGATCCGCACGATGCGCGGCCCCGCCGCGCCAGCCGACAGCGGAAACACGATGCGCGCGGTGGTGCCGGGCGCCGGCGCCTGTTCCAGATCGGGCAAGCCGATGCGCACCGTGACGCTGTGGGTCGCCGGATCGGCCGCGGGAAACACGATCACCTGCGCCGCCTCCACGCTGCGACCATCGGCCAGCTCCACGCGCGCACGACCGGACTCGCGGATCGCATCGGCCACCGATTGCGGCACCTGCACCTGGATGCGCAGCGCGCCTGGCGCATAGACCGTCATCAGCGGCTGCCCTGGCGCCACTGCCTCGCCGGGCTCCACGTCACGGCGACTGACGATGCCCGCATAGGGCGCTCGCACCACGGTGTAGTCGGTCTGCTGCCCCGCCTGCGCCAGCTGCGCACGCGCGGCGGCGACCGCGGCGACGGCCGAGTCGCGCGCGGCGCGCGCTTGGTCGATCTGCGCACGCGACACGTACCGGGTGGGCGCCAGCGCCACAAAGCGCCTGTAGTTCTGTTCGGCCTCCGCTGCGACCGCTTGCGCCGCGCGCAGCTGCGCGCGCGCGGTATTGACGCCGGCCTGCTGCTCGACCGCGGTCAGGCGCAGCAGCACCGCGCCGGCCTTGACGCGGTCGTCGACATCGGCCTCGACCGTCGTCACCCGACCGGTGGTTTGCGCCGATACCGTGGCCTGGCGCACCGCCTCGACCACGCCGTCCCAGGCGCGGGCGTCGGCCGACGTACCGGCGGCCACCGTCAGCGTCTGCAGCTTCGGCAGCGGCGGCGGTCGATCTGCCGCAGGTTCGCCACCGCAGGCGGCGAGCAGCAGCACGAGACCGACGCCCGGCCACCAGCGGGCCGGGCGCATTCGCAGGACACGACGCACCGGCTCAGCGCACGCCGCAGCTGGCGGCGCCATCGCGGCCGATGCCGAGCCGGCGCATCACCATCGCCGCCGGGCAGAAGCCGGTAAACGCCGACTGGAACAGGTTCAGGCCGATGAAGGCGGTCAGCAGCCAGAACCACGGCGAGACGAACTGGGTCAGCGCGATGCTGATCAGGATCATCACGCCTGCAAAGGCCTGGACGGCGCGGTCGAGTGTCATGGAAGCTCTCCTTACGGGATGGATGGATTCGATTCAGCGCAGCTGCGCCTGGCGCCGCGACAGCATCCGCAGAAGCGCGTTGTCGCGCAGGACGTAGTGGTGGAACAGCGCGGCCGCCGCGTGCAGGCCGACCAAGTAGTAGCCGACGGTGCCGATGGTTTCGTGGAGCTCCTCGACGTTGTCGGCGAGACCCTCGTTCGTTGTGGCCAAGGCGGGCAACTCCAGACCGAAGAACGGGATCGTCTTGCCCTCGGCGCTGAGCAGCAGCCAGCCCAGCAGCGGCATGACCACCATGAACAGGTACAGCGCCAGATGCATGGCGACCGCGGCGCGGTGCTGCCAGCGGCCGACCGCGGGCTGGATCCGCGGCGACGGCCCCCACAGCCGCAGCGCCAGCCGCAGCCACACCAGCGCGAACACCGACAGGCCCAGCATGAAGTGCCACTGCTTCAAGCCATCGCGCAAGTCGCTGCCCTTGGGATAGAACTCGCGCAATTCGATCGTTGCGTATACCGCCACCAGCAACAGCAACATCAGCCAGTGCATCGCGATCGACAGCGAGCCGTAGCGGTCGGTAGTGTTTTTCAGGCCCATGTCATCGTCTCCATTTCGGGATCGCTACGCATATCGACTCACTCAGGAACCGCTACCTGTACCTGGCTTGAGACGTTCTATCCCCAGCGCCTTCATCACGTACTTCTCGTAGACGGGTTCGGACGTACCGTGCCGCATCTTGTAGAGGAAGTATTTTTCGAACGCGAGCTTGGCCACGTGCACCCACTTGCCGATCTTGGTCCAGGTCACGTTGCGCGGCGGGATCTGCGGCAGCGCGACGAAGGCCGCGCCGGTATCGCCCATGTCGGCCAGGCACACCGCGTTCCAGGTGCCTTCGAAGTCCGCGGGTTTGCCCGCGAGCTCGGCCTGGATATTGCGCACGATGGTGGTGACCATCGACTCGATCATGAAGCCGGTCTTGGGCGCGCCGGTCGGGATCGGCGTGGCCTCCACCGGCGGAATCGCCACGCACACGCCGGCCGAGAATATGTTCGGGTACTTGGGGCTGCGCTGGTGCTTGTCGACGATGACGAAGCCGCGCGGATTGCACAGCCCTTCCACTGCGGCCACGGCATCCACGCCCTTGAACGCGGGCAGCAGCATCGAGAACCTGAACGGCAACGTCTTTTCGCCGAGCGGCTGGCCCTGCGCGTCGTGCTCGACCACGGTCATTTCCCCGTCGCGCACCTCGGTCACCCTGGCGTTGACGGTCCAGCCGATATGGCGCTGGCGCAGTTCCGATTCCATCAATCCCTTCGAATCCCCCACCCCGCCCAGCCCCATGTGGCCGACGTAGGGCTCGCTGCTGACGAAGTGCATGGGCACCTTGTCGCGCAGCTTGCGGCGGCGCAGGTCGGCGTCGAGGATCATCGCGAACTCGTAGCCCGGACCGAAGCAGCTGGCACCCTGCACCGCGCCGACCACGATCGGGCCGGGATCCTTGAGGAAGGCCTCGTAGGCCTCCCACGCCGTCTGCGCGTGCGCGGTGGTGCAGACCGATTGCGTATAGCCGCCCTCGGGCCCGCTGCCGGGTACCTCGTCGAAGGCCAGCTTCGGTCCGGTGCAGATCAGCAGGTAGTCGTAGTCCACGCGCTCGCCGCCGCCGCTGACGACTTGATTGGCGTCGGCATCGATGCGCGTGACGGCCTCGCCGATGTAGCGGATGCCGTGCTTGCCGACGTGCTTGGCGACCGGCACCGTGATGTCCTCGGGCTTGCGCCAGCCGACCGCCAGCCAGGGATTCGAAGGCGTGAAGCCGAATGTCTCGCCCACGCCCACCAGCGTGATCTCGTGATCCTTGCCCAAGGTATCGCGCAACTCGTAGGCCGCGCTCATTCCGCCCAGTCCCGCACCCATCACCACGAACTTCGCCATGACGCTTCCTCCTGGATTGCGACGCCGACTTGGCGTCACCTTGCCGCGAGCGGCCCTATGGAACCCTGCCTGAGCCGAGATCAGAGCTGACTGCTTGACTAGAATATTAGTCTTATCTTATATTAGAGTCAAGTAATATTTAGCCCGCGCGGACTCCCGCCCTCAACAGGAGCATTCCGATGTCGCAGACCGCTTCCGACCTCGTCGCCAAGGCCCGCGCCGAAATCCGCGAGATCGCTCCGCGAGACTATTTCTCCGATCGCGCCAATTGCGTGCTGATCGACGTGCGCGAGCCGGCCGAGTTCGCCACCGGCCGCATCGAGGGCGCTATCAACATCCCGCGCGGCGTGCTGGAGTTCCAGGTCGACGCCGATCCGGCGGTGGCCAACGTCAGCGACCCCGCGCTGTCGCACAAGGAGCAGCGCCTCGTGCTCTATTGCCGCACCGGCGGCCGTGCCGCATTGGCGGCGCAAAGCCTGCAGCGCATGGGCTTTACCGGCGTGTCTTCGATCGCCGGCGGCATCACGGGCTGGACGGAAGCCGGGCTGCCGGTCAGCGCGCGTTAGGCTCTACCGATGCGCGATACTCGCCCCACAGACCGGCGCGCCCGCGCCGTTGCGATCGACCCCGAGGCCATGCGCGAGCACGCCGGAAACGCGGCGCAACTGCTTAAGTCGCTGGCCAATGAGAAGCGCCTGATGGTGCTGTGCCTGCTGGTCGACGGCGAACACTCGGTGGGCGAACTCAATGCCGAGCTCGACCTCAGCCAGTCGGCGCTGTCGCAACACCTGGCCGTACTGCGCGCCGACGGTCTGGTCACGACCCGTCGCGAGGCGCAGACGATCTACTACTCGCTGGCCGCCGGATCCGCCCAGCGCATCATCGAAACCCTGCACGACATCTACTGCGGCGCGGCCGCTGTCGCGTGCAAGCGAACGTCATGAACAAGACCCTGCACATCGAACCCTTCTTCCATCCGCCCACCGGCACCTGGTCCTACGTCGTGAAGCGCGGCCGCGACGCGGTGGTGATCGATCCGGTCCTGGACTACGACGCCAAGTCCGGCCGCATCGGCACCGAGAGCGCACGTGCGCTGCTGCGCCACGTGCATGACCGGCAACTGGTGGTGCACCGGATCCTCGAAACCCACGCCCACGCCGACCACCTGACCGCGGCGACGTTCCTGCATGCGCGCACCGATGCGCCGATCGCCATCGGCGCGGGCATCCGCGACGTGCAGGCGCACTTCGCCGATGTGTTCGCCTTCGATCCGTCCGACCCATCCCTCGCCAGTGCCTTCGGTGCGTTGCTCGCCGATGGCGAAGTCGTCGAGGCCGGCGTCCTGCGCCTCGAAACCCTGGCCCTGCCCGGCCACACCGCCGACTCGCTCGGCTACCGCATCGACGGCAACGTCTTCATCGGCGACACCCTGTTCGCGCCCGATGTCGGCACCGCCCGCTGCGATTTTCCCGGCGGCAGCATCGACAAGCTTTACGACTCGATCCAGCGCCTCTACGCGCTGCCCGACGACACCGTGCTGTGGCTCTGCCACGACTACCCGCCCGAGGGACGCGAGCGCCGCGCCAGCGTCACGGTCGGCGAAAGCAGGCGCGACAACCGCATGCTCGCCGGCGACACCTCGCGGCAAGCGTTCACCGCTGCACGCCGGGACCGCGATGCGACGCTGCCCGCGCCGCAGCTGCTGTACCCCTCGCTGCAGGTCAACATCCGCGGCGGACGACTGCCCGAAGCGGAGGCGAACGGCCGCCGCTACCTGCGCACGCCGCTGACGATCCAAGGCGTCGACGACGGCCTGTAGCGGGATCCGGACCGGTCCCACCACCCCATATCCATCGACGGTTCCGGGCGCAGTGCGCCGACGCCCGTCCCATGCAAGGCGGCACGCCGTGACCGTTCGAGCGGAATGATCAAGCGCAATAGGGATCGAGCGCGGCGCAGGACGCCTGCAGCGATTCATTGGCCGCCAACCGTTCGGCCAGATAGTCGACGGTCACGCGCACGCGCGGCGCGATGAGTGCGCGGTGCGGGTACTGCAGCGCCAGCCGTCGCGAACCCGGGTGATGTTGGTGCCGCAGCACGACCTTGAGCGCGCCGGCGCGCAGCAGCTGCCAGCCATGCGGCAGCCCGATCTGCGCGATGCCCATGCCCAGGCGCGCCGCGTCGATGGCGGCGAACGGCGAGGAGACGGTGAGCACCGGACGCTCCGGCCGCAGCTCCTGCAGCGCCCCGTCGGCCTGCCGGAACGTCCACGGCGACACCTGGCCACTGAGAAAACGGATGCCGATCAGATCGTGCGCGGCCAGCTCGGCAACGCTCGCCGGTACGCCGCGCCGGACAAGGTAGTCCGGTGCCGCCACCAGAACGGTTTCGAGCGTGGCGATCGGGCGCGAGACCAGGCTCGAATCTGCCAGATGTCCGCCACGCAGGCCGATGTCGTAGCCCTCGGCGATCAGGTCCACCTGCCGGTCGTCGAAGTCGATCTCCAGCTGCAGCCCCGGGTGGCGGGCGCGCAATCCGGGCAGCAGCGGCACCAGGTAGGTCTGACCGAAGCTGTTGGCGCACGAGATGCGCACCCGCCCGGTCGCCTTGGCCCGCTGCGCCGCGACCGCGTCGACCGCGGCATCGAGCGCATCGATGGCGACGCGGGCGCGCTCCAGGAAGGCCTCACCTTCCTGCGCCAGGCGCTGCGAGCGGGTCGTGCGGTTCAGCAGGCGCGTGCCTAGGGTCGTTTCCAGCGTGGCCACGTTCTTGCTGACGGCGGCAGCGGAAATGCCCAGGAAGCGCGCCGCCGCGGCAAAGCTGCCCCGGTCCACCGTCTGGACGAAGGACACGATGGCCGGCATCCGCTGGGCAGCGTCCATCCACAACCCACTGTTACGAATCAAACAACCATTGCAGATCTTATGTTGCCGGTCGGGGGCGTGCAAACTCACCAGGTTCCCCAAGCCGAGACACCTCCATGACCCAGCGCACCATCGCCATCCTCGGAACCGGAGTCGTCGGCGCCGCCCTGGCCCAAGGCTTTGCGGCGCGCGGCGATCGCGTCGTCTTCGGCAGCCGCGCGCCGGACGGCGACAAGGCCCGTGCCGTCGTGGACGCGACCCCAGGCGCCTCCGCCGCCAGCCACGTCGAGGCGGCCCGCGCCGCCGACCTGGCCGTGATCACCCTGCCGTGGAACGCCGTCTCGCCCACGCTGACGCCGGCGCTGGCCGATGCCCTGGCCGGCAAGACCGTGATCGACACCACCAACCCGCTCGACTTCAGCGGCGGGGGCGAGCAGCCGGCGCTGGCCATCGGCCATCGCGACTCGGCCGGCGAAACCGTGCAGCGCCTGCTGCCCGATGCGCGCGTGGTCAAGGCGTTCAACATCATCACCGCCGGCCGCATGGTCCAGCCGCGGTTCGACGACGGCCAGCCCGACATGTTCATCGCCCCTTCGACAACACCCAAGCCGAGTTTTCATCACGAGCGACCACCAAGTCTCCTGACACCTTTCCTCAGAATTGGCGCAGCCACTCCGGCGATTTGGCACAGAGTTGGCACGAAGCTGGCACGGGCGCCGCGCGAGCCCCAAAACGCAGAAGGGCCAACGGGCGCTAACCCGTTGACCCTCATGCTTTTTTTATGGCGCGCCCGGAGAGATTCGAACTCCCGACCCCCAAGTTCGTAGCCTGGTGCTCTATCCAGCTGAGCTACGGGCGCACATGAAACAGAAGCGGAATTTTGCAGCAACCGCCGCGGATCCGTCAATCCGCCCGGCGCCTTGCCGGGACCGGCCGCGCATCGCGCGGTCCCTGCGGCGAAGGCGTGCAGATGGCGGAGAGTGAGGGATTCGAACCCTCGATGGAGCTTTTGACCCCATACTCCCTTAGCAGGGGAGCCCCTTCGGCCTCTCGGGCAACTCTCCGGGACGTGCCTGGCGATTCGACCGGGCCAGCCACAGGGGGCGAAGGATACCGGCTCACTCCTGGTCCGGCAAACCTCCGGTGGTCGAACGCGCCTTGGTCTCGGCGTCGTCGCCGCGCTGGATGCGCTCGTAGATTTCCTCGCGATGGACTGCCACGTCCTTGGGCGCGGTGATACCGATGCGCACCTGGTTGCCCTTGACGCCGAGCACGGTCACGGTGACCGAATCTCCGATCATCAGGGTCTCGCCGACGCGGCGGGTGAGGATCAACATGATGGTCTGTCTCCATGGGCCGCCCAGGCCGGCCCGGGCGGACGTTTCCCGGACCTTGGCGGCCGAAAAACGTTTACAAAGTCGGAAAAGTGAACGATGTTAAGGGTTGCCACCGGCCAGCGGCAACCGCTGGAAGTCACGGCTTTGGGGCATCATTCATGGAGTCTGGCGGCCACCCATCCGGGGACGCCATCGAGCGCCTTCGCGAGCGCCGGGCCGTCCTCGCCACCGCCCTGGGCAAGGTCCGGACGACCGCCGCCCTTGCCGTCGATCTGGCCGGCGATGTGGGACAGGAGCTCCCCCGCCTTGATCCGCCCGAGCGCACCGCCGGCGACGCCGGCGACCAGCGCGGCCTTGCCGTCCGCGGCGCCCGCGAGCACCACGACCGCGTCGCCGAGCTGCTGCTTGAGCCTGTCCACCGCCTCGCGCAGGGCCTTCGCGTCGAAACCTTCCAGCCGCGCCGCGAGCACCTTGGCGCCGGCGACGGCGGCGGCCCCCCCGGCGCGGACGGCGGTCGCGCCGGATGCGGCGCTGGCCTTGAGCGCCTCGAGCTCGCGATCGAGCTTCTTCTGCCGCTCCAGCAGCGCCCGCAGCTTGTCCGCGACGTCGGCCGCGTTGCCGCCGAGCAGGCGCGCGGCCTCGTCCAGGCGCTGTTCCTCGCCGGCCACGTAGTCGAGCGCGCCCTGCCCGGTCACCGCCTCGATGCGGCGCACGCCGGCCGAGACGCCGCCCTCGGACACGATCTTGAACAGGCCGATGTCGCCGGTGCGCGAGACGTGGGTGCCGCCGCACAGCTCGGTCGAGGCCTCGCCCATGCGCAGCACGCGCACGCGCTCGCCGTACTTCTCGCCGAACAGCGCCATCGCGCCGAAGTCCAGCGCCTCCTGCATGCCCATGTGGCGCACTTCGGCCTCGTGGTTGGCGCGGATGTCGGCGTTGACCCGGCGCTCGACCTCGGCCAGCTCCGCGGCCGTCATCGGCTGGAAGTGCGAGAAGTCGAAGCGCAGGCGGTCGGGCGCGACCAGCGAGCCCTTCTGGGTGACGTGCGTGCCCAGCACGCCGCGCAGCGCCGCGTGCAGCAGGTGGGTGGCGCTGTGGTTGAGGATGGTGGCGCCGCGGCGCACGCCGTCGACCGAGGCGACCAGGCGGTCGCCGACCTTCAGCGTGCCGACGGCGAGCCGGCCGGCGTGGCCGTGGAACTGGCCGGCGTACTTCTGCGTGTCGGCCACGGCGAAGCGCACGCCCTGCTCGTCCAGTTCGCCGGTGTCGCCGACCTGGCCGCCGGACTCGGCGTAGAACGGGGTGCGGTCGAGGAAGACCACCGCCTCGTCGCCGGCGTCGATCGCATCGACCGGTCGGCCGTCGCGCAGCAGCGCGACCACCTGCAGCCCGCCGGCGGCGAGCGTGTCGTAGCCGAGGAAGCCGGTCGGCTGCAGCCTGGCCACCAGCTCGGCCGGCAGGCCGGTGCTCGAGCTGAACTTGCCGGCCGCGCGCGCGGTCTCGCGCTGGCGCTCCATCGCCGACTCGAAGCCGGCCATGTCGACCGACAATCCGCGCTCGCGCGCGATGTCGGCGGTCAGGTCGACCGGGAAGCCGTAGGTGTCGTAGAGGCGGAACGCATCCACGCCGGGGATCGTTCCTCCGCTGCGCGCGGCGACCTCGTCGAAGATGCGCATGCCCGAGTCCAGCGTCTCGGCGAAGCGCTCCTCCTCGGCCAGCAGCGCGCGCTCGACCAGCGCGCGCTTCTGCGTCAGCTCGGGATAGGCCGCGCCCATCAGCTCGTCGACGGTGGCGACCAGCCTGTGGAAGAACGGCTGGCGCACGCCCAGCATCCAGCCGTGGCGCAGCGCGCGGCGGATGATCCGGCGCAGCACGTAGCCGCGGCCCTCGTTGGACGGCAGCACGCCGTCGACGATCAGGAAGCTGCAGGCGCGGATGTGGTCGGCGATCACGCGCAGCGACTTGTTGGCGAGGTCCGCGGTGCCGGTGAGCTCGGCGGCCCTGCGGATCAGCACCTGGAACAGGTCGATCTCGTAGTTGCCGTGCACGCCCTGCAGCACCGCGGCCAGGCGCTCCAGGCCCATGCCGGTGTCCACGCACGGCGCCGGCAGCTTCGACAGCGTGCCGTCGGCGGCGCGGTCGAACTGCATGAATACCAGGTTCCAGATCTCGATGAAGCGGTCGCCGTCCTCGTCGGGCGAGCCGGGCGGGCCGCCGGGGATGTGCGGGCCGTGGTCGTAGAAGATCTCGGTGCACGGGCCGCAGGGGCCGGTGTCGGCCATCTGCCAGAAGTTGTCCGACGCGTACGGCGCGCCCTTGTTGTCGCCGATGCGGATGATGCGCTCGGCCGGCAGGCCGACGTCGTCGCGCCAGATGCCGTAGGCCTCGTCGTCGTCGTGGTAGACGGTGACCAGCAGACGTTCGGCCGGGAGCTTCCACACCTGGGTGAGCAGTTCCCAGGCCCAGAGGATCGCGTCCTTCTTGAAGTAGTCGCCGAACGACCAGTTGCCCAGCATCTCGAAGAAGGTGTGGTGGCGCGCGGTGTAGCCGACCTGGTCGAGGTCGTTGTGCTTGCCGCCCGCGCGCAGGCAGCGCTGCACGTCGGCCGCGCGCACGTAGCTGCGCTTCTCGGCGCCGAGGAACACGTCCTTGAACTGGACCATGCCCGAGTTGGTGAACAGCAGCGTCGGGTCGTTGCCCGGCACCAGCGGCGCCGAGGGCACGATGGTGTGGCCCTTGCCGGCGAAGAAGTCGAGGAAGTCGCGACGGATGTCGGAAGTGGTGGGGGTCGGGTGCGTGGGCATGCTGGCGTCTGGGGGCTGGCGGGTGCGACGAGGCACCGCGGTGTCCGCGGAAGATGCGGACGCGGGACCTTACGGGCAACCCAATGCGCCTAGGTTAGCAGGCCCATGGCATTCCCCGGCCGGGGAATGCGCAGCGCGGCGCGGATTGCGCCGGCTTCGTGGCGGCCTCAGTCGTCGCCCGGCCCCGGGCGCGTCGCCGCGCGGACCGAGTCGCCGTCGAAGCCGCGGCGGACCAGGAAATCGGCGGCCTTGCGCCGCTTCGCCGGATCCGCGGCGAAATCGGGACCGAACCGTCGCCGCACCAGGTCACGCGCGCTGGCGGCCCAGTCGTCCTCGCCGGACCCGGCCAGCGACGCGAAGGCCGCGGCGATGGCGTCCGCGTCGAGCCCGTGGGTGGCCAGCTCGGCGCGGATGCGCAGCGGCCCGTAGCCGCCGCCGGCCCGCGATCGCGCCAGGCTGGCGGCGAAGCGGCCGTCGTCCTGCCAGCCCGCGGCGGCCATGCGCTCGACCGCCGCCGCGGCATCCGCCTTGTCCACGCCGCGCGCGGCGAGCTTGCGCTCGAGTTCCTTGCGCGAGTGCTCGCGCCGCACCAGCAGGCCCAGCGCGCGCTGCGCCGGGCTCGGCTCCGGGCGCCGGCGCTTCGGGCGCGGCTCGCCAGGCGGGTCTTCGGGCCGGGTCATCGGACCGGCCGCCGGTCGACGCGGGGCCCGGTCAGGCCTCCGCGTCGTCGTCCCCTTCCTCGCGCGCGTCGCCGACGGCCAGCGGTGCGAACTCGGCGCGCAGCGCGGCTTCCAGCTTGGCCGCGACCGCCGGGTTTTCCTTGAGGTACTGGCGGGCGTTCTCCTTGCCCTGGCCGATGCGCTCGCTGTCGTAGCTGTACCAGGCGCCGGACTTCTCGACCAGCTTGGCGTCCACGCCCATGTCGATCAACTCGCCCTCGCGGCTGATGCCCTCGCCGTAGAGGATCTCGGTGACGACCTGCTTGAACGGCGGCGCCATCTTGTTCTTGACGATCTTGATCTTGGTCTGGTTGCCGATGATCTCGTCGCCCTTCTTGATCGAGCCGATGCGGCGGATGTCCAGGCGCACCGAGGCGTAGAACTTGAGCGCGTTGCCGCCGGTGGTGGTCTCCGGGCTCTGGCCCGGCATCATCACGCCGATCTTCATGCGCAGCTGGTTGATGAAGAACACCATGCAGTTGCTGCGCTTGATGTTGCCGGTGAGCTTGCGCAGCGCCTGGCTCATCAGGCGCGCCTGCAGGCCGGGCAGCTGGTCGCCCATCTCGCCCTCGATCTCGGCGCGCGGGGTGAGCGCGGCGACCGAGTCGACCACCACCATGTCGACGGCGTTGGAGCGCACCAGCATGTCGGCGATCTCCAGCGCCTGCTCGCCGGTATCGGGCTGCGAGACCAGCAGGTCGTCGACGTTGACGCCGAGCCTCGCAGCGTAGGTGGGATCGAGCGCGTGCTCGGCGTCGATGAAGGCGCACACGCCGCCCTGCTTCTGGCACTGGGCGATGGTCTGCAGGGTCAGGGTGGTCTTGCCCGAGGACTCGGGACCGTAGATCTCGACCACGCGGCCGCGCGGCAGGCCGCCGATGCCCAGCGCGGTGTCGAGCAGCAGCGAGCCGGTCGGGATCACCGGGATGACCTCGGCGACGCGGTCGCCCATGCGCATCACCGAGCCCTTGCCGTACTGCTTCTCGATCTGGGTCAGGGCGGCGGAAAGTGCGCGCTTCTTGTTCTCGTCCATCGTGGCGGTCCTCGTCATTGGGGATGTGGCGTGTCGGGGGCAGTCTGGCCGGCCCGGATCGCACGGACTGCGACTGCGGGGCCGGCGGGCAGGATCGCGCGGCGGGCACCGTCGATGCGATCGGCGCGCGCCGCGCCGGCGGGTCGGGGAACGCCGCGGCCGGCGGCAGGGGAAACGCGCGCCGGCCGGCTCACCGGTTCGGCCTCACCAGGCCGCAGTACAGGCCCTCGATGGCGAAGTCCTGGCCGGGCATCACCTCGATCGGGGCGTAGTCGGGATTGCGCGGCAGCAGGCGGATGCGGTCCTTGCCGACCTTCAGCAGCTTGACGGTGATTTCCTCGTCGATGCGGGCGATGACGATCTGCCCGGAGCGCGCGTCGGCGGTGCGGTGCACGCCGATCAGGTCGCCGTCGAAGATGCCCTCGTCGCGCATCGAGTCGCCCTTCACCTTGAGCAGGTAGTCGGGCGCCGGCGAGAAGAAGGCGCGGTCCATCAGCACGACCTGGTCGGCGCCGATGTCGGCGCCGATCGGCAGGCCGGCGGCGACCTGGCCGAGCACCGGCAGCTCCAGCACGTCGCCGTTGGCGGCGGCCGGCAGCGGCAGGCGCTGCTGGGCGGCCTCGGGCGCGCGCAGCAGGCGGATGCCGCGGGCGCGGCCGGGAACGCGCTCGATCGCGCCGGCGGCCTCGAGCGCGTCGAGGTGGTATTGCGCCGCGCGCACGCCGCTGAAGCCGAAGGCGCGGGCGATCTCGGCCTGCGAGGGCGGCATACCCTCGGCCTCGATGCGCTCGGCGATCAGGGCGAGGATGGCGTGCTGGGTGTCGGTCAGGTCCATGGTTAGTAGTATTACTACTAACGGTCACGGCATGTCAACGGCCTGGCCGCAGCAGTGGTCCGGGCCCGGCCCCGTCGCTCCGGCGACGTCCCTGCGTCAATTCAACCTGCCGAGCCCCTCCAGCGCGGTCGACACCGTCTGCCGCCGCACCTGCTCGCGGTCGCCCTCGAAATGGAAGACCTCGGCGCGCGCATAGCCGCCGCGCCGCTTCCAGCCGATCCAGACCGTGCCGACCGGCTTGTCGGCGCTGCCGCCGCCGGGGCCGGCGATGCCGGTCACCGCGACCGCGACGCTGGCGCCGGAATTGACCAGCGCGCCGGACACCATCTCGACCACCGTCTCGCGGCTGACCGCGCCGTGCTGCTCCAGCGTCTCGGCGCGCACGCCCAGCAGCGCCTGCTTGGCCTCGTAGCTGTAGGCCACCATGCCGCAGTCGAACCAGTCCGACGAGCCGGCGATGTCGGTGACGGTCTTGGCGATCCAGCCGCCGGTGCAGCTTTCGGCGGCGACCAGGTGGTCGCGCGATGCGCGCAGCGCTTCGCCGGTCGATTCGGCGAGCTTGCGCAGGTCGGCGTCGGTGGGGATCGGCATCGCATGGCTTCCGGGTAGCGAAGGGCGTCCGTTGTAGCCGAATTCGCCAGTGGTGTCGCGGTCGCGGCCTGCATTCCCGGTAGGAGCGCCCCCTGGGCGCGATCGCTTTTCGCGCCGGACAGGCCAACGGGAAAGCGATCGCGCCCAGGGGGCGCTCCTACGGGATCGTGCATCCGTGCGCTGGTTGTCCGGCCCGATGGAGACCAGGCGTCAGTAGCGCACCCGCAGCGTCACGCCGTAGGTGCGCGGCGGGCCGAGGAAGGCGTTCCACGCGCCCGGCTGCAGCGGCGCGTCGAAGCCGACCTGCTTGTAGGTCTCGTCGGTGAGGTTCTGGCCCCACAGCTCCACCGTCCAGCGGCCGCTGCGCGCGCCGATACCCAGGCGCGCGTTCACCAGCGCGAAGCCGTCCTGGATCTTCTCCGGATCGAGGTCGGAGCCGGTGTTGTGCTCGGAGACGTACTTGCTGCCGATGTTGAAGCGCCCGAGCAGCCCGCCGGTGAAATCCCACTGGTAGGTCAGCGAGGCCGAGGCCGACCACAGCGGCGCGAAGCTGATGTGGTGGCCGGGCAGCGCCTGCAGCGCGCCGCCGGGCTGCAGGTCGGCGTAGGGCCGCTGCTCGCCGTAGCGGGTGTCGGCGTAGGTCACGCCGCCCTGCACGCTCAGCCCGTCGAGGCCGGTCTGCCACAGCAGCTCGAGCTCGGCGCCCTTGGAGGTCACTTCCGGCAGCGAGCGCACGACGTAGCTGGTGCCCAGGAAGCTGTTGAGCTGGAAGTCGGTGAACTCCTGGTAGAACAGGGTGCCGTTGAGCAGCAGGTTGCCGTCGTTCCAGGTGGTCTTGGCGCCGAGCTCGTAGCTGTCGACGAACTCGCCCGGGAACGAGGTGTCGTCGACCGGCACGATGCCGGCGCCGCCGCTGGACAGGCCGTCGGCCGACTGCACGCGGTCGAGGTTGAAGCCGCCGCCCTTGTAGCCGCGCGCGGCCGAGGCGTAGGTCATCACGTGGTCGTTCCAGCGATAGGCCGCCTTGACCGTGCCCGACCATTCCTTCTCGGTCATCGACTGGTCGGTGGCGCGGCCGTCCTGCAGCACGTTGGCCCAGGGCAGGCACATGTAGCCGACGATCGTCGGCGCCACCGCGCCGACCAGCGCCGCCTGCTGCTCGGGCGTGAGCAGGCCCCAGGCCGGGATGCGCGCGGCCAGCGCCGATCCCACCCGCAGCGCCGGGTTGGACAGCGTCGAACCGCAGCCGATGCTGCCGTTGGGGTTGTCGTAGACCGAGCGCAGGTCCTTCTTGTCGCGGGTGTAGCGCACGCCGACGGTGAAGTCGAGCCTGTCGGTGGCGTGGAAGGTGTTGTTGCTGAACACCGCCGCGCTCTTCGAGTTCTGCTCGTACAGGTCCTGCCCGCCGTCGCCGACGAAGCTGGTCCCGAACGGCCGGCCGCTGACCTGCGAGAAGAAGGTCGCCGGGTTGCTGGTGTCGACGGTGACGCCCAGCGGCGCCAGCTGCGCCGCCAGCCCGCCGAGCACCTGGCTGCCGACCAGGGTCGACAGGTAGGGCTCGTAGTCGGCGCCGACCACGTACTGGTCGTGGCGCTCCAGGTCCTCGTCGGAATAGAACAGGCCGACCATCCAGTCGACCCGGTCGGTGCTGCCGGTCAGGCGCATCTCCTGGCTGAAGGTCTTGAAGGCGGTGGACGAGTCGTCGTACTGGTTGCGGCGGTAGATGATGTCGGCGCCGGAGAAGTCGAAGTCGATCGCGTTGATCGTCTGCCAGTCGCGCCAGGCGGTGATCGAGGTCAGCGTGGCGCCGCCCAGCCAGGGCGTGGTCCAGTCGAGCTGCGCGGAAACGCCCTTGTCCTTGACGTCCTGCTCGGTGCTGCGGTTGCCGTAGGCGAGCCGGCGCTCCGGGTCCGGATCCGGGATCACGCCGTGCCCGCCTGCCAGCGCGTTGATGATCGCGGCCGGGCCGGCGCCGGTGGCGTCGCGGTAGGTGGTGACGCCGACGCAACAGTTCTCCTCGCGGCTGGTGAAGTCTGCGATGAGGTTGATGTCGAGGCTGTCGGCCGGCTCCAGCAGCAGCTGCCCGCGCACGGTGTGGAAGTTGCGGTCGCCGTCCTCGGTTTCCCGGCGCGGGCCCTTGCCGGTGTCGACGTCGGTGACGCCGTCGCGCTCGCGCTGCGCGGCGTAGATGCGGAAGGCGGCGTTCTCGCCCAGCGCGTCGTTGTAGGCGCCGGAGACGCCGAGTTCGCCGTAGTCGCCGACGGTGATCTCGCCCTCGGCCTCCTGCTGGTAGCCCGGGCGGCGGGTGACCACGTTGATCACGCCGGCCGAGGTGTTCTTGCCGAACACCGTGCCCTGCGGGCCCTTGATGACCTCGATCCGCTCGATCTCGCCCAGGTCGCCGAAGCCCACGCCGGTGCGCGGGCGGTAGACGCCGTCGATCACCACGCCGACCGCCGACTCCAGGCCGGCGTTGTCGCCGTTGGTGCCGACGCCGCGGATGCGCGCGGTGGTCTGCGACTCGTTGGTGGTCGAGCTCACGTGCAGGCCGGGCACCAGCAGCTGCGCGTCCTTGATGTCGCGCACGCCGGTGTCGCGCAGCAGCTGCTCGGGCAGCGCGGTGATCATGATCGGCACGTCCTGCATGACCTCCTCGCGCTTCTGCGCGGTCACGGTCATGGTCGCCAGGGTGACCGGCTCGTCGCCGGCGGCCTTGCGCGCGGCGGCGGTTTCCTGCCCCGCCGGCGGCGCGGCCGGCGCGGACGTGTCCTGCGCGCCGGCCACGAGCGGCGGCATCGCCGCGCAGGCCGCGAGCAGCGCGGCGGCAAGGACCCGTCGTTGCGGTCGTCGGCTGTCCATCTGATTCCCCCCTCGTCTTGATTGGTCGCATCGGCTGGCCGCGCGTGCGCGGCGCGGCAATCGGATCCTCCCTGCGCCGGCCCCGAGCCGCGGGGCCGCCATGCGTCCGTCGTCGTGGGGGGCGAGGCGGACGCGGCGACAAGTGATCGAAAGCCGTTCGGCGAACGTATAGCACAGGACGCGAGGCGCGGGCAGCGGGGCGCAAGGCGACCGCCGTGGCCACGGCCGCGGCCGGTGCGCGGCTTCGAGGGGCGTCGCCTTTTCGGGCGGATTCGATGCCGCGTTTCCCGGCGGCGCGCCCGCCGGATCAGCCGCTTCGCGCGCGCAGCACCGCCTCCACCTGCGCGAGCCCCAGGCCGCGCGATCGCAGCAGCACCAGCAGGTGGTAGGCCAGGTCGGCGGCCTCGCCCAGCAGTTCGTCGTCGCTGCCGGCCACACCCGCGAGCGCGACTTCCACGCCCTCCTCGCCCACCTTCTGGGCGATGCGTGCGGCGCCTTGCGCGAACAACCCGGCGGTGTAGCTGCCCTCGGGCCGCTCGCGACCACGCTGCGCGACCAGCGCATCGAGCGCGGCCAGTGCGTTGCCCGCCGCGCCGGCGAAACAGCTGGGGCGGCCCAGGTGGCAGGTCGGCCCCTGCGGACGCGCCCGCACCAGCAGCGCGTCGCCGTCGCAGTCGGCCTCGACCGAGACCAGCGCCAGCCGGTGCCCGGAGGTCTCGCCCTTGGTCCACAGCCGTCCGCGGCTGCGGCTGTGGAAGGTGACCCAGCCGGTGTCGAGCGTGGCCCGCAGCGCCTCGCGCGACACCCAGCCGAGCATCAGCACGCGTCCGTCGACGGCGTCCTGCACGATCGCAGGCAGCAGGCCGCCCTCGCGGGCATCGGGCGCGCGCGCCCAGGCGAGGGCCTCGATGTCCTCAGGCCGCACGCCGCACCTCGATGCCCTGCTCCCGCAGGTAGGCCTTCAGCGCAGGGATCTCGAGCTGGCCGGCGTGGAACACGCCGGCGGCGAGCGCGCCGTCGACGTCCGCCCGCGCGAACGCTTCGGCGAAGTCGCCTGCCGATCCCGCGCCTCCGGACGCGACCAGCGGCACGTCGCAGGCCGCGCGCACCGCCTGCAGCTGCGCGATGTCGTAGCCGCGGCGCACGCCGTCGCTGTCGATGCAGTTGAGCACGATCTCGCCGGCGCCCAGGCGCTGCGCCTCGGCCACCCAGTCGAGCGTGCGCCGGCCGGGCGCGCGCATGCGGCCGGGGTCGCCGCTGTGGCTGCGCACGCGCCATTCGCCGTCGGCCTCGCGCTGCGAGTCGATGCCGACCACCACGCACTGCACGCCGAAGGCCTCCGCCAGCTCCGACACCAGCGCCGGCCGTTCCAGCGCCGGCGTGTTGACCGAGACCTTGTCCGCGCCGGCATGCAGCACGCGCCGCGCCGCGGCCACGTCGCGGATGCCGCCGGCGACGCAGAACGGGATGTCGAGCACGCGCGCGACCCGCTCCACCCAGGCCGGGTCGACGCTGCGCCCGGCCGGGCTGGCCGCGATGTCGTAGAACACCAGCTCGTCGGCGCCGGCGTCGCGGTAGCGCGTGGCCAGCCCGACGACGTCGCCCACGTCGACGTGGTCGCGGAAGCGCACGCCCTTGACCACCCGACCGTCGCGGACGTCCAGGCAGGGGATGATGCGACGGCTCAGCATGCCAGCGCCTCGCCCAGCGCCATCCGGCCTTCGAGCAGCGCCCTGCCGAGCACGATCCCCGCGCAGCCGGCGGCGCGCGCGGCGCGCACGTCGGCGAGGCCGCGCGCGCCGCCGGAGGCCTGGACGGCCAGCGCCGGCGCCCATTCGCGCAACCGCGCGTACAAGCCCAGGTTGGGGCCTGACAGCATGCCGTCGCGGGCGATGTCGGTGCACAGCAGGTGGCGCAGGCCGGCGTCCGCATAGAGGCGCAGCAGGGCGTCGAGCGCGACCGGGGCGCGCCGGGTCCAGCCATAGGTGGCCGGGAACCACCGGCCGTCCTGCTCGCGCACGTCGACGGCGATCGTCAGGCGCTCGCCGCCGTATGCACCCAGCCAGTCGGCGACGCGCGAAGGCGCGTCCACCGCGAGCGAGCCGACCACGACCCGGTCGGCGCCGGCGGCCAGCACGCGGTCGAGGTCGGCGCGCTCGCGCACGCCGCCGCCGGTCTGCACCCGCAACCCGGTTTCCGCCTTGATCGCGGCGAGCAGCGCCTGCAGCGCGTAACCTCCATTGCGCGCCGCGTCGAGGTCGACCAGGTGCAGCCAGGTGGCGCCGGCCGCCGCATGGGCGCGGGCCAGCGCCAGCGGATCGTCCGCGTAGCCGGTCTCGCGCGCGTAGTCGCCCTGCGCGAGGCGCACGACGCGGCCGCCGCGCAGGTCGATCGCGGGATAGACCTGGAACGCTCCGCACCCGCCATCCGCGTTCACGGCGACCACCGCAGGAAGTTGGCCAGCAGTCGCGCGCCGACCGCGGCCGAGCGCTCGGGATGGAACTGCGCGCCGCAGTACGGGCCGCTGCGCACGACCGCGCAGAACGGCTGCCCATGGGTGGCGATGGCCACCGAGTCGCGGCTGATCGGCGCCGCGTAGCCGTGCACGAAATAGGCCGCGCTGCCGTCCTCGATGCCCTCGAGCAGCGGCCCGGCGCCGGCGACCGGGCGAAGGACGTTCCAGCCCATGTGCGGCACGCGCACGCCCGGAACCGACGCCATGCGCGCCACCCGGCCCCGCACCAGGCCGAGGCAGGCGACGTCGCCTTCGTCCGAGGCGTCGTAGAGCAGCTGCATGCCGAGGCAGATGCCCAGCACCGGCACCCGGCCGGTCCGCAGCGCCACGTCGAACCCGCGCTCGCGCAGCAGCGCCATCGCCGGCGCGGCCGCGCCGACGCCGGGCAGGACGATGCGGTCCGCGCCTTCGAGCTCGCCGGCGTCGCGCGCGACGAGCGGATGCACGCCCAGGCGCTCGAGCGCGTAGCGCACCGAGCCGAGGTTGGCGCCGCCCGCATCGATCACCGCCACCCGGGGCGCGGAGCGCGCGCTCACAGCACGCCCTTGGTGCTGGGCAGCGCCGATCCTTCGCGGCGGAGCGCCTGCCGCAGCGCGCGCGCGAAGGCCTTGAAGCAGGCCTCGATCTTGTGGTGGTCGTTCTCGCCGCGCACCGACAGGTGCAGGTTGAGCGCGGCGGCGTCGCACAGCGAGCGGAAGAAGTGCGGCACCAGCTCGGTCGGCAGGTCGCCGACGCGTTCGCGCCTGAACCGCCCGTCGAAGACCAGGTACGGCCGGCCGCCCAGATCCAGCGCGGCGCTCGCCAGCGCATCGTCCATCGGCAGGGTGAACCCGTAGCGGCCGATGCCGCGCTTGTCGCCCAGCGCTTCGCGCAGCGCCTGCCCCAGCGCCAGCGCGGTGTCCTCGACGGTGTGGTGCTCGTCGACGTGCAGGTCGCCCTCGACGGCGACGTCCAGCGAGAAGGCGCCGTGCTGGCCGACCTGGTCGAGCATGTGGTCGAGGAACGGCAGGCCGGTGGCCACCGCCGGCGCGGCCGCGCGATCGAGGTCGAGGTCGACGCGGACCCGGGTTTCGCGGGTCCGGCGCCGCACGCTCGCGCGGCGCGGCGCATCGGCCAGCGCATGGGCGAGGCCGGCCCAGTCCCACTCGCCGCCGAACTGCGGCGTGCGCAGCTGGAAGCCGCGGATGCCGAGGTTGTGCGCGAAGGCCATGTCGGTCTCGCGGTCGCCGACCATGGCCGAGCGCCGCCAGTCGATGCCGCGGTCGCGCAGGTACGGCAGCAGCATGCCGATGCCGGGCTTGCGGTCCGGGCTGTTCTCCTGCGGCAGGCTGGCGTCGACCAGCACGTCGCGGAAGCCGATGCCCTGGCTCTCGAACAGCTGCAACATCAGCCGATGAGGTCCTTCGAACGCTTCGCGCGGGAAGCGCGCCGTGCCCAAGCCGTCCTGGTTGCTGACGATCACGAACTCGTAGCCGGCATCGCGCAGCCGCAGCAGCGCCGGCACCACGCCGGCGACGAAGCGCAGCTTGTCGTAGGCGTCGACCTGGAAGTCGGCCGGCTCCTCGATCAGGGTGCCGTCGCGGTCCACGAACAGGATCGGGGTCATGCCGCCGCTCCGGCCGCGGCCAGCGCCGCGATCACCGCATCGTTCTGCGCCGGCGTGCCGACCGTGATCCGCAGCGCGTCGCCGAGCTGCGGCATCGCGCGCATGTCGCGCGCCACCACGCCGGCGGCGAGCAGCCGGGCGATCGCCGCTTCCGCGTCGGCGAAGCGCGCCAGCAGGAAGTTGGCCTGCGACGGGTACACCCGGCGCACGCCGGGCAGCCGTTCCAGCCGCCTCGCCAGCAGCGTGCGCTCGACGCGGACGTCCCGCACGCGCAGCCGCGTCGCCGCCAGCGCCTCCGGCGCCAGCGCGGCCAGGGCGCTGCGCGCGCTCGGTTCCGGCACCGGGTACGGCGCCTGGCAGCGGCGCAGCGCGGCGATCACCGCCGGATCGCCGATCGCGCAGCCGATCCGCGCGGCGGCCAGCGCGTGCGCCTTGGACAGCGTGCGCAGGACGACGACGTTCGGCGCGAGCGCAGCCTGCTCCAGCAGCGACGGCGCGTCGGCGAACTCGACGTAGGCCTCGTCGACCACCACCATCGCGCGGCCGCGCAGGCGGCGCGCCAGCGCCTGCACCGCGCCGGCCGGCGGCACGCCGCCTGCGGGGTTGCCGGGCGAGCACAGGAACACCAGCCGCGCCGCCCGCTGTTCCGCAAGTCGCGCCACCGCGCCGAAGTCGATCGCGAAGTCGCCGCCCTCCTCGCGCAGCGGCGCCTCGATCAGCGGCGCGCGCTGCAGCCGCGCGCACACCGCGTACATGCCGAACACCGGCGGCGTCACCAGCACCGCATCCGCCTCCGGCCGGCAGAACGCACGCACCAGCAGGTCGATCGCCTCGTCGCTGCCGCGCCCGATCAGCAGGCGTTCTGGCGCGCAGCCGTAGAGGTCGGCCAGCGCGCGCCGCAGCGGCTCGGGCTGCGGCGCCGGGTAGCGGCGCAGGCGGTCGCCGGCGTCGGCGGCGTTCGGGTAGGCCGCCTCGTTGGCGTTGAGCCAGACCGTGCCGGACGCGGCCTCGCTGCGCGCGGAGCGGTAGCCGGCGAACCCGCGCAGGTCCTCGCGCAGCAGCGCCAGCACGTCGGGGAGGGACGCCGTCACGCCAGCGCCCCGGCCAGGCGCAGCTCGACCGCCCGCCCGTGCGCCTCCAGGCCCTCGGCCCGTGCCAGCGCGACCGCGCAGGGGCCGATCGCGGCGACGCCCTCGGGCGCGGCGGACTGCACGCTGATCGCGACCTGGAAGCTGGACACGCCCAGCCCGCCCAGCGCGCGCGCCGCGCCGCCGGTCGGCAGCACGTGGTTGGTGCCGCTGCAGTAGTCGCCCAGCGCCTCGGGCGTCCAGTCGCCGAGGAACACCGAGCCCGCGGCGCGGACGCGCCCGAGCCAGGCGCGCGGCTCGCGCAGCGCCAGGATCAGGTGCTCGGGCGCGTAGCGGTTGCTGATGTCGAATGCCGTCTCCAGGGAATCGACGCGCAGCAGCCGCGACGACGCCAGCGCCTCGCGCGCGATCTCCGCGCGCGGCAGCGCGGGCAGCCGCGTCCGCAGCTCGGCCTCGACGTCGTCCAGCAGCGCGGCGCTGTCGCTGAGCAGCAGCACCTGCGAATCCGGCCCGTGCTCGGCCTGCGACAGCAGGTCCGCGGCGACGAAAGCGGCGTTGGCGCCGGCATCGGCGATCACCAGCACCTCGGACGGGCCGGCGGGCATGTCGATCGCGGCGCCGTCCGGATCGATCGACACCTGCCGCTTGGCCTCGGTGACCCAGGCGTTGCCCGGGCCGAACAGCTTGTCGCAGCGCGGCACGGACGCCGTGCCGAACGCCATCGCCGCGATCGCCTGCGCGCCGCCGAGCTTGAGCACGCGCTCGATGCCGCACAGCCGCGCGGCGACCAGCACCGCGGGGTCGGCGCTGCCGTCGCGGCGCGGCGGCGTGCACAGCACCACCTCCGGGCAGCCTGCCAGCCGCGCCGGGATGCCGAGCATCAGCGCGGTGGAGGGCAGCGGCGCGCTGCCCGCGGGCACGTACAGGCCGACCCGGCCGATCGCACGCACCATGCGCTCGCACACCACGCCCGGCGCGGTCTCGACCGCGTACGCGCGCTGCATGCCCTCGGCATGGAAGCGCTCGATGCGGCGTGCGGCTTCGGCCATCGCCAGCCGCAGCGCCGGCGCGACCCGGGCCTCGGCCGCGGCGAACTCGTCCCCGCCGACCAGCAGGTCCTCGAGCGCCGCGCCGTCGAAGCGTTGCGTCAGCGCGCGCAAGGCGTCGTCGCCGCGCGCGCGGACCTCGGCCAGGACGCCGGCGACGCCGTCGCGCACCTCCGGCGACACCGTCCGCGGCGGGCGCTGCAGCGCGGCCGCGCGCCCGGCGGCGTCCAGCGCGTCCCAGTCCAGCCGAAGCGCCGGCGCGCTCACGCCAGCATCCTCTCGACCGGCAGCACCATCAGCCCGCGCGCGCCGGCGAGCTTCAATGCCTCCAGGTGCTGCCAGGTCATCGCGCCGTGGCACAGCGCCTGCAGCGCCAGGGTGTCGGCGCCGTCGACCTGCAGCACGGTCGGCGGCTCGGCGTCGGGCAGCAGTTCGAGCAAGGCCGGCAGCGCCTGGCGCTGGGCCTGGAACAGCAGCAGCCTGCTGTCGCGCAGGCGCAGCACGCCGTCGAGCCGCCGCTGCAGCAGCTGCGCGAGCCCGTCGCGCGCGTCGCCGAACGGCGCTTCGGGCCCCGCCAGCACCGCCTCGCTCTGCAGCAGGGTCAGCACCGGCCGCAGCTGGTTGGCGGCGAGCGTCGCGCCGCTCGACACCAGGTCGCACACGGCGTCGGCCTGGCCCAGCCGCGGGGCGATCTCCACCGAACCCGACAGCGGCACCACCTCGGCGGCGACGCCCTGCCCCTCCAGCCATGCGCCCAGCAGCGCGGGATAGCTGGTGGCGATGCGCAGGCCGTGCAGCTGGGCGGGCCCGGTCCAGCTCCAGTCCTCGGGCACGGCGATGTCGAGCCGGCAGCCGCCGAAGCCCAGCGCGCGCCATTCGCGGTAGCGCCCGGGCGCGGCCGCGCCCTGCTCCAGCAGCACGTTGCGGCCGACCACGCCCAGGTCGCAGGCGCCCGCGGCGATCAGGCCGGGGATGTCGTCGTCGCGCACCAGCAGCAGGTCGACCGGCAGCGACTCGCCGTGGCAGAACAGGCGGTCGCGGCCCTCGCGCCAGCTCAGCCCGCAGGCGGCGAGCAGCGCGCGCGCGGGCTCGGCCAGGCGGCCGGATTTCTGGATGGCGACGCGCAGGCGCTCGCGCGCCGCCCGGACGGCGGGTGGGCTCATGGCGGGATCGTCAATGCGAGGCGCGGGGGAAGGACTGGCGCTGCGCCGCCTTGCCGTAGCCGCCGGCGCCGCGCTCCAGCGTCCGCGCAACCCGGCCGATGGTGGTGACGCTCACCCGGGTGCGCTCGTGGATGTCGCGATAGGGCACGCCCTTGAGCAGCAGCGGCACCACCCGCCAGCGGTCGGCCATGGCCTCGAGCTCGGCCGGCGTGCACAGGTCCTCGAGGAAGGCGCGCACGTCCTCCGCCCGGTCGAGCGCCGCCAGCGCCTTCGCCAGGGCCTTCAGGGAGGCCTCCGCGTCGCGCTCCGGAACGGGCTCGGGTCGCTGCTTCATCGCTGATCCAACGTATTAATACGTTAATACGTTAGACAACGCGAATCGGGCTGTCAAGCCGGTCGGTCGGCAGCCGGCCGGTGGCTGGCGGACCGGGCACGCATCCGCACGGGCGCTGCCGCGCCTGACGATGCGCCACGTGCCGCGCATGAGCGCTCGCGAGGACTCAGGCGCCCCAGGCGACGACGCCTCGCGACGGAGCGAAGGTCGTGGAGGGCAACCGGCTCCTTGTCGCGAGGCCGCCGGAGCACCGAATCGCGCGCCCCGCCGGGCTGGCCAGCCCGGCAGCCCATGCGCCCTGTCCTCGGCCGCCGCCGGCACGCTGCAACCCGTGGGCACGGCGACCGCGGGCAGGCCGGCAAGGCCTGGTCCGTGCCGATGGGCGCCATCGGCGCGGCGAACGACCTCCGGCAGCCGTTCGGCCCAAGCGCGCGCCGCGACGCCGCCGCGCGCCTCGCCTCGCCCGCCCCCCTCGCCTACACTTCCGCGGGCCGCAGCAAGAAGCGCCGTCGAACCGCATGCAAAACACCCGCAAGGCCAGCCCGGGGAAAGGCCAGGAAGAGCACACCCCGCTGATGAAGCAGTACTTCGCGGCCAAGGCCGAGCATCCCGACGTGCTGCTGTTCTTCCGCATGGGCGACTTCTACGAGCTGTTCTACGACGACGCGCGCAAGGCGGCGAAGCTGCTCGACATCACCCTCACCCAGCGCGGGCAGTCGGCGGGCAGGCCGATCCCGATGGCCGGCGTGCCCTACCACGCGGCCGAGGGCTACCTGGCGCGGCTGGTGGCGCTGGGCGAGTCGGTGGCGATCTGCGAGCAGATCGGCGACCCGGCCGCGAGCAAGGGACTGGTCGAGCGCAAGGTGGTGCGCATCGTCACCCCGGGCACGGTCACCGACGAGGCGCTGCTGTCCGAGCGGCGCGACACCCTGCTGCTGGCGCTCGCGCGCGGCAAGGGCGGCGCCTACGGACTGGCCTGGGCCGACCTCGCCGGCGGGCGCTTCCTGGTCAACGAGGTGACCGGCGACGACGCGCTCGAGGCCGAGCTCGCGCGCCTGGACCCGGCCGAGCTGCTGCTGCCCGACGAGGAAGGCTGGCCCGCCGCCACCGCGCGCAGCGGCGTGCGCCGCAGGCCGCCGTGGCTGTTCGACGCCGACGCCGGCCGACGCCAGCTGCTGCGCTTCTTCGGCCTGCACGACCTGTCGGCGTTCGGCATCGAGGACCGTCCGCTGGCGATCGCCGCCGCCGGTGCGCTGCTGGGCTACGTCGAGGAAACCCAGAAGCAGCGCCTGCCGCACCTGACCGCGATCGCGCTGGAATCGAGCGACGGCGCGATCGCGATGAACGCCGCCACGCGCCGCCACCTGGAGCTCGACACCCGCGTCGACGGCGAGCAGAAGCACACCCTGCTCGGCGTGCTCGACAGCACGGTCACGCCGATGGGCGGGCGGCTGCTGCGACGCTGGCTGCACCGGCCGCTGCGCGACCGCGACGTGGTCGGGCAGCGCCAGCACGCGGTCGGCGCGCTCATCGACGCGCGCGCCGCCGACGACCCCGCGTCGAGCACGGGGCAGGCCCTGCGCGAACGCTTCCGCGCGCTCGGCGACGTCGAGCGCATCCTCTCGCGCGTGGCGCTGCGCTCGGCGCGCCCGCGCGACCTGGGCACGCTGCGCGACGCGCTGGCGATGCTGCCGGCGCTGCGCGACGCGCTCGCGCCGGTGGACTCGCCGCGCCTGCAGGCGCTGGCCGACGGGCTCGGCGAGCACGCCGCGCAGGCCGCGCTGCTGGCCGAGGCGCTGGTGGAGCAGCCGCCGCTGCTGGCGCGCGACGGCGGCGTCTTCGCCGATGGATACGACGCCGAGCTCGCCGAACTGCGCCGGCTGTCGACCAACGCCGACCGGTTCCTCGTCGAGCTCGAGCAGCGCGAGCGCGAGGCCACCGGCATCGCCACGCTCAAGGTCGGCTACAACCGCGTCCACGGCTACTACATCGAGATCGGCAAGGCCCACGCCGCGAAGGCGCCGACGCACTACAGCCGCCGCCAGACCCTGACCGGCGCCGAGCGCTACATCACCGAGGAGCTCAAGGCCTTCGAGGACAAGGTGCTGTCGGCGCGCGAGCGTTCGCTGGCGCGCGAGCGGCTGCTGTACGAGCAGCTGCTGGACGCCCTCAACGAGCACCTCGAATCGCTCAAGCGCTGCGCCGCCGCGCTCGCCGAGCTCGACGTGCTGGCCTGCCTGGCCGAGCGCGCGCAGGCGCTGGACTGGTCGCGCCCGGACCTGGTCGACGAGGCCTGCCTGCGGATCGAGCGCGGCCGCCACCCGGTGGTGGAGGCGGTGCGCGAGGAGCCGTTCGAGCCCAACGACCTCGACCTGCACGACGGCCGCCGGATGCTGGTCGTCACCGGCCCCAACATGGGCGGCAAGAGCACCTACATGCGCCAGAACGCGCTGATCGTGCTGCTGGCCCACATCGGCAGCTTCGTGCCGGCGGCGCGCGCGGCGATCGGCCCGATCGACCGCATCCTCACCCGCATCGGCGCCGGCGACGACCTCGCGCGCGGGCAGTCGACCTTCATGGTCGAGATGAGCGAGACCAGCTACATCCTCCACCACGCCAGCGAGCGCTCGCTGGTGCTGATGGACGAGATCGGCCGCGGCACCTCGACCTACGACGGCCTCGCGCTGGCCGAGGCCTGCGCGCGCCACCTGGCGGCCCACAACCGCTGCTACACGCTGTTCGCGACGCACTACTTCGAGCTGACCGCGCTGGCCGAGCCGGGCAGCGGCATCGCCAACGTGCACCTGGACGCGGTCGAGCACGCGGGCAAGGACGGCGCCGAGACGCTGGTGTTCATGCACGCGGTCAAGGACGGCCCGGCCGACCGCAGCTTCGGCCTGCAGGTGGCCGCGCTGGCGGGGCTGCCGAAGGCGGTGCTGCGGCAGGCGCGCGCGCGCCTGGCCGAGCTGGAGCAGCACGACCGCAGCGCGTCGGCGCCGCTCTCGCCGGAGACGCTGGACGCGCCGCAGCAATTCGGCCTGTTCGCGCCCTCGTCCGCCGCGCTGGAGGCGCTGGCCGGGATCGAGCCGGACGAGCTGACCCCGAAGCAGGCGCTGGAAGCGCTGTACCGGCTCAAGTCGCTGGCATGAGCGCGGCGCCGGCCGCGGTGCGGATCGACGCGCTGCTCGCCGGCAGCGCCAGGCCGTACACGCGGCCGGGCACGCTCAGCGCGATCGACAAGCGCCCGCTCGCCGGCGCGGTGGCGATCGGCGAACTCGGCCTGGCAGGCGACGAACAGGGCGATCCCCGCGTCCACGGCGGGCCGGACAAGGCGATCCACCACTACGCCTTCGACCACTACGCCGCATGGCGCGACGAGATCGGCGCGTTGCCGCTGCTGCAGGCGCCGGGCGCGTTCGGCGAGAACGTCAGCACGCACGGCCTGGACGAAACCGCCGTCTGCCTCGGCGACCGCTTCCGCCTCGGCACCGCGCTGGTGGAGGTCAGCCAGGGACGGCAGCCGTGCTGGAAGCTGGACGACCGCTTCGGCGTGCCCGGCATGGCCAGGCGCGTGCAGGCCGGCGGCCGCACGGGCTGGTACTACCGGGTGCTGGAGCCGGGCCTGGCCCGCGCCGGCGACCTGCTGCGGCTGGCCGAGCGTCCCTGCCCCGACTGGTCGCTGCAGCGGCTCAACCGGCTGCTGTTCGACCGCGTGCTCGCGCCGGAAGTCCTGGAACCCGCGCTGCGGCTGCCGCTGGTGCCGTCGTGGCGCAGGCTGCTCGAACGCCGCCTGCAGTCCAGCGCCATCGAGGACTGGGGTCGACGCATCGACGGCCCGGTCCGGGACTGAACGGGATCTTCGCGTCGCCGGCGTAGGATTGGCCGCCTTCCCCCCACCTACAAGGACGCTTCCATGGCCACGCTCACCGAAGACCTCGCCTCGCAGCTGCAGGGCGCCCCCGTGCAACAGGTCGCGCAGCAGCTCGGCATCGACCCGGCGCAGGCGTCGAGCGCGGTCAACGCCGCGCTGCCCCTGCTGATGGGCGCGCTGGGCCGCAACGCCGGCCAGCCGCAGGGCGCGCAGGCGCTGTTCGGCGCGCTGCAGAACGACCACGCCGGCCTCGACATCGGCGGCGTGCTCGGCTCGGTGCTCGGCGGCGGCGGCCAGGGCGGGCAGATCCTGGGCCACATCTTCGGCGGTCAGCAGGAGCGCGCGCAGGACGGCGTCGCCCAGGCCACCGGCCTGGGCAGCGGCCAGGCCGGGCAGCTGCTCAAGATCCTCGCGCCGATCGTGATGGCCTACCTGGCCAAGCGGATGTTCGACCAGCGCCAGGGCGGCGGCGCGCAGGCCGCCAGTCCCGACGTGCTGAGCGGCATCCTCGGCCAGGAACACCAGCAGATCCGCCAGCAGGGCGGTGCGGGCGGCGGCCTGCTCGGCGCGGTGCTCGACCAGGACGGCGACGGCCAGCTGGGCATCGGCGACCTGATGAAGCTCGGCGGCGGCCTGCTCGGCGGCCAGCGCTGAGACGCGAAGCGCCGGATCCGGGCGACGGCCGCGCCGTCGCCCGGCCCGCGCTTGTTGTCCATAGCCGTCGACTATGGAACCAGTTGCATCATTCGATTTCACCTTGTCCGGCCCCGGGCGTAGCGTGACCGCACCGATCACGGATCGCCGAGGCGCGCCATGCACGGATCGTCCGCACGGGACGACCGGTTGAATCCGTACTGATCGATCGCCGCCGCCGGCGATGCAGGCCCGCGCCCCGCGACCACGGCACGGGCCCTTCGCCGCCGCGGTCCCCATCGTTGGAAGACACGACCAGAGGTGGAACCCCATGTCGACCGAAACCGAACTGAAATGCCCCGTCAAGCACGCCGCCCAGGGGCCCTCGAACCGCGAGTGGTGGCCCAACCAGCTTCGGCTGGACGTGCTGCACCAGCACTCGGCCAAGTCGAACCCGATGGGAGGGACGTTCGATTACCGCAAGGCATTCGAAAGCCTCGACCTCGCGGCGGTGAAGCGGGACCTCGCGGCGCTGATGACCGATTCGCAGGACTGGTGGCCGGCCGACTTCGGCCACTACGGCGGCCTGATGATCCGCATGGCCTGGCATGCCGCCGGCACCTACCGGATCGGCGACGGCCGCGGCGGCGCCGGGCGCGGACAGCAGCGCTTCGCGCCGCTCAACAGCTGGCCGGACAACGTCAGCCTCGACAAGGCGCGCCGCCTGCTGTGGCCGGTCAAGCAGAAGTACGGGCGCAGCATCTCGTGGGCCGACCTGATGGTCCTCGCCGGCAACGTCGCGCTCGAATCGATGGGCTTCAGGACCTTCGGCTTCGCCGGCGGCCGCGAGGACACCTGGGAGCCGGACCAGGACGTGTACTGGGGCGCGGAGCGCAAGTGGCTGGGCGGCGACGTGCGCTATTCGCAGGGCTCGCCGGGCGTCGTCGAAGGGCACGGCGTGCTGGTCAAGGACGACGACAGCGAGGCGCCGCATTCGCGCGACCTCGAGAAGCCGCTCGCCGCGGTGCAGATGGGCCTGATCTACGTCAATCCCGAGGGCCCCGACGGCAACCCCGACCCGGTCGCGGCGGCGGTCGACATCCGCGAGACCTTCGCGCGCATGGCCATGAACGACGAGGAGACCGTCGCCCTGATCGCCGGCGGCCACACCTTCGGCAAGACCCACGGCGCCGCCGGCGCCGACAACGTCGGCCTCGAGCCGGAAGCGGCCGGCCTGGAGGCGCAGGGCCTGGGCTGGCACAACAAGTTCGGCAGCGGCAGGGGCGGCGACGCCATCACCAGCGGGCTGGAGGTCACCTGGACCAGGACGCCCACGCAGTGGGACAACAATTTCTTCGAGACGCTGTTCGGCTTCGAATGGGAGCTGGGCAAGAGCCCCGCCGGCGCGCAGCAGTGGTTCGCCAAGGGCGCGGAGGCCAGCGTGCCGGACGCGCACGACCCGTCGCGCAAGCACGTGCCGACGATGCTGACGACCGACCTCTCGCTGCGCCTCGACCCGGCGTACGAAAAGATCTCGCGCAGGTTCCTGGAGCATCCGGACGAGTTCGCCGACGCCTTCGCGCGCGCGTGGTTCAAGCTCACGCACCGCGACATGGGCCCGCGCGCGCGCTACCTGGGGCCGGAGGTGCCGGACGAGGTGCTGGTCTGGCAGGATCCGGTGCCCGCGGTCGACCATGCGCTGGTCGATGCGCAGGACGTCGCCGCGCTCAAGCAGAAGATCCTGGCCTCCGGCCTGACGGTCCCGCAGCTGGTGTCGACCGCCTGGGCCTCGGCCTCGACCTTCCGCGGCGGCGACAAGCGCGGCGGCGCCAACGGCGCGCGCATCCGGCTGGCGCCGCAGAAGGACTGGCCGGTCAACCAGCCCGCGCAGCTGGCCAAGGTGCTGTCCACGCTCGAAAGCGTCCGGACGGCGTTCAACGACGCGCAGTCCGGCGGCAAGCGGGTGTCGCTGGCCGACCTGATCGTGCTCGGCGGCGCCGCGGCGATCGAGAAGGCGGCGAAGGATGCCGGCATCGAGGCCAGCGTGCCGTTCTCGCCGGGGCGCACCGACGCTTCGCAGGAGCAGACCGACGTCGAGTCCTTCGCCCCGCTCGAGCCGATCGCCGACGGCTTCCGCAACTGGCTCAAGGGCCGCTACGGCGTGCCGGCCGAGCACCTGCTGGTCGACAAGGCGCAGCAGCTGACCCTGACCGCGCCGGAGATGACGGCGCTCGTCGGCGGCATGCGCGTGCTGGACACCAACGCCGGGCAGGCGCGGCACGGCGTCTTCACCGACCGCCCGGGCGTGCTCGGCAACGACTTCTTCGTGAACCTGCTCGACATGGGCACGGAGTGGAAGCCGGTCTCGGACGACGTCTACGAGGGACGCGACCGCAGGACCGGCAAGGTGAAGTGGACCGGTACCCGCGTCGACCTCGTGTTCGGCGCCAACTCGCAGCTGCGCGCGCTGGCCGAGGTGTACGGCAGCGCGGACGCGAAGGAGAAGTTCGTCCAGGACTTCATCGCCGCGTGGAGCAAGGTGATGGACCTCGACCGCTTCGACCTCCGCTGAGTCCGAAGCCTGCAACCGGGCTCCTGGCGAAGCCGCTTCTTTGTGGGAGCGGCTTCAGCCGCGAGCCCTTGCATCGACGCCTGCATTGCGGGAGCGAAAGCTCGCGGCTGAAGCCGCTCCCACAGGTGCACGAGGCGGTCAGGTCGCCGGCCGCTGCTCCACCTTCGGCTCGGCCACCTCCTGCCCGGGCTGCGCGCGGCCGGCCATCTCGGCGCCGGCCTCGCGCGGCAGCCGCGCCATCATCCATGCCGACGTGCCCGACACCAGCCCGACCACCGCGAAAGCGACGTAGAAGTTGCGCACGTCGGTCGACGGCCGCTGTGCGACCGCGCCGACGATCTCGAGCAGGTAGCCGCCGATCGCCACGCCCAGGCTCAGCGAGAGCTGCTGCATCATCCCGGCCAGGCTGGTCGCCTGTCCCATGCGCGGCAAGTCGACCTCGGCGTAGCTGATCGCGTTGAGGCTGGTGAACTGCAGCGAGCGGAAACAGCCGCTGACCAGCAGCGCCGCGACGATGAAGGCGTGCGGCGTCTCCGGCCGGAACAGCCCGAACCCGCACAGTATCAGCGACGCGACCACGCCGTTGGCGACCAGCACGCGACGGAAGCCGAAGCGGTGCAGCACGCGCGCGGCCAGCGTCTTCATGAACATCGCGCCGACCGCCGAGACGAACGTCAGCCCGCCGGACTGCACCGGGCTCAGCCCGAATCCCAGCTGCAGCATCAAGGGCAGCAGGAACGGCGTGGCGCCGGTGCCGAGCCGGAACAGGCCGCCGCCGAGCACGCCCGCGCGGTAGGTCGGCAGGCGGAACAGGCGCAGGTCGAGCAGCGGATGCGGGTGTCGCCGCGCGTGCCGCACGTAGCCGACCAGCGCGGCGACGCCGACCGCCAGCGCGCCGACCGCGAGCTGCACCGACACCAGGTGCCGGCCCATCGTCGAGAAGCCGAACATCGCCAGCGCCAGGCCGATGCCGGCGAGCAGGAAGCCGGTCCAGTCCAGCGGCTTCACCGGCTCGCGGATGTCGGGGATGAAGCGCCTGGCGAGCGCGATGCCGAGCGCGCCCATCGGCAGGTTGATCAGGAAGATCCAGCGCCAGTCGAAATACGTGGTGATGAAGCCGCCCAGCGGCGGCCCGACCACCGGCCCGACCAGCGCCGGGATCGTCAGCCAGCTCAGCGCGCGCACGAGCTCGTGCTTGGGCACCGTGCGCAGCAGCACCAGCCGCCCGACCGGCACCATCATCGCCCCGCCCACGCCCTGCACGAAGCGCGCGGCGACCATCGCTTCCAGCGAACCGCTGGCGGCGCAGCCGATCGAGCCGAGCAGGAACACGGAGATCGCGCCGATGAACACCGGTCTCGCGCCGAAGCGGTCGGCGACCCAGCCGCTGACCGGGATGAACACCGCCAGCGCCAGCAGGTAGGTGGTGAGCGCGAGCTTGAGCGCGATCGGATCGGTGGCGAGGTCGGTCGCGATCGCCGGCAGCGAGGTCGAGATCACGGTCGAGTCCATGTTCTCGATGAACAGCGCGCAGGCGACGATCAGCGGCAGCAGCCGGCCGTGCAGCGCGCCGGGCCCTCCGGTGCGGCCGGGCGTCATGCGGCCGCGCGCTCAGGATGCATCGATGTCGCCCAGCGCGCGGATCAGCCTGCGCGCGCGCTTGTCCGGCTTGCCCTGCGGCGGCCGGTAGCCGGCGCGCGCCGCGCGCAGTTCGGCGCGCCTGGTTTCGCGCGCGAGGCGCGAGGCTTCGGACTCGGCGTACAGGGCCTGCGCGACGCTGGCCGGCCCGCGCGCGTCGCTGGTGGCGAGTACCTCCACTTCGAAGCGCTCCTCGCCGCGCACGACGACGACGGCGTCGCCCGCGCGCACCGGGCGCGACGGCTTCGCGCGCTGGCCGCCGACGTCCACCTTGCCGTGCGCCACCGCCTGCTTCGCGAGGCTGCGGGTCCTGAAGAAGCGCGCGGCCCAGAGCCACACGTCGATGCGGACCGTGGCTCCACCCGCTTCGCGCGGCGCGCCCGCGCCCTGGCTGGTCGCGCTGGAGCCGCTCAAGGTCGCGCCTCCGGAGCCGCCGTCGGTCCCGACAGCCGTGCCATCGACTCGACGCTGCCCGGCGCGGCGAGCCAGCCGTAGTGCGCATCGAGTGCCAGCAGCCGCTTGCGCGCCTGCGCCTGCCGCCCCGCCCGCGCCGACCGGTCGACCCCGGCGAGCTCGGCGTCGATCCGCGCCTGCAGGCGCGCGTTGCACTGCGCCGCGTCCTCCGCGGGCCTGCCGGGCGGGAGCAGCGCCTCCAGCGCCTTGCCGAATCCCACCGCGCGCGGCAGGCCGTGGCCCAGGCGCGGCTGGTCGACATGGGAGACGTTGGGGATGCACAGCTCCGCGAGGCTGCGCCGCGCGCGCCCGTCGATGGCGATGTTGACCGCGTCCGCCTCGCCGGTGGACTGCACGATGCGCAGGCGCGCCTGCACCAGCCGCATCAGCTCGCGCGGCGGCGGCGCCACCGCGCCCTCGCCGAACGGATCGCTGCCGGCGAACATCAGCACGCCGCGGAAGACGTCCGCGTAGGCGAACGCGACCAGCTGCGCCGCGCGCCCGCCGCCGGAGAAGCCGGCCACGTACACGCGCTCCGGATCGATCCTATAGTGCCTGGTCGCGTAGCCGTAGCCGTGCAGCGCGAGCGGCACGCGCCGCCCGAGCATGTTCTCCGCGTTGCCCGAGCGGCGCGCCGAGATCAGGATCAGGCGCTCGCGCGCGAGGATCCCGCGCCAGTCGGCGGGCACCCTGAACTCGGGCGTGGGCGGGATGAAGACGATCAATCCGTACGCGCCGCCGGATCCCGGCGCGTCGGTCGCCGGCGGTTCCGGCACGAACAGGTCGTACTGCTCCTCGCCGGTGACGATCGTCTGGTCGACCACCCGCAGGTGTTGCCGCGCGACGGCCCGGTCGTATTCCATGCGCGCCAGCGGGCTGAGCAGCCGGTGCGCGATCTCGTCGCGCCCGGCCAGCGAAGACAGCGCGTCCAGCGTCACCACCGCGGGCCCGGACGCGGCGACCGGCCCGGCCAGCAGCAGCGCCGCGCATGCGGCCAGCGCGCGCGTCATGGCGGCCACGGGAACTGCGTCGGAAAGGGCATGCGGCATTCTAACCAGCCGCCGCATGCGGCCGGTGCGACGACGACCCCGCGACGACGCCCGTCTGGCAACATGCCGCGATGACGAAGCCCGCCGCGCCCCGCGACCTCACCCGGGGCCCCATCGCCCGCACCCTGTTCGTCTTCGCGCTGCCGATCCTGGCCGGCAACGCGCTGCAGTCGCTGAACGGTTCGGTCAACGCCATCTGGGTCGGCCACTTCCTCGGCGAGCAGGCGCTGGCCGCGACCGCGAACGCCAACAACATCATGTTCTTCCTGATCGGCGCGGTGTTCGGCGTCGGCATGGCGGCGACCATCCTGGTCGGGCAGGCGATGGGCGCGAAGGACCTCGCGCAGGCCAAGCGGGTGATCGGCACCAGCGCGACCTTCTTCCTGTGCGTGTCGATCGCGATCTCGCTGGCCGGCCTGCCGCTGGCGCGCCACATCCTGGCCTGGATGGACACGCCGCCGGCCGCGCTGCCGCTGGCGGAAGCCTACCTGCGCATCATCTTCATCGCGGTGCCGTTCCTGTACATGTTCGCGTTCCTGTCGGCGATCCTGCGCGGCGCCGGCGACACCCGCACGCCGTTCGCGTTCCTGATGCTGGCGGTGGTGCTGGACATCGCCGGCAACCCGCTGCTGATCTTCGGCGTCGGGCCGTTCCCGGAGATGGGCATCGCCGGTTCGGCGATGTCGACGCTGTGCGCGAACGCGATCAGCCTCGCGGCGATGCTGCTGTGGCTGCGCCACCGCCGTCACCCGCTGTGGATCGGCCGGCACGAGAACGGCGTCTACCGGCCGAACCTGGACATCCTGCGCGCGCTGGTGGTCAAGGGCGTGCCGATGGGCCTGCAGATGATCGTGATCTCGCTGGCGATGATCATGATGATCAGCATGGTCAACGCCTACGGCGTCGACACCGCCTCGGCCTACGGCGCCGCGCTGCAGCTGTGGACCTACATCCAGATGCCGGCGATGGCGATCGGCGCGGCATGCTCGTCGATGGCGGCGCAGAACGTCGGCGCGGGGCGCTGGGACCGTGTCGACGCCACCGCGCGCACCGGCACCGCTTTCAACTTCCTGCTGACCGGGGCGCTGATCGCGCCGGTGGTGCTGTTCGACCACGCCACGCTGTCGCTGTTCCTGCCCGACGGCAGCGCCGCGCTCGAGCACGGCCGCCACCTCAACCACATCGCGGTATGGTCGTTCCTGTTCTTCGGCGTGACCTTCGTCATTTCCGGCGTGGTGCGGGCGACCGGCGCGGTGGTGCCGCCGCTGCTGATCCTGGGCATCGCGCTGTGGGGCATCCGCATCCCGTTCGCCGAACTGCTCCAGCCGACGCTCGGCGTCGATGCGATCTGGTGGAGCTTCCCGGCCAGCGCGCTGTGCGCGATGCTGATGTCGATGGCCTACTACCGCTGGGGCAACTGGCGCAAGGCGAGGATGCTGCCGGCGCACGCGCGGGCGACGGAGCCGGACGCCATCGCGGTGCCGTCGGAAGTGCCGGCGCAGGCGCCTTCGCCGGTGGCCGACCAGGGCGCGAAGGCCTGAGGACCGCGACGGCAACGGAATCGCTGGATCGCGGAAACGGAAACGGAAACGGAAACGGCCGCCCGGAGGCGGCCGTTCCTGGGACCGGGTGCGCGAGGACTATTCGGCGGCGGCGGCAGCGGCCGCGGCGGCCTTGGCCTTGGCGTTGCCGGCGAGGTCTTCCTTGATGCGGGCCTTCTTGCCTTCCAGGCCGCGCAGGTAGTACAGCTTGCCGGCGCGCACCGCGCCGCGGCGCTTCACCTCGACCGAGTCGATGGCGGCGCTGTGCACCTGGAACACGCGCTCGACGCCGTAGCCGTGCGAGATCTTGCGCACGGTGAAGGCGGAGTTGAGGCCGGCGTTCTTCTTGCCGATGACCACGCCCTCGTAGGCCTGGACGCGCTCGCGGTTGCCTTCCTTGACCTTGACGTTGACGACGACGGTGTCGCCGGGGCCGAAATCCGGCAGCTTGCGCTGCGCCTGTTCGGATTCGAAGTTCTGCAGCAGCGTGTTGAGCGAGGGCTTGTTCATGGCGGTGCCTTGGTGTGCTTGCCTGTTGGTGTGGTTGTAGCGCGAGTGCGCGTGGACCCGCGTCTTGGCATCGATGGTGGAGCGAAGCCGCGCATTATAGCGGCATTTTTCCTTGCGGGGCTAGGGTTTAGGCGGGACGGCGCCGGGCCGTCCGGGGCCGTCGGACCGGGGAAGCCCGGGCCCGCCTACGGCTGCTCGGCCAGGAATTCGGCCAGCAGGGCCCGGTCGGCCGGGGACAGGGCGTCGCGGTCCAGCAGGTCCGGGCGCCGCAGCCAGGTCCGGCCCAGGGCCTGCTTGCGGCGCCAGCGGGTGATCCGGGCGTGGTCGCCGGAGAGCAGCACGTCCGGGACCGCGCCCAGGGCATGCTCGACCGGGCGGGTGTAGTGCGGGCAGTCGAGCAGGCCGTCCTCGCCGAAGCTGTCCTGGGCGGCCGACTCGCCGTCGTTCAGGGCGCCGGCCTGCAGCCGGGCGACGGCGTCCACCACCACCGCGGCGGCCAGCTCCCCGCCGGACAGCACGTAGTCGCCGATGGACACCTCCTCGTCCACCTCGGCCGCCAGCAGGCGCTCGTCGACGCCTTCGTAGCGGCCGCACAGCAGCACCAGGCGCGGCGCGGCGGCCAGCTCGCGGACGAGCGCCTGGTTGAGCGGCCGGCCCTGCGGGCTCAGGTAGACCACCCTCGCCGGCGCCGGGTCGGCCGCGCGCGCGGCGGCCAGGCAGGCGCGCAGCGGGTCGATCATCATCACCATGCCGGGACCGCCGCCGAAGGGGCGGTCGTCGACCCGGCGGTAGTTGCCCTCGGCGTGGTCGCGCGGGTTCCAGCCATGCAGCGACACCAGCCCGCGCTCGCGCGCCCGCCCGACCACGCCATGGCCGGCGAGCTGGGCGACGAAGTCGGGGAACAGGCTGACGATGTCGATGCGCATGGGCTAGGGCGTGATTGGTGATTCGTGATTCGTGATTGGCGGGTGCGGCTTTGGCCGTGAGCTTTGCCATCATGGCCGAAGGCCGGCGGCCGGAGCCGATCCGCGATGCTCTCGCGAATCACCAATCACGAATCACCAATCACGGCTCTTCAGAACTCCGGGTCCCAGTCGACGGTGACGACGCCCGCGTCGAAGTCGACGGAGACGATGTAGTCGGGCTCCAGGAACGGGATCATCCGCTCGCGCTCGCCCTCCGCCACCAGCACGTCGTTGGCGCCGGTGGAGAACAGGTGCGAGACGCGGCCGAAGTCCACGCCCTCGCGGTTGCGCACGCGCAGGCCCTCGAGGTCGACCCAGTAGTACTCGCCCGGTTTCGGCGGCGGCAGCGCCGAGCGCGGTGCCCAGACCTCGCAGCCGCGCAGCGCCTCGGCGGCGTCGCGGTCCTCGACGCCCGGGAACGTGGCGACCACGCCCTTGGCCGACAGGCGCCCGCGCGCGCCCGACAGCTCGCGCTCGCGGCCCTGCGCGTCGCGCAGGATCCACGGCTGGTAGCGGAAGACGGCGTGGGGAGGATCGGTGAAGGATTCGAACTTGAGTTCGCCGCGCACGCCGAACGCGCCGTGGACCCTGCCCAGCAGGATGCGGCGCGTCGAGGTGTCCATGCCGGCGGTGGCCGCGCGGGGCGCGGCCGGTGCGTCAGGCAGCCGGGGCGGCCGCGGACTTGGCCGCTTCCTTGTACAGGCTGCGGACCTTGTCGGTCATCTGCGCGCCCTGCCCCACCCAGTGGTCGATGCGTGCGACGTCGAGCTCGATGCGCTTCTCGGCGCCGGCGGCGACGGGGTTGTAGTAGCCCACGCGCTCGATGTTGCGGCCGTCGCGCGCGCTGCGCTGGTCGGTGACGATGATGTGGTAGAAGGGGCGCTTCTTCGCGCCGCCACGGGTGAGGCGGATCTTGACCATTGGTGTCTTCGTGTTGCCCAGTCGCCAGGATGGCGAGGTAAGCCAGCGATTATAGCGGAGTTTTTGCCCGTAGGAGCGCCCCATGGGCGCGATCACGCTCCCGCCGGCGGGCAGCCAGCGCGCCCATGGGGCGCTCCTACAGGGGCTGCGGGACATGGCGCTCCAGGGCCCGGGTCAGCAGGCCCATCAGCCCCGGGTCGGCCGCGAAGACGACCTCGTCGATGGCCCCGACCGGCCGGATCCCGCGCGAATTGCAGCCGAAGGCGGCGCGGAAGCCGGCCAGGTCGGCCAGCCGGACCCCGCGCGTCGCCTGGGCGACACCGAGGCCCGCCAGCCCGGCCTGCAGCAGCCGCTCGCAGGTCCCGCGCAGCGCCGGCGCGTCCGGCCAGGCCAGCGTCCGTCCGTCCCAGAAGCCGACGTTCCACACCGAGCCCTCGCTGACCCGCCCGTCGGCGGTCGCGAACAGGGCATCGTCGAAGCCGGCCCGCCGCGCCGCGCGCATGTGGTGGAACAGCGGGAAGGTGCCGACGTGCTTCACCTGCGGCAGCGCGCGTTCGTAGCGGAAGCTTTTCGCGCGCAGCGGCGCCGTGTCCGGCGCGGCCGGCGGCGCGATCGAGACGAGCACGTCGACATCGACAACTCGTTGCGGCGCGGCAGGCTCGAAATCCGGCGCGCAGACGGTGACGCGCGCGCTGCAGTCGTCCACGCCCGCGGCCGCGAGCGCGCGGCGCAATCCGTCCAGGACGCGCGCCTCGTCGAGCGTCGCGTCGAACAGCTCGCGCGTCGCCCCGCGCAGGCGTCGTAGGTGCAGGTCGAGCCCGCGCACCGCGCGGCCGCGTACCTGCATCGTGGTGAAATGCCCGTAGTTGCGCAGCGCCAGCGCGCGCAGGGCGCGCCCGGCGCCGGAGGCCGGGTCGTCGGCCGTGCGGCCGTTGCAGACGATCACGTCCAAGTCGCGACACCCGAAGGAAGCGGCCGTGGCCACGATCGAACCGGGACCAGGCGCCGCCCTTCCGCGGGAGCGGCCGTGCCGGCTCCGGCCGGGACCAGGCCGCGCTTCAGCGGAACGGCATCCCGCCGCGCCCGCCCATCATGCCCTGCAGACCGCGCATCATGCCCTTCATCCCGCCGCGGCCCAGCTTGCCCATCATCTTTTCCATCTGCTGGTACTGCTTCATCAGCTTGTTGACGTCGGCCGGCGTCATCCCAGCGCCCTTCGCGATGCGCGCGCGGCGCGAGCCGTTGAGCAGCATCGGGTTGCGACGCTCCTTCTTCGTCATCGAGTTGATGATCGCGACCATCCGCGGCACTTCCTTGCCGGTGACCTGCGCCTTGACGTGGTCGGGGATCTGGCCGACGCCCGGCAGCTTGTCCATCAGCCCGGACAGGCCGCCCATGTTCTGCATCTGCTCGAGCTGGTCCTTCATGTCGTTGAGGTCGAACCTGCGGCCCTTGGCGACCTTCTCGGCGAGCTTCTGCGCCTTGTCCCTGTCGACCTGCTGCTCGACCTGCTCGACCAGCGACAGCACGTCGCCCATGTCCAGGATGCGGCTGGCGACGCGGTCGGGGTGGAACACGTCCAGCCCGTCGACCTTCTCGCCGGTGCCGATGAACTTGATCGGCTTGCCGGTGACGTAGCGCACCGACAGCGCGGCGCCGCCGCGGGCGTCGCCGTCGGTCTTGGTGAGCACCACGCCGGTCAGCGGCAGCGCCTCGCCGAAGGCCCTGGCGGTGGCGGCGGCGTCCTGGCCGGTCATCGAGTCGACCACGAACAGCGTCTCGACCGGGTTCACCGCGCCGTGCAGCGCCTTGATCTCGGCCATCATCGCCTCGTCGACGGCGAGGCGGCCGGCGGTGTCGACGATCAGCACGTCGGCGTACGACTTGCGCGCGTCGTCGATCGCGGCGCGCACGATGTCCACCGGCTTCTGGTCGGCGGTCGACGGGAAGAACAGCACGCCGACCTGCTGCGCCAGCGTCTTCAGCTGCTCGATCGCGGCCGGGCGGTAGACGTCGGCCGACACCACCATCACCTTCTTCCTGCGCTTCTCCTTCAGGTGCTTCGCCAGCTTGGCGGCCGTGGTGGTCTTGCCCGCGCCCTGCAGGCCGGCCATCAGCACCACCGCGGGCGCCGGCACGTTGAGGTCGAGGTCGCTCGCCGCCGCGCCCATCACCAGGGTCAGCTCGTCGCGCACCACCTTGATCAACGCCTGGCCCGGGGTCAGCGACCTGAGCACTTCCTGGCCGACCGCGCGCACCTTGATGCGCTGGACCAGCGCCTGCACCACGGGCAGCGCGACGTCGGCCTCCAGCAGCGCGATGCGCACCTCGCGCAGGGCCTCGCTGATGTTGGACTCGGTCAGCCGGCCGCGGCCGCGCAGGCGCTCGACGGTGCCGGACAGGCGCTGGGTCAGGGATTCGAACATGGGCGGAAGGCCGGGAAAACGGGCGCGGATTATAGCTTGGCCGCCGCGGTGGTCCGCCGGCGGCGGCATGCGAAGCGCGCGCGGACGCGACGCAGCAGCAAGGCAGCGGCAGCCACCGGCGGGCGGCCCGGCGTGCGACACTGCTGCGATGACAATCGTTCTCATCGCGGTCGCCCTCTACCTCCTCGCCGCGGCGCTGCTGGTCGCCGGCGCGGCGCGCGGCGGGCTCCGCCCGGGGCACGCCTGGCTGCTTCCGGCGCTGCCGGCCGTGGCGCTGCACGCCGCCTACCACGTGCTGGCCTGGCGCGCCGCCGGCGGCACCGACCTGCATTTCTTCTCGGCGCTCTCCCTGGTCGGCGCCGGCATGGCGCTGCTGACCCTGCTGGTCGGCGCGCGCGGGCGGATGGCGACGCTGGGCGTGGTGGTGTTCCCGATCGCGGCGGCGACGCTGGCCGGCTACGCGGGCTACGGCCACCACCTGGCCGAAGGCCTCGACGCCCGGCTGCAGATCCACGCCTGGTGCGCGCTGCTCGCCTACGCGACGCTGGCGGTCGCCGCCCTGCTGGCGATCATGCTCTGGCTGCAGGAGCGCGCGCTGCGCCGTCGCGACTTCCATGCCTGGCTGCGCGCGCTGCCGCCGCTGACCGAGCTGGAGACGCTGCTCTTCCGCACCATCGTGGTCGGGTTCGTACTGCTCAGCGCGACCCTGCTGACCGGGGTGCTGTTCGTCGACGACCTGTTCGCACAGCACCTGGTGCACAAGACCGTGCTCAGCGTGCTGTCCTGGCTGGCCTTCGGCGCCCTGCTGCTGGGCCGCTGGCGCCGCGGCTGGCGCGGCACCACCGCGGTGCGCTGGACGCTGCTGGCCATGGCGCTGCTGGTGCTGGCCTTCTTCGGCAGCAAGTTCGTGCTGGAGCTGGTGCTGCACCGAGCCGCCTGACCCGGCTCCTGAACGGGGACCCGGCCAGGGACAGTCAATCCCGTTGCTGGGACAATATTTGCATTGACAAATATTTCAAGGTGCACAATCATGCGCCCCCATGAAGACGTTCCCCTCCTCCGATCCCCGCAGCGGGGCCTTCCTCGGCCTCCTGTTCCGGCAGCTGCGCGATGCCATGTGGGCGTGCATGGAACTGGAGCTGGCCAACCTCGGCCATGACCTGACCTTCAGCCAGTACATCACCCTGAAGAAGCTCGCCGCCGGGACCGCCGGCGTGACCGACCTGGCGCGCGCGGCCGAGGTCAACCCGAGCGCGATGACCCGGCTGCTCGATCGCCTCGAAGCCAAGGGCCTGGTCGCGCGCTCGGCCGACCCGGCCGACCGGCGCGCGCTCAACATCCAGCTCACCGACGCCGGCCTGGCCATCTGGCAGGACGTCAACAAGTGCGGCGAGCGCGTGCGCGAGCGCGCCATGACCGGCATGAGCGAGGCCGAGCGCGAGCAGCTCACCCGCCTGCTCGAGCGCGCCCGCGACAACCTCACCTCCACGAGGACCTGACCCATGTCCGCTCTCCCCCAAGGCCCGCGACGCGGGCTGCCCCTCGTGACCGCGGCGCTGGCGACCGCGCTGGCGCTCGCCGGCTGCGCGAGCACGCACGGCCTCGCGCCGCAGGGCCGGTCGCTCGACCCCGACGCGCTGGACAGCCGCCGCAGCCTCGGCCCGCAGTCGCCCAGCGACGCGGCCTTCCCGAGCCAGGACTGGTGGAACGCCTTCGGCGACCCGCAGCTCGATGCGCTGGTGCGCGAGGCGCTGCAGGACAGCCCGTCGCTGGCCGCCGCCGACGCGCGCCTGCGCCAGGCCCAGGCCCAGGCCGGGCTGGCCGACGCCGCGCGCAAGCCGACCCTCGACGGCAGCGCGCAGTACGCCGTCGCGCAGTTGCCCAAGACCCTCGCGCCGGGCGAGCTGAGCGACGAGGTCATGCACAACGCGGTGCTGACGGTCAGCTTCAAGTGGCCGCTCGACGTCTGGGGCGGCAAGCGCGCCGAATACGAGGCCGCGCTCGGCCAGGCCCGCGCGACGGAGGTCGACGCGCAGGCGGCGCGGCTGGCGCTGGCGTCCAACGTCGTGCGCGGCTACATCGCGCTGGCGCAGTCGTTCGACGCGCTCGACGTGGCGCAGCGCGAGCAGGCCCGCGCGACGCACCTGCACGAGCTGGGCAGGCAGCGCGTCGAGGCCGGCCTCGACAACCAGCTGCAGCTGCGCCAGGCCGAAAGCACCATCGCCGCGGCGCAGCAGCAGGCGCAGGCCGCGCAGCAGCAGATCGACGCCTGGCGCAACGCGCTCGCGGCGCTGCTCGGCAAGGGACCCGACCGCGGCCTCGACATCGTCCGCCCGAAGCTGCTGGACGCGCCCGCCCCGGCGCTGCCCGCGGTGATGCCCAGCGAGCTGCTCGGCCACCGCCCCGACGTGGTGGCCGCGCGCTGGCGCGTGGAGGCCGCGAGCCGCGGCATCGACGCCGCCAAGGCGAAGTTCAAGCCCAGCGTCAACCTCAGCCTGCTCGCCGGCCTGGCCTCGGTCGGGCTGTCGGACCTGTTCACCAGCGACGCCCTGCTCGGCTTCGGCGGCCCCGCGGTCAGCCTGCCGATCTTCGACGGCGGCCGCCTGCGCAGCAACCTCGCCGGGCGCGACGCCGACTACGACCTCGCGGTCGCCGGCTACAACCAGTCGCTGGTCGGCGCGCTCCACGAGGTGACCGACGCGCTGCAGGCCGCGCGCGCGCTCGACGCCCAGGTCGCCTCCACCACCCAGGCCCGCGACGCCGCGCAGTCGGCGCTGTCGCTGGCCGACGCGCGCTACCGCGCCGGCCTGGGCACCCAGCTCGACGTGCTGTCGGCGCAGCGGCCGCTGCTGCAGTTCGAACAGCAGCTCGCGGCGCTGCGCGCGCCGCGCGACGCCGCGCCGGGCGACCTCGACCCCGCGCGCGGCGGCGGCCCCGCGCGCGCCGCGCCCCCC
>JAYRKR010000152.1:0-2368 GCA_041905645.1 Luteimonas sp.
TCCAGAGCTCGGCGGCGCCGGCCACGACCTCGGCGCCGGCGGCGCGGTAGGCCTCGTCGCCGAAATTGGCCGCGGCGCCGGCGCCGCTTTGCACGGCGACCGAGAAGCCGAGCTTGATCAGCTTCTCCACCACCTCGGGCACGGTGGCGACGCGCTTCTCCCCGGCCGCTGTCTCGAGCGGAACACCGATCAACATGGATGCCTCCTCGGGCTCTGGTTATTGGTGAATCGGGGCGGAGCTTACACAATGCCGGCCCCGGCACCTTCGCCCACAGCGCATATCTTTCATGCCCGAACGCTGGAAACCGAGCGTCACCGTCGCCGCGATCATCGAGCGCGACGGCCTCTACCTGCTCGTCGAGGAGCACACGCCCGAGGGCCTGAAGCTCAACAACCCGGCCGGCCACCTCGACCCCGGCGAGAGCCCGCAGCAGGGCGTGCAAGAGGCGCTGGAGGAAACCGCCCGCCAGTTCACGCCGGATCGGCTGGTGGGCGTCTACCTCTCGCGCTTCCAGCGCCCGGCCAGCGGCGAGGACGTCACCTACGTGCGCTTCGCCTTCGGCGGCACGGTGGGCGAGCCCGACCCGGCGCGCGCGCTCGACGAGGGCATCGTGCGCACGCTGTGGATGACGCTCGAGGAGGTGCGCGCCAGCCGCGCGCGCCACCGCAGCGGCCTGGTGCAGCGCTGCATCGAGGACCATGCCGCCGGCGTGCGCCTGCCGCTCACGGCCATCAGCACCGACGCCAGCGTCTACGCGCCGGAAATCAAGGGCGGCTGATCAGGCGGCGCGCAGCGTGGCCTGCGCGTCCATGGTCAGCCATCCCTCGTGGTCCTGCGCCCAGAGCCGGATCGCATCGCCGTCGCGCTTGCCGCTGACGCGCAGCGCGTGCCCGTCGAAGCTCGGGCGCAGGGCCTTGAAGGCGAAGCTCGCCAGCCGCGCGGCCGGCCACTCGCGGCCGAGCAGATCGAGCAGCAGCGTGGCGATCAGCGGGCCGTGCACGATCAGCCCCGGGTAACCCTCGACCTCGGTGACGTAGCGGCGGTCGTAGTGGATGCGGTGGCCGTTGAAGGTCAGCGCCGAGTAGCGGAACAGCAGCACGTCGTCGGGCTGCCATTCGCGCGCCCACTCGGCGTCGGCCGGCGCGGGCTGCGGCGGCGGCTCCACGTCGCCCGGCTGCCTGGCGGCGCGGTAGACGATGTCGTGCCACTCGCGCAGTGCGGGCGTCGCTGCGCCGTTGGTGAAGACCTCGTGGCGCACGGTGACGAATACCAGCGGCCCGCTGCGGCCTTGCTTGGCTGCCACGCTTTCGATGGTCGAGACCCGCTCGGCCGCATCGCCCACGCGCAGCTCGCCGGGGAACTCGAAGCGGCTGCCGGCCCACATGCGCCGCGGCAGCGGCACCGGCGGCAGGAAGCCGCCCAGCTTGGCGTGACCATCCGGCCCCAGTTCGCTGGCGCGGTGCAGGGGCAGGAAGTAGAGCCAGTGCCACAAGGGCGGCAGCGGCGTGCCGGGTGCGATGTCGCGCGGCGGGTGGTCCAGCGTGGCGGCCAGCGCGGCCACCGGGGTCGGGCCGAATACGTCGCGGCGCGTCTCGCTGCGGCCGACCCAGCGTTGCAGTTCGCGCTCGTCGATGGCGTCCATGGCCCGAGTGTGCCGCGCCGCGGACGGGATAATCGCCGCCATGGGCAAGAAACTGCGGGTCGTCGTCGGTTTGTCCGGCGGTGTCGACTCCGCCGTGAGCGCGTGGCTGCTCAAACAGCAAGGCCACGACGTCGTCGGCATCTTCATGAAAAATTGGGAAGACGACGACGACAGCGAGTACTGCTCGAGCAACGTCGATTTCGTCGACGCCGCCGCGGTGGCCGACGTGATCGGCATCGAGATCGAGCACGTCAACTTCGCCGCCGACTACAAGGACCGTGTCTTCGCCGAGTTCCTGCGCGAATACCAGGCCGGCCGCACGCCCAACCCCGACGTGCTGTGCAACGCCGAGATCAAGTTCAAGGCCTTCCTCGACCATGCGATGCGCCTGGGCGCCGAGAAGATCGCCACCGGGCACTATGCGCGCGTGCGCGAACGCGGCGGCGCATTCGAGTTGCTCAAGGGGCTCGATCCGCTGAAGGATCAGAGCTACTTCCTGCACCGCCTCAACCAGGCGCAGCTGGCCAGGACGATGTTCCCGGTCGGCGAACTGCCCAAGACCGAGGTGCGCCGCATCGCCGAGGAGATCGGCCTGCCCAACGCGAAGAAGAAGGACTCGACCGGCATCTGCTTCATCGGCGAGCGGCCCTTCCGCGAGTTCCTCAATCGCTACCTCGCCAACCAGCCCGGCCCGATCAAGGACGACCGCGGCCGCACGATCGGCG
>JAYRKR010000094.1:0-12989 GCA_041905645.1 Luteimonas sp.
GCCCATGGGGCGCTCCTACGCGATCAACGTCACCAGGCACGCAGGTATTGCGCAGGCGCTTGCAACTCGACGCCCAGCACCTTGGCCGCGCGGCGCGGGAAGTAGGGGTCGCGCAGGAACTCCCGCGCCAGCAGCACCACGTCGGCTTCGCCGCCGGCGACGATCGCCTCGGCCTGCGCCGGCTCGGTGACCAGGCCGACCGCGCCGGTGGCGACGCCCGCCTCGCGGCGGATGCGCGCGGCGAACGGAACCTGGTAGCCGGGGCCGGCGGCGATCGCCTGCCGCGGGTCGAGCCCGCCGCTGGACACGTCGACGAGGTCGACGCCGAGCGCCCCGGCGACCCGCGCCAGCTCGACGCTCTGGTCGATGTCCCAGCCGCCGTCGACCCAGTCGGTGGCGGAGACGCGCAGCCACAGCGGCAGCGGTTCCGGCCAGGCGTCGCGCACCGCGGCGATCACCTCGCGCACGATCCGCGTGCGCCCGTCGAAACCGCCGCCGTAGCCGTCGTCGCGGCGGTTGGACAGCGGCGACAGGAACTGGTGCAGCAGGTAGCCGTGCGCCGCGTGGATCTCGACGATGCGGAAGCCCGCCGCGTGCGCGCGCAGCGCGGCGGCGCGGAAGTCGGCGACGACCTTCCCGATGCCGCCGGCGTCGAGCGCCAGCGGCAGCGGATAGCCGTCGTCGAAGGCGAGCGCGCTCGGCGCGCCGGTCCGCCAGCCGCCGTCCGTGCCCGGCACCTCGCCCGTTCCGCGCCATGGCGCGAACGTGCCGCCCTTGCGGCCGGCGTGCGCGAGCTGCATCGCCGGGATCGCGCCCTGCCCGGCGATGAAGCCGGCGACGCGCACCCAGGCGTCCGCCTGCGCGTCGTTCCAGATGCCGGCATCCTGCGGCGAGATGCGGCCCTCGGGCGAGACCGCGCTGGCCTCGGTGAACACCACCGCGGCGCCGCCGACCGCGCGGCTGCCCAGGTGCACCAGGTGCCAGTCGCTCGGCAGGCCGTCGGTCGAGGAGTACTGGCACATCGGCGAGACGACGATGCGGTTGCGCAGCTCGAGGCTGCGCTGGCGCAGCGGCTGGAACAATCAGCTCATGGCGGGTTCCGTCCGGGGGAACCGCCACTGTAGCGGCAGCCCGGCCGTCTGCCGGCGCCACCGGCGGATCGCTGCATTGCGCGGCGGCGTGGCACCATCGCGCGATGGACGACGCCCTGCCCGCCGGCTTCGCGCAGCTCCCGGAGGCGCCGGAGGCCGGAGGCGCGGTCGTGGTCGCGCTCAGCGGCGGGCTGGACTCGGTGGCGCTGCTGCACCTGCTGTCGCTGCAGCCGGCGCTGCGCGCGCGCGGCCTGCGCGCGCTCCACGTCCACCACGGCCTGCACGCCGACGCGGACCGCTGGGCCGCGCACTGCGCCGCGCTGTGCACCGCGCTCGGGGTGCCGCTGCAGGTGGCGCGCGTGGACGTCGCGCGCGGCGTCGGCGCAGGGCTCGAAGCGGCGGCGCGCGACGCCCGTCGCGGCGCCTTCGCCGCCGCGCTGGGCGCGGACGAGGTGCTGGCGCTCGCGCACCACCGCGACGACCAGGCCGAAACCTTCCTGCTGCGCGCGCTGCGCGCCTCGGGCGTGGACGGGCTGGCGTCGATGCGCCCGTGGCAGCGCTTCGCCTCGGGCTGGCTGTGGCGGCCGCTGCTCGCGGTGCCGCGCAGCGAGCTGCTGGCCTGGGTCGAAGCGCGCGGCCTGCAATGGATCGAGGATCCGGCCAACGCCGACCTCGCGCACGACCGCAATTTCCTCCGCCACCGCCTGCTGCCGCTGCTGCGCGAACGCTGGCCGGGCGCCGATGGCGCGTTCGCCCGCAGCGCGGCGCTGGCCGCGCAGGAAAGCGGGCTGCTGGCCGAGGGCGACGCCGCCGCGCTCGCCGCCGCGCGCGGCGTCGACCCGGCGACGCTGTCGGTGCCGGCGCTGCGCGCGCTGCCGCGCGCGCGTCGGGCGCGCGTGCTGCGGCGGTGGATCGAGGCGATGGGCCTGCCGTCGCTGCCCGCGCGCGGCGTGGCGCGGATCGAATCCGACCTGCTGCCCGTCGCCGGCGACGGCGGGGCCGCATTCGCCTGGGAAGACGCGGTGGTCCGCCGCTGGCGCGACCTGCTCCACGCCGGGCGGCAGCGGCCGCCGCTGCCCCCCGGATGGCGCGCGCGCTGGGATGGACGCGACCCGCTCGTCCTGCCCGGCGGCGGCGAACTCCGGCTGGAAGGCGCCGACGCCTTCGACGCACCGCTGGCGGTCGCGCCGCGTGCCGGCGGCGAACGCGTCGCCCTGCCGGGCCGCGCGCATTCGCATGCGCTCAAGCACGTGCTGCAGGACCTGGGCGTGCCCCCGTGGCGGCGCGCCCGGCTGCCCTTGCTGGTCGACGCGAACGGCGGCGTGCTGGCCGCCGGCGACCTCGCCTTCTCCGCATCCTTCGATGCCTGGCTGCGGACGCACGGCGCGAAGCTGGCCTGGCGCGACGCGTAGGCCGTCGTGCGCGCCCCGCTTCGCGGGAGCGGCCTTGTGGGAATGGCCTTGTGGGAGGAACTTTGTGGGAGCGGCTTCAGCCGCGAGCTTTTCCCCGGGAGGTGGAACATGGAGCTCGCGGCTGAAGCCGCTCCCACAAAGTCCCTACTGACCGCGCCCGCGGCGTAAACTGCGCGCATGGCACGCAAACCCGCTTCCGACGCCGCCGCGCAGGCCTCCCCCGTCGCCGATTTCGAGGCCTCGCTCGATGCGCTCGAGCAGCTGGTCGAGAAGATGGAGCACGGCGAGCTGAGCCTCGAGGAATCGCTGGCCGCCTACGAGCGCGGCGTCGGCCTGTACCGCCGCTGCCAGCAGGCCCTGGAGCAGGCGGAGCTGCGGGTGAAGCTGCTCAGCGACCCGGCCAATCCAGCGTCCGCCGAACCGTTCGGCCCGACGCCGGACCCCTGAGCGTGGACAGCGCGACCGGCCCCGCCGACGCGACCTCGCAGTGGCGCCGGCGCATCGACGCCGCGCTCGACGCCGCCCTGCCCCCGCCGGAAGAGGCGCCGCGCCGGCTGCACGCCGCGATGCGCCACGCCGTCCTGCTCGGCGGCAAGCGCATGCGGCCGCTGCTGGTCTACGCCACCGGCACCGCGTTCGGCGCCAGCCCCGACGCGCTCGACGCGCCGGCGCTGGCGGTCGAACTCGTCCACGCCTATTCGCTGGTGCACGACGACCTGCCGGCGATGGACGACGACGCGCTGCGCCGCGGCCGGCCGACCGTGCACGTGGCCTTCGACGAGGCCACCGCGATCCTCGCCGGCGACGCGCTGCAGTCGCTGGCATTCGAACGCCTCGCCGGCGCGGACGTCGACCCGCCGGCGCGGGTGGCGATGCTGCGCGAACTGGCTGTGGCCGCGGGCTCGCGCGGCATGTGCGGCGGGCAGGCGCTGGACATCGACGCCACCGGCGCGAGGCAGCGCCTGCGGGTGGACGCGCTCGAGCGCCTGCACGCGCTCAAGACCGGCGCCCTGCTGCGCGCCTGCGTGCGCCTGGGCGCGATCGCCGCCGGCGTCGACGCGCCCATCCGCGAACGGCTCGACCGCTATGCCGACGCGCTGGGCCTGGCGTTCCAGGTCCGCGACGACCTGCTCGACGTCGAGGGCGACAGCGCGACGCTGGGCAAGACCGCCGGCAAGGACGCGGCGCAGGACAAGGCGACCTTCCCGGCGCTGATCGGCATCGAAGCCTCGCGCGACCGGCTGCGGGCGCTGGCGCGCGAGATGGACGAGGCGCTGCAGCCCTTCGGCGACCGCACCCTCGCCCTGGCCGTGCTCGGGCGGCAGGCGATCGAACGCAGCCATTGAAGCGGTACGGGGCACGGGACCCCCGAGCGCGGGACGGAGTGCGGGAACCTCGAGCGTGGGACGGGGTGCGGGAACCTCGAGCGTGGGACGGGGTGCGGGAACCTCGAGCGGCGTCATCCCCGCGAAGGCGGGGATCCATGGACGTTGCTCTTTCGAATGCCTTTGAAGCCCATGGATTCCCGCTTTCGCGGGAATGACGACAAGGAAAGAAGCCCAGCTCTCGGAGCAGCCGCAACGTCAAACGCAATCATTGGATCAAACGCAGTCATCGAAGCGGCAGCGGGGCGCCGGGATTTCGAGCAGCGTCATCCCCGCGAAGGCGGGGATCCATGGACGTTGCTCTTCCAGCCGCCTTTGAAGTCCATGGATTCCCGCTTTCGCGGGAATGACGACAGGGAAAGGATCCCGGCCCTCAGAACAGCCGCAGCGTCAGCGGATACCGGTAGGCCTCGCCATTCCAGGCCTTGACCGTGGCGACGATGCTGCACACCAGCCACATCACCGCGATCGCGGCGATCGCCAGCAGCAGCGCCAGCCCGGCCGGCGCGGTGACCAGCAGGCCGATGCCCAGGGTCAGCACCGTCACGCCGGCCAGGGCGATGCCGATCGCGATCGCCACGCAGGCGTAGATGAACATGCTGAGGTTGAAGTTGATCGCCTCGCGGGCGTGCTCGCGCACGAAGGGCGAGTCGTCGCGCTTGACGAGGTAGACCACGGCCGCGGCGAGCACGCCCGCAGCGCCGGCGAACCAGCTGGTCATCAGCGCCAGCACCAGCGCGGACAAGTGCGCCAGCGCGGCCCACTGGCGCTCGCTGGAGCTGGGGGAAAGGGTCTGCGGCAGGCTGCCGTCGGCGGTGTGTTCCATCGCGGTCTCCCGGCCGGGGAAACGGGTCCCGGCACGGGATCCAGGATGGGGCCGGCGCGCGCCGGCGCAACCCAACCGATGGGCTATGGGGCCGCGGCCCTCGCGGCCCCGCCGCGCCGTGGCCGTGGCTCAGGCGAACAGCCCGTCGAGCGCGCGAACGTTCCTGCTGCCGGGGAACACGCGCGTTTCCAGCGCCGACTCCGGCACCGCCAGGTGCTGGCCCAGCACGCCCTTGAACAGCGCCCGCAGGTCGGTCGTGGCGAGCAGGTCGCGGCCGTCGTTCAGCTGCGACGGCTGCAACCCGGGCCAGTCGCCGAGCATGCGGCCGCCGCGCACGCCGCCGCCGGCGAGCAGCGCGAGGCCGCCCGTCCCGTGGTCGGTGCCCGCGGTGCCGTTGACGGCGACGGTGCGGCCGAACTCGGTCACCACCACCACCGCGGTGCGCGCCCAGTCCGCGCCGAAGCCCCGGTGCGCGGCCTCCAGCCCGGCGTCGAGCTCGGCGAACTTGCGTTCCAGCGCGAGCGCCTGCCCGCGGTGCGTGTCCCAGCCGGTGTCCTCGACGAATCCGACGCGCAGTCCCGCCTCGCCGGTCATCAGCTTCGCCGCGGCGGCCATCGCGTCCGGCAGGCGGAACGCGCCGCCGGTACGCGCGACGCCGGCGTCCGGCGCGTTCACCGCTTCCTCGTAGGCGGTCGAGAGCGCGGCATCGGCCGCGTAGAGCGGGCGCAGCTGTTCGACCAGCGCCGACTGCAACTGCAGCGCCAGCGGCGGCGACCAGGTCTCCGCGCGCGGCGTGCCCCGCAGCGACAGCGGCATCACCGGCGCCACCGCCACGCCTTCCGTCCGCGGCATCGCCGCGACGCAGCGCCCCAGCCAGCCGTCGCGCGCGCCGTCGGGGCGCGCGGTGCCGTTCTCCAGGCAATCCTGCGCCTCGAAATGCGAGCGCTGCCGGTACGGCGGCGCGGTGGCGAGCAGCGGCAGCAGCTCGCGCCGGCGATACAGGCCGGCGGCGAACCGCATCTTCGGATGCAGCGCGAAGCCTTCGTCGAGGCGGATGCCGTCCTCCATCGCCAGCTCGCCGCGCGCGCGCCGGTAGGCGGGGTCGTCGGAGGGCGCCAGCAGGTGCAGGCCGTCCATCGCGCCGCGCAGCATCACCACCAGCAGGCGGCTGTCGCCGGAAGGACCGGCGCCGATGGCGGGGATGCCAGGCCACAGCGTGAGCAATGCGCTGCCGCCGAGCCCGAGCGCGAAACGCCTGCGATGCGGATCCATGGTCAGGTCCTCCACTGGAAAGCGGGACTGGCGAACAACAGCGCGTAGCCGTCCTGCGGCGACCCGGCGCGCGCCAGCGCGGCGGCGAAGTCGCCCGCGACCGCGCCCTGGCCCAGCACCTCGCGCGCCAGCGCGAGCGGGGCCGGGCGGTCGGCGTCGATGCGCCTGGCGAACGCGCCGGACACCTGCAGCCGCTTGCGCAACGCATCGCCCGCGGCCCAGTCGCCCATCGTGTCGGGGAACCCGGCCGGCGAGCGCGGCGTGAACACCGGCTGCCCCAGTTCGCGCAGCAGGCCGGGCAACTCGCGCGGCCTGCGGTCGAGCAGGAAGCCGCCGGCGCGCATCGCGGAGACCACGAAGTCGTCCGGCGTCTTGAACTTGCGCGCATCCGGCGACCACGCGGCATCGTGGTCGATCATCGCGCCGTACGCGGCCACCAGCGCGCCGCCGCTGTCGAGGTAGGCTTCCGCGATGCGCCGGAGCAGCGGTTCCGGCGGCGCGTCGGCCACGAAATGGCGCGCGAGCTTGAGGCTCAGGTGCCGGGCGGTGGCCGGGTGCAGCGCGAGGTCGTGCAGGATCGCCTCGCCCTGCGCCTGCCCGGCCTCGGCATAGGCCTTGCCGAGCACGCGCCGCGCGCCCGGCTCGTGCGCGCCCGGCCGGAACGCGAACGCCGAACGCGCGTCGTCCAGCACGCGCGGCGGCGGCACGCCCCAGCCGGTGATCGCGCGCGCGAACTCGACCACGTCGTCCTGCGAATAGCCGCCGTCCACGCCGAGCGTGTGCAGCTCCATGATCTCGCGGGCCAGGTTCTCGTTGAGGCCCGGCTTGGGCGGCAGCGGCGCGTCGGCCGCGGCGGCGGCGCGTTGCGCACGCATCTCGCGGCGGCGCGCCAGAGGCGAGTCCTCGCCCACCGAGACGACGTTGTCGAGGTAGCGCAGCATCGCCGGATGGGTTTCGACGGCGAGCAGCATGTCGCCGAAGCGGCCGAGCACGTGGGGCCGGATCGCCTCGCGCTCCATCGGCGCGGCGTACAGCCGTGCGGGCCCCTTGTCGATCGACACCGCGAAGTGGTTCGACCAGAAATGCACGAGGCGCTCGACAAACGGCTGCGTCGTTTCGGCCGCGACGCGGTAGCGCGCGGCAACGTCGGACAGGGCGACCTGGTACAGCGCCTGACGCTGTGGATCCTGCGGCTTTTTCGTGTCCGCCGGCATCCTGGCGCTGATCGCGCCCTCCCTGCCGGCTTCGCGAGCGCTGCGCCTGGCCTGCCTGAGCGCGGCTTCCCGGCGCAGCAGTTCCAGGCTGTCCAGCAGGCCGCGGAAGGCATCGGATCGCGGCTGCACGCGCAGCTGCGCGTGCAGCCAGCCGCGCGCGTCGGACGCGGCGGCGATCTCGCCCGGCTTCGCGCCGAGCCCGAACCGGTTCACGGCACTGGCGGATTCACGCCCCGGCATCGCATCGCTCCGTTGCGGTCGATGCAACGGCAACGCATGCGGCGCGGCGGGGTTGACACCCGTCGCGCCGCATTCAGCACGAACACCGCCCTCGGCGGCCTACTTGATCAGCCGCAGCGTGAACGGATAGCGGTAGGCGACGCCTTCGTTGGCCTTGATCGCCGCGATGATGGTGAACACCAGCCAGGCGATGCCGATGATGATCCACAGCGGGATCGAGACCACCAGGCCGATGCCGAGCGTCAGCAGCGCCAGCAGGAACAGCGCGAAGAACACGATGCCCACGGTGATGTTGAAGTTGAGCGCTTCCTTGGCCTGGTCGTCGACGAAGGGCATCGTGTCCTTCTTGACCAGCCAGATGATCAGCGGCCCGATGAAGCAGCCGATGCTGCCGGCCCAGCCGGAGGTCAGGATGCCGCCGACCAGCGCGGACAAGTGCGCGAACATCGCCCACTGGCGTTCCTCGGCCGTGGGCGCGCCAGGCGTGGACGGCGGAGGCGGAGGAGGCGTCACGGTTTCGTTGAAATCGGTCATCGTCGTTTCCCCGGTCGTGGTTGCGGACCGGCCGCGCCGGCCCGCCCCGGAGCATACGTCAGTCCGTGCCGGCGACGGTCATCCGGCCGACCAGGATCGACCCGGTGCGGATGTGCGAGCGCGGGTCGACGTCGCCGCCGACCGCCTCGACGCCCCGGAACACGTCGCGCAGGTTGCCGGCGATGGTGATGCCGTCGACCGGATAGGCGACCGCGCCGTCCTCGACCCAGAACCCGGCCGCGCCGCGCGAATAGTCGCCGGTGATGGTGTTCACGCCCTGCCCCATCAGCTCGGTGACCAGCAGGCCGCGGCCCATGCCGCGCAGCATCGATTCGAGGTCGCCGGCGTTGGCCTCGACCTGCAGGTTGTGCACCCCGCCGGCGTTGCCGGTGGTCTGCAGGCCCAGCTTGCGCGCCGAATAGCTGCCCAGCACGTAGCGCTGCAGCACGCCGCCTTCGACCAGCGGCGACTCGCGCGTGGCCACGCCCTCGCCGTCGAAGGCGGCCGAGCGCAGGCCACGCGGCAGGAACGGCAGTTCCCGGATCGAGAACCAGTCCGGGAACAGCTGCGTGCCGGCGCTGTCGACCAGGAAGCTCGCGCGCCGGTACAGCGCGCTGCCCGAGACCGCGCCGACCAGGTGGCCGACGAGCGAGCGCGCCACCTCGGCCGAGAACAGCACCGGGTACGCGCCGGTGGCCACCTGCCGCGGCGCCAGCCGCGCCAGCGCGCGCTGCGCGGCCTTGCGGCCGATCGCGGCGGGCGACTCGAGGTCGGACTCGGCCAGCGCCAGGCTGTACCAGCCGTCGCGCTGCATCGCCTCGCCCTGGCCCGCGATCAGCGCGCAGCCGATGCTGTGCTGGGTGTCGCGCTCGTGGCCGACGAAGCCGTGCGAATTGGCGTACACGCTCAGCGATTCGCCGCTGCCCACCGAAGCGCCTTCGGAATTGGCGATGCGCGCGTCGGACTCGCGCCCGGCCGCCTCGCACGCCAGCGCGAGGTCGACCGCGCGGTCGGCCTCCAGCGCCCACGGATGCCAGCCGTCGAACTCGCGCAGGTCGGTGGCCATCAGCGCGGCGTCGGCCAGGCCGGCCGCCGGATCGGCCTCGGTGTAGCGCGCGATCGCGCAGGCCTGGTCGACGGTCGCCTGCAGGCTCTCCTCGCGCAGGTCGGCGGTGCTGGCGCTGCCCTTGCGCGAACCGAAGTACACGGTGACGGCGATGCCGCGGTCGCTGGTGGATTCGACCGTCTCGACGCTGCCCATGCGCACGTTGACGTTGAGGCCGCGCTCCTCCGAGCACGACACCTCGGCCTGGCTGGCGCCTGCGGCGCGGCAGCGGTCGAGCAGGCGGGCGGCGGCCGCTTCGAGGCGATCGAGGCGCTGCCGGCTGTCGTCGCCGGCCTGGGCGCCGGGGGAAAGGGCGGTGGTCAATGGACTATCCTTGCGATGGAATCCGGATGGCGGGCGGCATGCGCGGAAGAGACGAAGACAGCGGCGAATTCCTCGGCCCCAGCCGCAGCCAGCAGCGGCGCGAGGCGCTGGACGTGCTGGCGCTGGCGCAGCGGCTGGCGGCGCTGCCGCCGGCGCAGCTGGCGAAGCTGCCGGTGCCGGACAGCCTGCACCCGCACGTCGCCGAGGCGCGGCGCATCACCTCGCACATCGCGCACAAGCGCCAGCTCGCCTACCTGGCGAAGCAGATGCGGCGCGAGGACGACGCCGTGCTGGACGCGATCCGCGACGCGCTCGACGCCGGCGGCGACGCCGCGCGCCAGGAAACCGCGCTGCTGCACCGCGCCGAGGCCTGGCGCGAGCGCCTGCTCGGCGAAGGCGACGCGGCGCTGGCCGAGTTCATCGAGGCGCATCCGTCCGCGGATCGCCAGCAGCTGCGCCAGTTGGTGCGCAACGCGCTCGAGGAGCGCAGGCGCAACAGGCCGCCGCATGCGTTCCGCGAGCTGTTCCGTGCGGTGAAGGCGCTGCTGGACGCAGGCGAGCCCGCCGCCGACGAAACCTTCTAGCGGCAACCTTGTGGGAGCGGCTTCAGCCGCGAGCTCTTCCTGGCGGGGAATTCGCGGCAAAGGATCGCGGCTGAAGCCGCTCCCACAAGGGCGCACGGCGCGCATCAGGCCTGCGTGCCGCCGACGGTCAGCCCGTCGATCAGCAGCGACGGCTGGCCCACGCCCACCGGCACGCTCTGGCCGTCCTTGCCGCAGGTGCCGACGCCGTCGTCCAGCGCGAGGTCGTGGCCGACCATCTTCACCTTCTGCATCGTCTCCGGGCCGTTGCCGATCAGCGTGGCGCCCTTGACCGGCGCGGTGACCCTGCCGTCCTCGATCAGGTAGGCCTCGGTGGCCGAGAACACGTACTTGCCGCTGGTGATGTCGACCTGGCCGCCGCCGAAGTTGACCGCGTACAGGCCGCGCTTGACCGAGCGGATCATCTCCTCCGGATCATGGGTGCCGGCCAGCATGTAGGTGTTGGTCATGCGCGGCATCACCAGGTGCGCGAACGATTCGCGGCGGCCGTTGCCGGTCGGCTTCGCACCCATCAGCCGCGCGTTGAGCGTGTCCTGCATGTAGCCGGTGAGCACGCCGTCCTCGATCAGCGTGGTGCACTGCGTCGGCGTGCCCTCGTCGTCGACGTTGAGGGAGCCGCGGCGGCCGTCGAGGGTGCCGTCGTCGACGATGGTGACGCCGGGCGCGGCCACGCGCTGCCCCATGCGGCCGGCGTAGGTGCTGGTGCCCTTGCGGTTGAAGTCTCCCTCCAGGCCGTGGCCGACCGCCTCGTGCAGCAGCACGCCGGGCCAGCCGGAACCGAGCACCACCGGCATCACGCCGGCGGGCGCGTCGATCGCCTCGAGGTTGACCAGCGCCTGGCGCAGCGCCTCGCGGGCGAACTTTTCCGGCTTGCCGTCGGCCAGCAGCTCCTCGTAGGAGCAGCGCCCGCCGAAGCCGGCGAAGCCGGTCTCGCGGCGCCCGCCCTGCTCGACGATCACCTGGACGTTGAGCCGCACCAGCGGCCGCACGTCGCCGGCGAGCACGCCGTCGCTGCGCGCGACCAGGATGGTGTCGACGCCGCCGGTCAGCCCGACCATCACCTGCTTCACCCGCGGATCGGCGGCGCGCAGCAGCTTGTCGACGCGGCGCAGCGCCTCGACCTTGGCGTCGTTGGCCATGGCGTCGATGGGGTCGTGCGGTGCGTACAGCTGCCGTCCCCGGCCCGCGGCCAGCGTGCGCGCCGCATGGCCGTCGCCCTCGCGCGCGATCGCCCGCGCCGAGTGCGCGGAGGCCAGCAGCGCCTGCGCGTTGATGTCGTCGGAATACGCGAAGCCGGTCTTCTCGCCGGAGATCGCGCGCACGCCCACGCCCTGCTCGATCGAGTGCGCGCCATCCTTGACGATGCCGTCCTCGACCGTCCAGCTCTCGCGCCGCGCGTGCTGGAAGTACAGGTCGCCGAAGTCGATGCCCGGCCCCAGCAGCGCGCCGAACGCGCGCTCCAGGCCGGAGGGATCCAGCCCGGCCGGCAGCAGCAGGCGGGACTGGGCGAGCGCGAGCGGGGAATCGGCGGGCATGGGGCTGGCGGGCGTGGTCATGGCGACAAGCTGGGGGTGGACGCGCCGCTTGGCAAGCCGGCGGGCGCGGCATCGGCGGCGGCGGCGGCCTGCGCGCCCTTGCCCGGCCGCAGCGGCGGCTGCGCCAGCGGCGGCTGCGCATCCTCGCGCGCGGGATCGATGGCCGGCGGCGGCGGCGCGGGCGTTTCCTCGCGGCCGGTCACCTCCACCTTCGGATCCTTCCACGGCCCGGTGACGCGGTAGCTCTTGGCGTTGATCTCGCCCAGCGGCTTCTTCAACACCGCGTTGGTCAGCGCGCCCACCGCCGCGCCGACCGGCCCGCCGGCGATCGCGCCGGCCACCGCCAGCAGGTTGCCGGACTTGGGCAGCACCTCGATGTGCTGGTCGAAGGTCTGCGCGCGCAGGTCGGCGCTGCCGCGGATGCGGATCTGCGCGGCCGGGCCGTCGATGTCCATGTCCTCGCTGCTGGCCCGGCCGTCGGCGAAGCGCACGTTGCCGCCGATGCGGTTGAAGGCGAAGCCCTTGGAGAAGAAGTCGCGGAAATCCAGCATCAGCCGCCGCGGCAGCTCGGTGACGCTGAGCAGCCCGAGCACCCGGCCGGCGCCGGGCTCGACCTCGACCAGGCGCCCGTCCTTGGCGGTGACCGACAGCGTGCCCTGCAGGTTGGCGAGCGCGAACGCCGCCGGGCTGCCCGGCCACGCGGCGTCGAGGTGCGCCTCGCCCTCGCCGCCGGCCAGGCGCCCGCCGTAGCCGAACCCGGAGAGCAGCGCGCCGAAGTCGCCGCTGCGCACGTCCGCCCTGAGCCGCGTGCGCGCGCCCGCGCCGCGGCCGAGCCAGTCGCCGCTGACGTCGATGGCCTGCTCCACCGCGCGCGCCTGCATGCGCTCGAAGCGCAGCCCGCCGGCGACCGGGCGGGTGTGCAGCTCGGCCTTGCCGAGCGACGCGTCGCCGAAGCGCAGGTCGTCGATGGCGATGTCGAGCGGCGGGATCGACGCCGGGTCCATGGCGCCGTCGCCGGACGCGGGCGCGGCTGCCGAGCTGGGCGCCGCGGCGGCCGCGGGCGGCTTCGGCGGCGCGCTCCAGTACACCCGCGCGAAGCTGCCGGTGATCGGCGCGCGCTCGGCGCGCGGCACGGCCAGGCTGCCCGCCAGGCGCGCGCCGTCGAGGCGGATGTCGGTGCCGGTGGCCGAAGGCAGCACGCGCAGCCGGGTGTCCGGAAAGCCCCCGCCGAGCAGCTGCAGGCGGTCGGCGACGACGTCGATCCGCCGCAGCGGCAGCGACTTGCCGCTGCCGCCGGCGGTCAGCGCGACCCAGTCGATCGCATCGAGCTTCGGCGTGCGCCCGGTCGCGACCAGGCCGGACGCCGGCGGCGCCTCCGCGACGCGGTCGCTGCCGAGCACGACCCGCACCCCGGTCCGGTCGTTGGCGCGGGGCGCGCGCCGCGCCCGG
>JAYRKR010000153.1:0-2345 GCA_041905645.1 Luteimonas sp.
GAGCTTTCAGGCAAGAACTCGCGGCTGAAGCCGCTCCCACAAGGAGCTTCGCTCGATGACGAGGCAGTGGCGCGGACGCCGCCATACTGGGAGGAGGTCGTTTCGCCGGAGGCTGGATGAGCGGTAGCCGCCGACCCGGGCAAGCCCGGTGCGCGCTGCGGATCGGTTGCGTGGCCGCGCTGCTGGGCGCAGCGGCGACGACGGCCGTGCAGGCGGCCCCGCCCGTCGCCCCCGGAAACGCAGCCGTCCAGGCCACCGAGCTCGACCGCGTCGTCGTCACCGCCACCCGCCAGCCGGACGACGCGCTGGAGGTGCCGGCGGCGGTCGACGTCGTCGATGGCGGCGAGCTGCGCCGCGCGCGTCCCGCGCTGAACCTGTCCGAGCCGCTGCAGCGCATCCCCGGCGTGGTCGCGCGCGACCGCCGGAACGAGGCGCAGGGGCTGCAGGTCTCGATCCGCGGCTACGGCGCGCGCGCCACCTTCGGCATCCGCGGCGTGCGCATCTACGGCGACGGCATCCCGGCGACGATGCCGGACGGACAGGGCCAGGCCTCGCACCTGCTGCTCGGCGCGGCGGAGCGCGTCGAGGTGCTGCGCGGGCCGTTCTCGGCGCTGTACGGCAACTCGTCGGGCGGCGTGATTTCCGTCTTCACCGCCGATCCGCCGGCGGCGCCGGCGCTGTCGCTCGGCTTCGACGCCGGCAGCTTCGGCCTGCGCCGGGCGTCGCTGTCCTGGCACGCGCCATGGGGTGCCGCACGCGAGGGCGGCATGCTGCTCGACGGCGTGCGCGTGGACGACGACGGCTGGCGCAGGCACGGCGGATCGCGGCAGGCCACCGCGCAGGCGGTGCTCAAGGGCGGCTTCGGCAACGGCGGCCGCTTCAGCGTCATCGCCGGCACGCACGAGCTGCGCGCCGATGACCCGCAGGGCCTGACCGCCGCGCAGCTGCAGGGCGATCGCCGCGCGGCCAGCGCCGGTGCCCTGGCCTTCGACACCCGCAAGACCGTGCGCCAGGACCAGGCCGGCGTGCACCTGGAGCAAGCGCTGTCGCCGCGCCATGCGCTCGAGCTCACGGCCTACGGCGGCCAGCGCGACACCACCCAGATGCAGTCGATCCCCGTGGCCGTGCAGGCCGATCCGCGCCAGGGCGGCGGCGCGATCGCGCTCGACCGCGACTACGGCGGCGCCGACCTGCGCTGGCGCTGGACGACGCAGGCGCTGGGGCGGCCGTTCTCGCTGGTGGCCGGGCTCGAATACGGCGTGTCCGACGAGCGCCGGCGCGGCTACGAGAACTTCGCCGGCGGGGCGCTCGGCGTGTTCGGCGCGCTGCGCCGCGACGAGGACGACCGCGTCGCCTCGCGCGACGCCTACGCGCAGGCCGACTGGCAGCCGACCGACCGCTGGCGCATCAACGTCGGCGCGCGCCGCAGCTGGGTGCGCTTCGCGTCGGACGACGATTACGTCACTGCCGTCAACCCCGACGACAGCGGGCGGCTGTCGTATGCGCGCACCGCGCCGGTCGCCGGCGTGCTGTTCCGCGCCTCGCCGCGGCTGAGCCTGTACGCCAACGCCGGCAGCGGCTTCGAGACGCCGACCTTCTCCGAGCTCGCCTACCGCAGCGACGGCCGCGGCGGCCTCAACGACCTGCGCGCCGCGCGCAGCCGCAACGCCGAGGCCGGCGTGCGCGGCGTGCACGGCGGGCTGGCGTATGCGGCGGCGCTGTTCGACAGCCGCACCTCCGGCGAACTGGTGGCGGTGTCCAACGACGGCGGCCGCAGCGTGTACGCCAACGCCGGCACGACGCGGCGGCGCGGCGCGGAGCTGTCGCTGTCCGGCGCGTGGTCGTCGCGCTGGCACTACGCGGCGGCGCTGACCTGGCTCGACGCCCGCTACGCCAGCGATTTCTTCGCCTGCGCGGCGCCGCCGTGCGCTGACGGCGGCGAGCGGCTGGTGGAGCGGGGGCATCCGATTCCCGGCGTATCGCGGCGCTCGGCGTGGGCGGAGCTGCGCTGGAGCCCGGGCGCCGGCACCGACGTGGTCCTCGACGGGCGCCACGCCGGCCGCGTGTACGTCGACGACGGCAACGACCGGCACGCGGGCGCCTATGCGGTGTTCGGCCTGGGCGTCGAGCGGCGCTTCGAGGCGCTGGGCCTGCGCTGGCGCGGCTATGCGCGGATCGACAACCTGCTCGACCGGGAATACGTCGGCTCGGTGATCGTCAACGACGGCAACGGGCGGTACTTCGAGCCGGCGCCGGGGCGCGCCTGGATGGTGGGCCTGGCCGCGACGAAGTCGTTCGGTCGCTAGGCGGCGACGAGGTCCGACGCCTGTGGGAGCGGCTTCAGC
>JAYRKR010000095.1:0-12798 GCA_041905645.1 Luteimonas sp.
CGGGGCGAAGTAAAGGAGGAGGCATCCGCCGTCAGGCGGATGCCGGGGACATTCGCCCCCGAAGGGCGGCCGGTCGCGCCGGGACCGGTCCGGTCGCTGCGAAGCGCGCAACCGGACAAGAGCACGGATCTCCTGCCAGGAACTAGATGAAGCCCCCCCCAAAAAAAGCGGGGCCGGATCGCTCCGGCCCCGCTGCTGTCCCGCGTCGCGGGTTGAACGCGCGATCAGCCGTGCTCGTCGCTCGCTGCCGCGGCGGTCTGCGTCACCACCTGGCCGTCGATCACCGGCAGGCGCTCGCCCGGCTTCTGGTCCATGCGGATGGTGTTCTCCTGGCCGTCGTAGCGGTAGGTCACGTCGTAGCCGACGGTCCTGTCCTCGGTGCCCAGCTGGACGCGGCTGCCCGGCTTGCTGCCCAGGCGCATCGTGCCGGTGCTGCCGTCCTCGTTGCGGTAGGTCACGTCGTAGCCGACCACGTGGCTGGACTTGGAGGTGTCGGTGACGGTGTGGCACTGGCGCTCGGTGCGGTTGACCACCTTGCCGCCGACGTGGTTGCGGTCGACGCGGTTGCCGATGAAGCCGCCGGCCACCGCGCCGGCGGCGGTCGCGGCCTTGCGGCCGTTGCCGCTGCCGACCTGGTTGCCGAGCAGGCCGCCGATCACCGCGCCGGCGACGGTGCCGCCGACGTTGCCGTCGCGCTCGGGCAGGCGCTCCTGCACGACGACGTCGTTGCAGACCTCGCGCGGGGTCGAGCTGGTCGAGGTCTCGCTCACCGCCTTGCTGCCGACCACGTCGGCGTAGACCTTTTCCTTCTCGGTGATCGGCTTGACGCCGACCACGTCCGCGTAGGCGATCCTGCCGCCGTCGGGGATGCTGTTGTCGAGGGCGGCCGCGTCGTCCTGGGCCAGCCCGGCGGCGGTGCCGTCGGCCGGGACCGCGAGCGCGCTGTCGGCCTGCTGCGGGCCGCGGGCGTGCTGGAACGCGGCGACGGACACGCCGCCGACCAGCAGTGCGGCGATGGCGATGGCGATGGTGTTCTTGTTCATGAGCCTCTCCTGATGGCGGATCACCCGCTCTTGTGTGCGCCGGAATTTCAGCACCCGCAAGCTGAACGCAGCTCTCTCGGCCGGCGCCCAAACTGACGGACGGATGAACCTTGCCACAGGGCGCGGCGTGGTAGCGTGACCGTTGCCTGCCTCTGGTCGGATGCCGCCATGCCCAACCCCGTCCTCGCCCCGGTGCTGCGCTGGTTCGGCCGGCTCAGCTACCCCAAGCTGTTCCTGCTGACCGCGGCGCTGTTCGTCGGGGACACGCTGGTCCCGGACGTGATCCCCTTCGCCGACGAGCTGCTGCTCGGCCTGGGCACCCTGCTGCTGGCGAACTGGAAGAAGGCCCGGCCCGCCCGCGGAGACGCGGCCGACGCGGAGCCGCCGCGCCGCGATTGAGCCCATGCTGGTCGACAGCCATTGCCACCTCGACGCGGCGGCATTCGACGTCGACCGCGCCGGCGTGGTGTCCCGCGCGCGTGCGGCCGGCGTGGCGCGGCAGGTGGTGCCGGCGGTCGACGCCGCGGGCTGGCCGAAGCTGCGCGAGGCCTGCGCGGGCGATCCCGGCCTGTTCCCGGCCTACGGCCTGCACCCGATGTCCCTGGCCGCGCACCGGCCGGAGCACCTGGAGCGGCTGCGCGACTGGATCGAGCGCGAGCGCCCCGTGGCGGTCGGCGAATGCGGGCTCGACTACCACGTCGAAGGACTCGATCCCGACGCCCAGCAGGGCTATTTCGACGGCCAGCTGCGGCTGGCGCGGGAGTACGGCCTGCCGGTGATCGTGCACGCGCGCCGCGCGGTCGACGCGGTGATCGCCTCGGTGCGCCGCATCGGCGGCCCCGGGTCGGGCCCGGGGCAGGCCCTGCGCGGCGTGGTGCACAGCTGGTCGGGCAGCGAACAGCAGGCGGAACAGCTGTGGCGGCAGGGATTCCTGCTCGGCATCGGCGGCCCGGTGACGTACGCGCGCGCCAACCGGCTGCGCCGGCTGGCGGCAACGATGCCGCTCGAGCACCTGCTGCTGGAAACCGACGCGCCCGACCAGCCCGACAGCGCGATCCGCGGCCAGCGCAACGAGCCGGCGCGGCTGCGCACCGTCTGCGAAACCATCGCGGCGCTGCGCGGCATCGCGCCGGAGGCGCTGGCGGCCGCCACCAGCGCGAACGCCGAGCGCCTGTTTGGGCTGCCGCCGCCGTAGGAGCGCCCCATGGGCGCGATGCCTTTCGCCGGGAAAGCATCGCGCCCATGGGGCGCTCCTACCGCGGCGGTGTCCTGAGCAGCATCTCCAGCGCCTTGCCCGCCGCGGCGAACGCGAAGGCGCCGGTGATGTGCGTCGCCGCGCCGAGCCCGGCGCCGCAGTCGAGCTTGAGCGCCGCGTCCCCGCCCAGCTGCGGGCGCAGGCCGCAGACCGTGCCGTCCGGCTGCGGGTAGCGCACGTTCTCCAGCGAGTAGACGGCGGGCACGCCGAAGTAGCGCTTCGGCCCGGTCGGGAACTTGAACTCGGTGCGCAGCTTCCGGCGCACCAGCGCCAGCATCGCGTCGTGCTCGGTCTTCGACAGGTCGCGCACGCGCACCAGCGTCGGGTCGATCCGGCCGCCGGCCGAGCCGACGGTGACGATCGGCTGCTTGCGGCGCCGGCACCAGGCGATGGCCTCGACCTTGGCGCGGAAGCTGTCGCAGGCGTCGAGCACGACGTCGAAGCCCTCGCCCAGCAGCGATTCCATGTTCGAGGGGGTGAGGAAGCTCGCGACCGCGCGCACCTCCGCCGCCGGATTGATCGCCCGGCAGCGCTCGGCCATCGCCTCCGCCTTGCCGCGGCCGTACTGGCCTTCGAGCGCCGGCAGCTGGCGGTTGGTGTTGGACAGGCACAGGTCGTCGGCGTCGATCAGCGCGAGCGCGCCGATCCCGCTGCGCGCCAGCGCCTCGACCGCCCACGAGCCGACGCCGCCCAGGCCGACGACGGCCACGCGCGCGGCCGCGAAACGCGCCAGCGCGCCGCGGCCGTAGAGGCGGTCGATGCCGGAAAAGCGTTCCTGCCAGGAGGCGTCCATCGCGGCATTTTACCGGCGCGCGCCATGCTATCGTCGCCGCAGCCAACGAGGAGACCCCCATGTCGACCACGCCCGAAGCCAGCCCCGCCAAGCCGGCGAAGCCGTCCGCCGCCAGCCGCTACTTCTTCGTGTTCCTGGTCGGCCTGGCGATCGGCGCGGTGGCGGTGGTCATGATCCTGCGCACGATCGAGGCGAGGAAGACCTGGCGGGACCGCTATCCGGTCGCCGTGATGGACCTGTTCCAGGCCCACCACGCGCAGCTCAAGGCCAGCGTCGAGGCCAATCGCTGCGGCGCCACCGACACGCTGCCCCACCTGCAGGCGCTGCGCATGGCCGCCAACGACATCGAGCCCGCCTTCGGCGACCTGCGCGAGGACGCACGCTTCACCAAGCACGCCAGCCAGCTGCGCGCGACGCTGGACGAAACGCTGGCCTCGCCGCCGCTCAACTGCGCCGGCGTCGACGCCGCGGCCGGCAAGATCGGCGAGGCCTGCAAGGCCTGCCACCAGGACTTCCGCGGCTGACCCCGGTCGCGCGCGGAGCACCTGGCCCGCCAAAGGCGGGCCAGGCGGTTTCCTGCACGAGCGGCAGGAGCCTCCGCGGAGCGACGGTCCCTGTGGGGGCGACGGAAGTCGCGACCGGCATTTCGCGGTCCTAGCGAGTCGCGGCTTCCGTCGCTCCCACGGACTGCGGCGAAGCACCGCGCTCAGTCGCCGTGCACGGCGTCGATGACCGCGCGCGGATGAACCGGCACTGACGAGAATCGCGCGTCCGCGCGCGATCGCGCGGCGATTGACCGCCTATTCACGACGCGCCGCCTAAGGTTCCGGCCGTGGAGCCGCCGGCTCCCGCAACCAGGAGAACGGCATGAACATTCGTCTGCTCGGCGCCACCGCCCTCGTGGCCGCGCTCGCGACCGCGGGCTGCGCCACGTCGCCAGGCTACGGCGGCGGCTACGGCGGTGGCTACAACACCGCGCCCGCCTACGGCAGCAGCGTGTGCAACGACTGCGGCACGGTGGAGCGCATCGAGACGGTCGCGCGCGGCCAGAACGTGCCCAATTCCACGGGCGGCGTGCTCGGCGGCATCGTCGGCGCGGTCGCCGGCCACGAGATCGCCGCCCACACCGGCGGCAGCAAGGGCAAGCAGAACACCGCCGCGGTCGCGGGCGCGGTCGGCGGCGCGATCGCCGGCAACGCGATCCAGAACCGCGTGCAGACCTCCTCCGCGTACCGCATCACCGTGCGGATGGAGAACGGCAGCCTGATGACGGTGCAGCAGACCGACCTGGGCGGCATCCGCGAGGGCTCGTACGTGCGGGTGAACGGCGGACGCGCCTACGTGCGCTGACCCCGCCCGCTGCCCGGCGACGAAAGAAAAGGCCCGCCTTCCGGCGGGCCTTTTCCTGTCGGTAGCGCCGGCACGCGGCCGGCGCCCGTCGCGCGGGAGCGCCTACAGCGGCTGCACGGCGTCCGCCTGCAGGCCCTTCTGGCCCTGCACGACGGTGAAGCTGACCTTCTGTCCTTCCTTCAGGCTCTTGAAGCCCTGGGTCTGGATCGCGCGGAAGTGGACGAAGACGTCCTCGCCATTCTCGCGGCTGATGAATCCGAAGCCCTTGGCGTCGTTGAACCACTTGACGGTGCCGGTTTCGCGGTCTGACATCTGCATCGCTCCCTGTAACAGTTTGGTTTGGACGTCGTAACGGCGGGCTGGTCGCAAGGAGCAGACGGGGAACAGGCGATGTCGCAGATCGGTGGCGGAACGCTCGGTGGTGCGGCACGGATCAGGCACATCCAGGCCACGGTTCACGGTGACCTTGACAAACACAGCGCCTGCAAAGTACCCCGGCATTTGTGAAAATGCAACGCGCGCGGCGGCCCCTCCGGGACCGTTCGCGGACCGCCGCCAAGACGCCCTCCCGGGCAGGGAAATCCGATGGATGCGCACGCCCTGTGGTACCTGCTCGCCGCCCTGCTGGCGCTGGTCGGACTGGCCGGCATCGTCCTGCCCGCCCTGCCCGGCCTGCCGCTGGTGTTCTGCGGCATGCTGCTGGCCGCCTGGGCCGACGGCTTCCAGCGGGTCGAGTGGTGGTGGCTGGTGGTCCTGGGGGCGTTGACCCTGCTCTCGATGGCGATCGACTTCTGGGCCACCGCCGCCGGCGCCAAGCGCGTGGGCGCCAGCCGCAAGGCGATCGGAGGAGCGGTCGCCGGCACCTTCGCCGGCCTGTTCTTCGGCCCCGTCGGGCTGTTCGTGGGGCCGTTCGCCGGCGCGTTGCTGGGCGAGCTCTGGCACGGGCGCAGGCTCGACGGCGCGGGCGTGGGCCAGGCCACCCGCGTGGGCTTCGGGACGTGGATGGGCATCGTGTTCGGCGTGGTGCTCAAGCTCGCGCTCGCCTGCACGATGCTCGCGCTGTTCGCGCTCGCCTGGTACGCCTGAGCGCGCCCATCGCGCGGAGCGCCGCCGCGCGCCGCGACACACGCGGCGTTCGCGACCGCCACGCTAGACTGCGGCGTCGTCACGTTCCAGGTCCGTCGCGCCCCATGCCCACGCTCCGCCGCCTGCTGCAGTCGACCGCCCTGTCCGCCTGCGCGCTGGCGGCCGCTTCGTCGTTCGCGGCCGCCGCGCCGGCGCAGGCGGGCACGCTCGCGAAGCCTGCGCCCGGGGACGCGGTCGCGCCGCCCGGGGACGCCGCGACGACCCGGCGGCTCCAGGACCGCCTGACCACGAACCAAGACCTGCGCGAGGTCACCGCCAGCGTCGACGACGGCGTCGCCGAGCTCGACGGCACCGTCCTGCAGCCGGCACAGAAGGCCGAGGCGGGGAAGATCGCCACCGCCACGCCCGGCGTGGCGACGGTCGTCAACAACGTCGAAGTCGACGACAGCCTGCGCGCGCAGTTCCTGGCGGCGTGGTCGCAGATGACCGGCAAGCTGGCCGGGATCGTGGCGAAGACGCCGCTGCTGGTGATCGCGCTGCTGGTGGTGATGTTCGCCGGCTGGCTGGGCGGCGTGCTCTCGCGCAACCTGCGCCTGCTGCGCCTGCGCACCGACAACCCCTATATGGACGGCTTGTTCCGGCGCACCGTGCGAGTGCTGGTCACCCTGGTCGGCGTGGTGCTCGCGCTCAACCTGCTCGGGCAGACCTCGCTGATCGGCGCGGTGCTGGGCTCGGCCGGCGTGGCCGGCCTGGCGCTGGGCTTCGCCTTCAAGGACATCGCCGAGAACTACATCGCCGGCGTGCTGCTGAGCGTGCGCAAGCCGTTCTCGCCCGGCGAAACGATCCGCGTCGACAGCTACGAGGGCAAGGTGGTGGCGCTGACCTCGCGCGCGACCATCCTGATGACCCTGGACGGCAACCAGCTGCAGCTGCCCAACGCGCTGGTGTTCAAGTCGGTGCTGCTGAACTTCTCGCAGAACCCGAAGCGGCGCTTCGACTTCAAGGTCACCATCGACGGCTCGCACTCGATCCGCCAGGCCCAGACGCTGGCGCTCGAGGCCTATTCCGGGCTGGACGGGGTGCTCGACGACCCGGCGCCGTCGTGGACCGTGGTCCAGAACGCGCCGACCGGCATCGAGCTGCAGTTCTTCGGCTGGGTCGACCAGCGCGCCAGCGACCTCGGCAAGGTGCGCAGCGAGGCGATCCGCCTCGCCAAGGCCGCGTACGCGCGTGCCGGCATCCAGTCGCCGCGCACGATCTACCACGTGATGCTCTCCCGCGAGGCCGAGGCCCCGGCCCGGCACGCGCCGCCGGCCGAGCCCGCCCACGGCGGCCCGGTCGACACTTCGGTCAACCGCGACATCGACGACCAGCTCGCCCAGGCCCAGCGCGCCGGCGCCGCCGGCAACCTGCTCGAGGCCGACGGCGCCGACGCGAAGGACGAGGACACGCCATGAACCGATCCCACGGCACACGCGCCCTGCTTTCCGCCTGCGCGACCCTCCTCGGCGGCCCCGCGCTGGCCCAGTCCATGCCGGCCCCGGGCGGCGACATCGCCGCCTGCGCGCTGATCGAGGTCGACGCCGACCGCCTGGCCTGCTACGACCGCCATCTCGGCCGGCGCGCGCGCAACCCCGCCGAGGCGGACGCCGCCGCCGCGCTCGCGGAGCAGAACCGCAGGGCGGCCGCGCAGGCCGAGGCGGCCGCGGCTTCCCCCGGCGAGCGGGCGCGCGGTTCCGCCAACGACCTGTTCGCCTTGGAGCCCGACGAGGCGATCGCCAACGCCGGCCGCGGCTCGCTGCTCGACAGCCGCTGGGAGCTGGCCAAGGGCTCGAAGCTCGGCACGTTCAACTTCCGCGCCTACAAGCCGGTCTACCTGCTGCCTGCGTTCTGGAGCAGCAACCCCAACGAGCTGCCGCACTCGCCCAACCCGCGCAACACCGTCACCGAGCCGCAGCAGCTCGACGGCGTCGAGGCCAAGTTCCAGATCAGCTTCAAGACCAAGGCCTGGGAAAACCTGTTCGGCGACAACGGCGATGTCTGGATGGGCTACACCCAGAGCTCGCGCTGGCAGGTCTACAACGGCGACCAGTCGCGGCCGTTCCGCGAGACCAACTACGAGCCGGAAGTGCTGCTGGTCTTCCGGAACAACTACAGCATCGGCGGCTGGAAGGGCCGGATGGCCGCGGTCGGCATCAACCACCAGTCCAACGGCCGCGCCGACCCGCTCTCGCGCAGCTGGAACCGGCTGATGTTCAACTTCGGGCTGGACCGCGACAACTGGGCGGTCATGTTCCGCCCTTGGGTACGCATCTCGGACGGCAACGACGACGACAACCCGGACATCTCCGACTACATGGGCCGCGGCGACGTCACCATCGTCCACACCATCGGCGGCCACGAGCTGTCGCTGATGGCGCGGCATTCGCTGCGCGGCGGCGACCGCTCGCACGGCGCGCTGCAGTTCGACTGGGGCTTCCCGATCCACAACACCCTGCGCGGGCACGTGCAGGTGTTCGACGGCTACGGCGAGAGCCTGATCGACTACAACCACCGGGCGACCTACATCGGGCTGGGGATCTCGCTGCTGGAGTGGTACTGAGGCGCCGCGCCACTTCGCACTCTGCGATTGTAGGAGCGACGGAAGTCGCGACTCCTTCCGGTCGCGACTCCCGTCGCTCCTACAGGACGGGCGGCCCTAGCGCGAGCTGCGCCAGCGCCGGTGCTCCACCATCAGGCATTCGTCCTGCACCACGTCGATGCCGGCCGCGAGCAGGCGGCCGGCGAAGGCGTCGTTGCGGATGCCGGTCTGCATCCACACCGTCCGCGGCCGCGCCGCGACCAGGTCGTCGAGGTGCGGCATCAGGTCCTCCGGCCTGCGGAACACGCTGACCAGGTCGACGCGGCCGGGGATGTCCGACACGCGGCGGTAGACGCGCCGACCCAGGATCTCGGACACGTCCGGGTAGTAGACCGGCACCGGCACGATCTCGTAGCCGGCGCGGTGCAGGTAGGCCGGCACGATGTGCGCCGGCCGGTCGGCGCGCGACTCGGGCTTGATCCCGAGCACGGCGATGCGGCGCAGGCCCGGCAGCAGCCGGTCGAACCCGATGTGGCCGTCGATCAGGCTGCCCGGCATGCGCGTCTCCCTCGTGGTCGTCCGGACGACATGGTGGCGGCCGCGGCGCGATCAAGCGCCGCGACGATCCGCGACCTGCACAACGCGCCGCGCGCCGCGAAGCGGACTCAGGCCGGCTCGACCACCACCGGGATGCCCGCGATCCGCGCCTGCCACTCGCGCGGCCCGGTCTTGTGCACCGACTCGCCGCTGCTGTCCACGGCCACCGTCACCGGCATGTCCTGCACGGTGAACTCGTAGATCGCCTCCATGCCCAGGTCCTCGAACGCCAGCACGCGCGCGGCCCTGATCGCCTTCGAGACCAGGTAGGCGGCGCCGCCCACGGCCATCAGGTAGACCGACCGGTGCTTCCTGATCGCCTCGATCGCCGCGTCGCCGCGCTCGGCCTTGCCGACCATGCCCAGCAGGCCGGTCTGCGCCAGCACCTGCTCGGTGAACTTGTCCATGCGCGTGGCGGTGGTGGGGCCGGCCGGGCCGACCGCCTCGTCGCGCACCGGATCGACCGGGCCGACGTAGTAGATGAAGCGGCCTTCGAAGTCGACCGGCAGCGGCTCGCCGCGGTCGAGCATGTCAACCATGCGCTTGTGCGCGGCGTCGCGGCCGGTGAGCAGCTTGCCGCTCAGCAGCAGCACCTCGCCGGGCCTCCAGGACGCGACTTCCTCGCGCGTCACCGTGTCGAGGTCGACGCGGCGGCCCTTGGAGGCGTCGTAAGTCAGCTTCGGCCAGTCCTCGAGCGAGGGCGGATCGAGCATCACCGGGCCGCTGCCGTCGAGGGTGAAATGCGCGTGCCGGGTGGCGGCGCAGTTGGGGATCAGCGCTACCGGCAGGTTGGCCGCATGGGTCGGGTAGTCGCGGATCTTGACGTCGAGCACGGTGGTGAGGCCGCCCAGGCCCTGCGCACCGATGCCCAGCGCGTTGACCTTGTCGAACAGCTCGATGCGCAGCTCCTCCAGCCGGTTCGACGGCCCGCGCGCCTTGAGGTCGACGATGTCGATCGGCTCCATCAGCGCCTCCTTGGCCAGCAGCATCGCCTTCTCGGCGGTGCCGCCGATGCCGATCCCGAGCATCCCCGGCGGGCACCAGCCGGCGCCCATGGTCGGCACCGTCTTCAGCACCCAGTCGACGATCGAGTCGGAGGGGTTGAGCATCGCGAACTTGCTCTTGGCCTCCGAACCGCCGCCCTTGGCCGCGACGATCACCTCGACCGTGTTGCCCGGCACCACCTTGACGTTGACCACCGCGGGCGTGTTGTCGCCGGTGTTCCGCCTGCGGCCGGCCGGGTCGGCCAGCACGCTGGCGCGCAGCCTGTTGTCCGGATGCAGGTAGGCGCGGCGCACGCCCTCGTTGACCATGTCCTCGACGCCCATGGTGGCGCTGCCCCCGTCGGCACCGCTCCAGCGCACGTCCATGCCGATCTCCAGGAACACGGTGACGATGCCGGTGTCCTGGCAGATTGGGCGGTGCCCTTCCGCGCACATGCGCGAGTTGATCAGGATCTGCGCGATCGCGTCCTTCGCCGCCGGGCCCTGCTCGCGCTCGTAGGCCGCCGACAGGTTCCGGATGTAGTCGGCCGGGTGGTAGTAGCTGATGTACTGCAGGGCGTCGGCGACGCTCTGGATGAGGTCTTCCTGCTTGACGGAAACCGGATGGCTGGCGGTCACTGCTCGCTCGCGAAGGCTGGCAAGAACAGCCGCCGATTCTAGCCCACGTCGCGCCGGCGGCCCCGGTCAGCGCTGCCGGAGAACCGCCTGCCGTGGCGGCGTCCGTGAAGGCGCGCGGGCTTTCGTCGGCGGGCCACCGGCACGCGCGCCGGTCCGCAGCAGCTTCCCGGGCAAGGCCGGCTGCGACGCCGCCGCGGGGCCGGACCCGGGCGGCAGCAGCGGCTGCGCGCCGTTGACCGGCAGCGCGCGGATCGCGTCGGGATCGAGCAGCGCCACCGCGTCGCGGCAGTCCAGGAAGGGGTAGGTGCGTCCGCTCGCGGGATCGTCGATGCGCGCCAGCGACAGCGTCATCGCGTCCATGCGCTGGGCGACGGTCGCCATCGGCGCCGCCTGCGACAGCGCGATCGCGCAGGCCGCCACCATCGGTGCCGCCTGCGAGGTGCCGCCATAGGTCGACGTGCCGCCGGTGGAACCGGTGGACGTGACGAACGCGCCGGCGGCGAACAGGTCGGTGCCGGGGCCGCGGTTGGAGAAGCAGGTGGGCTTGCGCGCCGCGGTACTCGCCTCGCTGCAGCCGAGGAAATCGTCCACTGCGCCCATGTCCGAATCCCAGGTCGCCGCCACGGACAGCACCTTGCGGATGCAGGCCGGCGCGTCGATCTGTTGCAGGTTGCCCTGGTTGCCGGTCGACGCGGTGACCACCGCACCGTTGGCCACCAGCGCGTCGACGCCCGCCGCCAATGCCTGCGTCCATGCCCTGCTCGCGTCGCAGTCTCCCGAAAACGCCTCGTCGCTGCCCAGGCTGAGGTTCACCGCCGCGACGTCGGGATGGTGGGTCGCCACCCAGTCCATTGCCGCGATCACGTCCGAAGCGCAGCAGAAGCGGCCGTCCGCGTCGATCACCTTCACCGCCACCAGCCGTGCATCGGGCATCGCGCCGCGCGGGGCGATGCGGCCCTCGCCGACGATGATGCCGGCCACGTTGGTCCCGTGGCCGTTGTCGTCCACTGCCGATCCCGGCCCGAGCTGGGTCGCGCCGTGGTTTGGACAGCAGCCGCCGCCGCCCTGCGCCGTGCAGAAGCAGGCCTCGTCGACCAGGCGCGCGGCCAGGTCGGGATGGTCGCGATCCACGCCGCTGTCGATCACCGCCACCTTGCGGCCCCCGCCGCCGAGCCCCAGCCCGTCCAGGCCTGCAACTCCGTTGACCCGGCTGGCCTGGTCGGGCGCGATCCCCGCACCCGCCGAGCCGCCCACGTCGACGTCGACGGCGACCACGGCCGGGTCCGCTTCCAGCATCGCCAGGTCGCGCGTGTCCACGTCCAGCACCAGCGCCGGCACCAGCGCGAAACGGCGCCGCAACGCATGGCGCCCGGACGGCAAGACGTCGAGCACCGAATCGGCTGCGGCCTCGATCCGGGCCATGCGGAGCGCCTTGAGCGCCGACGACCTCGCCCGCAGGGAGGCCGCTTGCGGCCGCAGCGCCACCACCACCCGCACCCGCCCGGCCTCGGCGACGGCGGCGCGCGCCTGTGCCGATACGACCGGGGCCCGCGCCGGCGACGGCGCGGCGGCGACCAGCATCATCCAGCCGGCCACCAGCGCCAGCGCGATTCTTCCCTTCATTCCGGATCCCCCTTCCGCCCCGCGCGCAACGCTAGCACACGCGCCGCGGCACCGAACGGCCGTCACGGCCGGAGACCGCGCGGTTGCGAGTCCGTGAAGCCGATGGCGACGCCCGCCCTTAAACCTCCGCGCGCCACGCCGCATCCCAAGGACTATGCTGACCACCCTCGTGACCGCCCTGATGCCCGCCAGCGCCACGGCGCCCGCCGTGGACGAAGACCACGCCCTGGTGCGCGCCTGCCTGGGCGGCGACATGGCCGCCTTCGAGGCCCTGTACCGCCGCCACCTGCCGCGCGTGCACGGGGTGATCTCGCGGCTGGTCGGCGGGCACGTCGCGCGCGCCGAGGACCTGACCCAGGACGCCTTCGTCCGCGCCTGGCAGGCGCTGGGCTCGTACCGGTTCGAGAGCGCGTTCGGCACTTGGCTGTACCGCCTCGCCGCCAACACCGCGCTGATGGACCTGCGCGCGCGCCGCGGCGACCCGCGGATGGACGCGGACGAGCAGCACCTGGAAGGCATCGGCCGGCCGGACTCCGCCGGCCACGGCACCGCGCTGGCGATGGACCTGGACCGCGCCGTCGCCACCCTGCCGCCGCGCGCCCGCGCGGTGCTGGTGCTGTACGACGTGGAAGGCTGGACCCACGAGGAGATCGCCGGCGAGCTCGACATGGCCGTCGGCACGTCCAAGGCGCAGCTGCATCGCGCGCGCGGCCTGCTGCGCGCACGGCTCGGAGAACACGCATGACCACGCACGACCGCGATCCGTCCCCCGGCGCCGCGCTGCCCGACGCGCTGCGCCTGCAGCTGCGGGCGCTGCGCGGCGACCGGCTGCCGGAGCACGACCTCTG
>JAYRKR010000096.1:0-12745 GCA_041905645.1 Luteimonas sp.
GACCTGCCGGGAAAGCGTCGCGACTTCCGTCGCTCCCACACCGGCTTTCATCGCTCCCGCGAAGGCGGAACGACGCGAAACAACGCGTCAACCGCCGGGCCGGTCGCGATACCACGCCCACGCCTGCGGCGGCAGCAGCGGCTCCAGGTCGATCGCGAAGGCGCCGTACGCGTCGAGCACGTCCCGCACCAGCCGCTGCGCCGGCGTCGCGCCGGCCGTGCCGTCCAGCTCGCCGATCGAAAGCTGCGCCTGCGTCCACGAGTAGAGCAGGTCGCCGCGCCCCAGCAGCGCGCCGCGCACCCACGGGCGCAGCGCGTGGACCCGATGGCCGCGTTCGCCCAGCGCCTGCACCGCGGCCCGCAGCTGCGGCGCGACGCCGCGGAACCACTCGGTATGGCCGGCCGCCTCGCGCCGCACGGTCAGCGGCGCCGGCGCGTTGTGCGCGGCCAGCGGACGGCGCAGTTCGAGCTCGAGGTCGCGCGCGTCGCGCACGGTCTCGGTCTCGACCAGCCATCCGCCGTCGACGTCGAAGCACTCGAACCAGCGCCGGTGCAGCTGCTGCAGCCGGGACAGCGGGTCGCGCGAGAAGCCGATCTTGCAGTGGTCCTCCCAGGCGCAGGGGAAGACGTAGGTGAAGCAGCGGCCATCGGTGGAAGCGGCGTCGCCCGGCATGGGATCGCGTCCGGTCAGGCGGTCGGCGGGGTGGCTTCAGCCGCGGGCCTTGCCAGGCCCCGCGCAATGGGCCATGAGCTTGTGGTAGCGACGGAAGTCGCGACGGGCCGCCGGCAATCCGGCGGGAAAGCGTCGCGACTTCCGTCGCTCCCACAGACGCCCGTCCGGCATCGGCGAAGCTCGCGGCTGAAGCCGCTCCCACAGTCCCGGGCGGCGCTCAACCGTGCTGCTGCAGCCACCCGTCGATCTCCGGCAGCCGCTGCTCGCGCACGCGGATGCGGTCGCCGATGCCGGCGATCGCGGTGTCCGCCGCGCGGCGCGAGCCCTTGGCGACGTAGCGGTCGGCATAGTCGCGGATCTTGTCGGCCATCGCCTGCGTCTGGGCGCTGCGGCCCAGCGCCGGGTAGTAGCGCGCGCGCGAGGTGGTGTCGACCAGGTCGTCGACCCGCTCGCGGTGCGCGAGGGCGAAATCGAAGGCGAGGTCCGGATGCAGGCGCGCGACGCGCTCGATCATCCCGGCGCTGTTGGTCGCGCCGGGCTCGTCGGTGAGTGCCAGCGCCAGCGCGCGCCGCGCCAGCGCCTCGTCCTCGGTCGACGACAGCAGGCCGTACAGCTCGTCCTTCACCAGCGGCGTCTTCTCCGCCCGCGCCGCCGCGTGCAGCTGGTCCCAGGTCGCCGCGTCGGCGTGGCGCGCGACCACCCCGAGGATGGCCTTGCGCAGCGCCGCCGGCATCGCGGATGGATCGTCCTTCGCCGCGGCGCGGCGACGGCGCGCCTCGGCCACCACCGCCGGATCGCCGAGGTCGCCGAGCGTGTCGATCAGGTCCTCGCGCAGGATCGCCACCGGCGCCGCCTCGCCGGCCTTCTCCTCCCAGCCGACCCGCTGCAGCACCGGCTCCAGCTTCGCGACCGCGAACGCGCGGAACTTCGCCTGCCGCGCCGCGTCGCCGCGGTAGTAGCCGTCCAGGCTGCCGAGGCTGCCGACGATGTCGCCCCACACCTGCGGATCGGCGTCGACCGGCGTGGCGGCGGCGAGGTCGAGGTAGGACGAGGCCGGCTGCAGCCCGGCCATGCCCAGCGCCCAGGTGTCGTTCATCAGGCCCAGCTGGTCGATCGGCGCCAGCGCCGCGAAGCCGTCGCGCAGCGCCGCGAACTGCGCCGGCGCGTACAGCGTGCGGTAGTAGCCCGCCTGCCCGGCGTTGACCACCACCGGGCCGCAGCCCGGCACTTCCAGCGTCGCCTTGCCGCCCTCGACCAGCGTGCGCACCGGCTCGCCGCCGGCCGACCCGGCGATCACCGGCACGCGCCAGGACAGTGGCTGCTTGCCGGGCCGGTCGCGGGTGAACTCGCCCTGCGACAGCCGCAGCGTGGTGTTGCCGCCGGCGCACTGCGCGGATTCCACGCGCACCAGCGGCACGCCTGGCTGCAGGGTGAAATCGTGCGCGATCGCGGTGACCGGCTTGCCCGCCGCCGACTCGACCGCGCGCCACAGGTCGTCGGACTGCGTGTTGCCGTACGCGTGCGCCTTGATGTAGCGGCGCACGCCCTCGCGCCAGGCGTCGGCGCCGACGTAGTCCTCCAGCATGTGGATCACCGCCTCGCCCTTGGAGTAGGTGATCGCGTCGAAGGCCTGGCTGGCCTGCTCCACCGTCTCCACGTGCTGCACCACCGGGTGGGTGGTGGCGACCGCGTCGCGCCCCATCGCCGACTCGCGCACCGACACCGCCGACAGCGCGGTGTTCCACTCCGGGTGGAGCTTCGCCGTGGTCCGGCCTTCCATCCACGAGGCGAAGCCCTCGTTGAGCCACAGGTCGTCCCACCAGGCCATCGTCACCAGGTCGCCGAACCACTGGTGCGCCATCTCGTGCGCCGCCACCGAGAACACGGTCTGCCGGTCCGACTGGGTGGAGATCGACGGGTCGAGCAGCAGCGCGTACTCGAAGGTGTAGATCGCGCCCCAGTTCTCCATCGCGCCGAAGAACTGGCTGCGGCCCGGCGAGGCGATGTTGTCGAGCTTGGGCAGCGGGTACGGCACGCCGAAGTAGTCGTTGTACTCGTGCAGGATCGCCTGCGCGGACGCCAGCGCGAACGCCGCCTGCGACGCCTTGCCCTTCTGCGTCACCACGCCGACCTCGGTGCCGTCGGCCATGGCGGTGGCGCGGTCGAAGTCGCCCAGGCCGAAGAACAGCAGGTAGGTCGACATCTTCGGCGAGGTCGCGAAGCGCACGCGCACCAGGCCGTCGCCGGCGTCCTCGCGCGCGGCCACCGGCATGTTGCTCACCGCCATCTCGCCGGCCGGCACCGTGGCCTGCAGGTCGAAGGTGGCCTTGTACGAGGGCTCGTCCCAGGACGGGATGAACTTGCGCGCGTCGGAGTTCTCGAACTGGGTGTACAGCGCGCGCCTGCGGCCGGCCTCGGTGTCGTAGTCGATCGCGAACAGCCCGTTGGCCTGGGTGCCGATATGGCCGGTGTAGGCCATCGACAGCGCGTAGCTGCCGGCGGGCACTTCGCGGTCGAAGGCGAAGGTGGCGGTCTGCGCGTCGGCGTCGAGCTTCACCTGCGGCGCGGCGAACGCCGCCTTGCCGTCCACAGGCGCCAGCGACACCGACGAGAATTCCATGCCCGCGGCGTTGAGGACGATGGTCGACGTCGGTTCCAGCACGTCCAGCGCCACCGTCACCCTGCCGTCGAACGTCAGCGCCTGCGCGTGCGGCACCACCGCCACGTCGTAGTGCGTCGGCCGCACGTTGCGCGGCAGCTGGGTGGTGACCGACGCCTCGGCGGCGGGCGCGGCGGCGGCGGGCGCCGGCGGCGCGGACAGGCTGGCCATCGCCAGCGCGAGTGCGGTCACCAGGGGACGGCGCATCGAGGTTCCTCGCGGGTGCGGCCCGGCGGGCCGAAGATCGTCAATGGTCGCACAGGACCGCGGCCGCGGCCGGCCGGACGCTGCGCGGCTGCGGGCAGCGCCGGGTCCCGTGCGTATCGCCCCGCCGGGCAACGTGCGCGCACGTCACCGCCATGCGCAAGCGGAAGACCGGCAAGTCCGGCCACGCGAAAGGCACCGGAACGGTCAACCCGGAACCGGGAGGGACGCGTCGACCGCCCGAGGAATCCGGCGCCGCCGCGCCCGCACCGTCGTCGTCAACCGCCGCCGGCGTACCGGAGGATCGCCTTCCCGGACCCGTGCTCGATCGGCGCCGACGTATGCTCGTGGAACACCTTCCAGGCACCGTCGACGCGCCGCAATCCCAGGGTGATGCGGTTGTCGAGCGAGCGCAGCTTTTCGCCCTCCGGCGACAGCGCGGTGTACGTGAGCACCGCGTGCCCCACCGCGATGTCCCCGGACCGCGTGCCGCCCGCCTCGCGCGCGTCGACGACGACGCGCTCGTCGCCCAGCGAGGCGAACCAGTCCACCGCCATCGCCCGCCACGCGTCGATGCCGCGGAGCGACCAGGCGCCCCACATGTCGAAGACGTGGACCTCGTCGTCGTACAGCGCCGCGAACGCGTCGACGTCCCTGGCGAGCACGGCCGCGCGGTACGCGGCCAGCGCCTGGAGGAATGGATCGGACGGATCGTCCATGCGGGCTCCTCGTGATGGCCCGCGCCATGATGGGGGCGCCAGCGGGCGGGCTCCAGGGCGGCGCCATCCCGCCGGCCGCATCAACCGCCCTGCGGCGGCTCCACGAAGACCGTCCGCGCGCCCTGCTTCTCGAAGGTGACGTTGACCGTCCGCCCCACCGCGCGCGTCCGGTGCACGGTGCCCGCCGGCACGACGATGCCCTGCCACTCGGTCAGCGTCGCCCGGCTGCCGTCGCCGAAATCGATCTGCAGCTCGCCCGCCACCACCAGGAACAGCTCGTCGGAGTCCGGATGCCGGTGCCAGCGGTACTCGCCCTCGAACACCGAAAGCCGCATGCAGTCCCCGTTGACGTCGAGGAGCACCTGGTTCCGATAGGACTCGGCGACCTCGCCCTGCTCGGCGCGGAGGTCGACGACCGCCAACGCCGGGTGGCGCGCCTTCTGCGACGCATATTCCTCCGCCGTCGGAAATCCGGATGGCATGTCAGGCTCCCCTTACGGCGAAAGTCGCGGCGCGGGCCGTTGCGCCTGCGGACGACGACGCTGCGGCACCGCTCGCCGCCGGAGGCGGTGCCGATCCCGCTGCCGGCGCACCGGCGGCGCGCTCAGGCATTGTCCACCAGTCCGGAGACGCCGGCCTGGCGGGCGCAGCTCGCGCAGCAGAACACGGCGTCGCCGTGCGCCAGGCCGTGGCCGACGATGCGGCAGCCGCAGTGACTGCACTGCGGCGCCATCGCATGGATGGCGCACTCGAAGGAATCGTAGGTGCCCGATCGCCCGCCCTGCGTGATCGTGAACGCCTTCGCGTAGTCGTTGCCGCAGACATCGCAGGTGGCCATGGTGCCGCTCCCGGTCGTGGGACGCCGAGGATGGCGCCGGACGCGTTAACGCAAGGTCCCGTTCGCGTGCAGCCTGCGTCAGCGCATTCGCGCCAGCGACGCCTGCAGCGCGGCCGCGAGCGCGGCGTCGCCGCCCAGCAGCTCCGTCCAGCGCAGCTCGAGGCCCTTGCGATGCCCCTTCTCGACCAGCTTCATGCCGTCGGGGTCGAGGGTGAGCGTGTACGCGCGCCCGTCGACGTCGAATTCGCGCTTGAGCGGCTTGTCGAGGCGCGTGGTCATGGCGCGGCGCTCCCCTTCGCATGCGTGGTACATCCTGCGCGCGAAGGCGTGAAGCCGACGGCGACGGAATGCTTGCCAACGCCGGGTCGGGGCCGCCACCCGCCGCGTCCGCGGCGCGGCGCGGCGCGGCGCGGCGGCAGGCGGCAGGCAGCGCGCGGCCGATGCGGCCGCGTTCGCGGTCAGGCACCGCCCTCCTGCCTGACGTGCGGCGCCAGGAAGGCCATGAAGTCGGCCTTGCCCAGCGGCACGCCGAGCTTGCGCAGGATCGCGTACGCGGTGGTGACGTGGAAATACAGGTTGGCCAGCAGGTAATCGCTCACGTACTGGCGCCCCGGCAGCTCGCAGTACCGGCCCGGGCCGAGGCCGATGCGCTTGACCTCGTCGAGCTTGTCGTCGCTTGCGGCGATGGCGGCCACCAGCTGCTTGGTCTCCGCGATCTGCGAGCGCGCCTGCGCCGCCGAGCCGGCCTCGGCCTTCAGGTTGTCGATCGGCTTGCCGGCGCACCACTGCGAGAAGCCGCGCGGCTGGTTGCAGGCCAGTGCGACCTGCGCGCCGAGCGGGAACATGTCCGGCGCCAGGCGCTTCTGCAGCGCGGCATCGAAGTCGGGCAGGTGCTTCTCGCCGACGTCGAGGATGTGGCCGAGGGCGTCGAGGCGGGCGACGAAGACGCGCTGGATCTCGGAAATCTCCTGGGTTGCCATGTCGGTTCCGGTCGGGTGGGGAGGAAGGGTGGGATTATGGGCGAAATCCCGATCCCGCATCGCACTCCGGACCGATGGCCGGAGCCACGGCCGGCCGGCGCGGCCAGATGCGTATCACGGGTCGAACCTGGCGCCGGCCAATGTCTTCAGCATCGCAAAGGCCCTCGTGACGCCACCGGATCTGCCAGCGGGTCACCCCAAGCCGGGAGGACGCCGGGCCGAAGATGGAGCGCTCGTAGTGCGGGCGGCGCGACGGGACCAAGCGCGGCGGCCGCGACCGGGAAGCGGCCGCGGGGAGCGACGACGCGTCCTAGCGCGCTTGCACCGGATACGCGCGCGGCAAGCCGGTGTCGCCGTGCAGGTAACGGTCGCGCAGCTCGGTCTGGCGCGAGCGCATCGGGATCGCGCGCCCATCCAGCCACACCTGCTGGGCGACGCTGCTCACTTCCAGCGGATCGCCGGTCCACAGCACCAGGTCGGCGCGGCGTCCCGGCGCGATCTCGCCGATCTGGTCGCCCACGCCCAGCGCTTCGGCCGGGACCGAAGTCAGCCCGGCCAGGCCCGCATCCCACGGCAATCCGTTGGCGACCGCGTTGCCGGCCAGCTGCCGCACCTTGCGCGCGTTGTGCGAAGCGTCGCCCGACTGGGTGAAGCCGACCCGCACGCCGGCCGCCTGCAGCCGCGCGGCGTTTTCCATGGTGGCGCCGATGTGGTCGAAATCGCTCGGCAGGTTGGCCAGTGGATCGACGAACACCGGCACGTCGGCGGCGGCGAGTTGCGGCGCCAGCCGCCATGCTTCGGCGCCGCCGGCAATGGCGATGCGCACCTTGCGGCGCTGCGCCCAGCGCAGCAGCTGGCGGATGTCGGCGGCGCGCTCCACCCGCACCATGACCCGACCGCCGCCACCGAAGTACCGCTTCACCGTTTCGCGCCCGGCCGGCGTGAGCAGGGCCATGTTCGAGTCCTGGCCGATCCGGCCGCGGGCCTCGTCGATCAGCTGGTCGAGCAGCATCCACTGCCCGGCGCGCGATTCGCCGGTCAGCTCGGCCGCTTCGCTGCCCAGGTTGACGAACAGCACCCGCGGCCCGATCGGGTCGGCGCCGCCGTCGAGCCGCTCCACGCCGCCCTGGCCGCCGATGATCGAGCCGCCGGCGCGGCTGCCGGCGCCGAGCAGGGTCCAGCCGATGCCTTCCACGCGAGACACCGGCACCAGCAGCGAATCGGGGTTGTAGGCCAGGGTCACGTCGAACTCGGGCCGCACCACCATGTGCTTGGCATCGGCGCCGAGCGTGAGCGCGCCGTCGGTGGTGGAATCCTCGCCGGACACCTCCTCGATGCCGATCCCGGTGATGCCGCCGAACAAGGCCGGCGTCACCGGCTTGCCCCGGGCATCGATCACCTGCGCATCGCCGGCGGCGGACAGCCCAGTGCCGACCGCCGCGATCCTGCCGCCCTTCACCAGCACGTCGGCGCTTTGCAAGGTGCCGCGCGAGGTGGCGGTGTGCACGGTGGCGTTGCGGATCAGGAGGTCCTGGGCGATGGATGCGTTCGCGATCAGCAGCAATGCCCATGCGCTGCATGCGGCGAAGCCCGCGATCCTCCCTCGCCCCGCGGAGCGGGGAGAGGGTGGCGCGCAGCGCCGGATGCGGGGTGCGTAATGAGAGCGAGCGGACACGCCCCCCTCCCCCTGGCTCGCTGCGCGAGTCGGTCCCTCCCGCAAGCGGGGCGAGGTAAAAAACGAACCGCTCATCGCACACCTCCCGCGGCCGCATCTCCCGATCCAGCCGGGGGCAGGCTCTGCCCGAGCATGAAATCCGACTTCGGCTGCCGCGCCGGATCGTTGCGGTCGTAGACCCGCGCGCCGTCCACGTAGACCTGCTCGGCCTGCGCGTACACGCTGAACGGGTTGCCGTTCCACAGCACCGCATCGCCGCGCTTGCCGGGCGACAGGGTGCCGGTGACCTCGTCCAGGCCCAGCGCATGCGCCGCATTCTGGGTCAGCCAGCGGATCGCGCGCTCGGGTGGAATGTCGATGCCGATCTGCTTCGCATGCGCCATCACCTTGGCCGCTTCCTGGTTGAGGCGCTGGATGCCCTCTTCCGAATCCGAATGCACGATCGCGCAGCTGCCTGCCGGGCGGTCGACCAGGGCGATGTTCTCCTGGATGCCGTCGAAGGCCTCCATCTTGAAGCCCCACCAGTCGGCCCAGAGCGCAGCGCATACGCCTTCGGACGCCAGCCGGTCGGCGATCTTGTAGGCCTCCACGCCGTGGTGGAACGCGGCGATCTTGAAGCCGAACTCCTTCGCCAGGTCGAGCATCGTGGCCATCTCGTCGGCGCGGTAGCAGTGGATGTGCACGCGGATGTCGCCATTGATCGCGCCGGCCAGGGTGTCGAGCTTGAGGTCGCGCTTGCTGCCGCCGTCCTTGTCCGAATCCTTGCCGTCGCCGCCCTTCTTCCGCTTCTTCATGTAGTCGGCCGCTTCGATGAATGCCGCACGGTAGCCGGCCACGTTGGCCATGCGGGTGGACGGCCCGCCCTTCTGGCCGTAGACGCGCTTGGGGTTCTCGCCGCAGGCCATCTTCAGGCCCCAGGGCGCGCCCGGGAACTTCATGCCCTGGTACGTGGTGGACGGCACGTTGCGCAAGGTCACGCCGCGGCCGCCGATCAGGTTGGCCGAGCCGGGCAGCACCTGCAGGGTGGTGATGCCGCCGGCCATCGCCGCCAGGAAGCCGGGGTCCTGCGGCCAGATCGAATGCTCGGCCCACACGTTGGCGGTCACCGGCGCGGTCGCCTCGTTGCCGTCGCTGAGCGCACGCATGCCCGGGCTGGGGTAGACACCCAGGTGCGAATGCACGTCGATCAGGCCGGGGGTGACCCATTTGCCGCTGCCGTCGACCCGGATGGCGTCGGCCGGTGCGGACAGGCCGCTGCCCACGGCCGCGACCTTGCCGTCCTGCAGCAGCACGTCGGCGTCGTCGATCCGCTCGCCGCTCCCGGTGAGCACGGTGGCGCCGGCGATCAGCACCGGCGGCGATGCGATCGGCCGGTAGGTGCTGGGATAGGGATCGTCGATGAAGGACGAGCGCGCCGCGGCATCGCCGGGCGCCTCCGGCTTCGACTGGGTGCTGGCGCAGCCCAGCAGCAGGGTGGTCGCCAGCATGGCGGACAAGGGCTTGAGCATCGCGGTCTCCCCGGGCGAACCCCGAACCGTAGCGGCTGCCCCCGTGCGTGCCAAGCCTGACGATGGTCATGGTCGACCGTGACGGAATGCCGCTCCAACGCCCCGCTCGCGTGTGCCGCCCCGCTATCGTCGCGCCCGCGCAATGCGGCCGCTTCCAGCGCAGGCGCGAGCATCGCGGCGCGCCCGTGCGCAGGCGCTTTGCCGGGAGCGGCGCCGAGCGGGGGCGGCCAGGCAATGCCTCTCCCGGCGCGCGCGCCGCGTCGATGCGAGGCCGCCCGGCTGCGCTGCCACCCGCGCAAGCGTCTTGCCCCCGCGCCACCGCCCCGCCTGCTTGGCCTGCCCTGCCCACGCGACCCGCGCATGACCTCCAGGGCTTGTCGCAGCCAGGTGCCGCAGGCAGAGTCCGGGCCTGGTTCCCGCCTGGACTTCTCCCGATGGCAATGCCCGCCTTCCGCATCGCCCTGCTTTCCGCCGCGCTCGCCTTCGCCGCCGGCGCGGCCCATGCCGCCGACGCAGTGGCCTCGCCGCAAGACTTCCTCGCCTCGCACATGGACACTTCGGTGGACCCGGGCGTGGACTTCTTCGAGTACGCCAACGGCGGCTGGCTGAAGGCGCATCCGATCCCCGCGTCCGAGGCGAGCTGGGGCATCGGCAACGAGGTCGACGACGAGCTGTACGCGCGGCTGCGCGGGATCAGCGAATCGGCCGCCGCCGCGCCACGGGCGCCCGGCAGCGACCGGCAGAAGATCGGCGACTTCTGGGCGATGGCGATGGACACGGCCACGGCGGACCGGCTCGGCGTGCATCCGCTGGACGCGGAGCTGGCGCGCATCGACGCGATCCGCTCGAAGGGCGACGTGCTCGACGCCGTGTTCGCGTCCAAGCCGATCGGCGCCGGCGGGCTGTTCCGCATCGGCGTCGGCCAGGACGACAAGGACAGCGCGACGATGGCGGTGCAGGTCCGCCAGGGCGGGCTCGGCCTGCCGGAGCGCGACTTCTACTTCAACCCGGAAGCCGGCGTGGCGAAGATCCGCGCCGCCTACGTCGCGCACGTCGCGCGCACCTTCGATCTGCTGGGCCGCGACCCGGCCGCGGCGAAGGAGGCCGCCGCCAGGGTAATGGCGTTCGAGACCGCGCTGGCGCGGGCGTCGCGCAAGCTCGAGGACCTGCGCGACCCGGAGAAGAACTACAACAAGCTGTCGCCGGCCGAGCTCACCGCGCAGTACACGCCGTCGATCGACTGGACCGCGCGCCTGACGGCCTGGCACCTGCACCCGTCCTACCTGATCGTCGGCCAGCCGGAGTTCCTCGCCGCCGAGGACGGGCTGCTGGGCGAAACGCCGCTGCCGGTGCTGCAGGACTATCTGCGCTACCACCTCGTCGACGGCTACGCCGAGTACCTGTCGGGCGCGTTCGACGCCGAGCACTTCGACTTCCACGGCAAGGCGATGTCGGGCCAGCAGGAGCAGCGGCCGCGCTGGAAGCGCGTGATCGACGAGGAGAACGACGCGCTGGGCATGGTGCTGGGGCGCATCTTCGTGAAGGACTACTTCCCCGAGGCGTCCAAGCGGCGCTACGCGGCGCTGGTGGAGGCGATCCGCACGACCTTCCACGACCGCATCGAGCGGCTCGACTGGATGGGCCCGGAGACCAAGGCCAAGGCGCTGGCCAAGCTCGCCGCGGTCACGCCCAAGGTGGGCTATCCCGACAAGTGGAAGGACTATTCGACGCTGTCGGTGGGCCGCGAGTCGTATGCCGCCAACGTCATGGCCGCGCAGCGCTGGCAGTTCGACGACAACCTCTCCAAGTTCGGCAAGCCGGTCGACCGCAGCGAATGGGACATGACGCCGCAGACCTACAACGCCTACTACAACCCGTCCAACAACGAGATCGTGCTGCCGGCGGCGATCTTCATGGTGCCGGGCGTGCCGGACGCGCAGGTGGACGACGCCGTCGCCTACGGCTACGTCGCGGCGAGCACGATCGGCCACGAGATCACTCACGGCTTCGACGACGAGGGCCGCCAGTACGACGCGCAGGGCAACCTGTCCGGCTGGTGGACGGCCGACGACGCCGCCCGCTTCGACGCCGCCGCGCAGAAGATGGTGGCGCAGTTCGACGCCTACGAACCGCTGCCGGGCCTGCACATCAACGGCAAGGCCAGCCTGGGCGAGAACATCGCCGACTACGGCGGCGTGCTGCTGGGCCTGGAGGCGTTCGAGAAGACCGAGCAATTCAAGAAAGGCGAAAAGATTGGCGGGCTGACGCCGACCCAGCGCTACTTCCTCGGATACGCGCTGGGCTGGATGAGCCAGCAGCGCGAGCAGCGCCTGCGCCAGCGCCTGCTCTCGGACGTGCACGCGCCGGCCAAGTGGCGCGTGCTCGGGCCGATGTCGAACATTCCCGAGTTCTACGAGGCATTCGGGGTCAAGCCGGGGCAGCCGATGTGGCGGGAGCCGCAGGACAGGGTGCGGATCTGGTAAGCCCTCACGTCTCGCCGCCGCGAGGCCCCCTTACGCCGCCTACGCTCAGGCGATCGGATCCTGCGGCACCAATAAAAGGGGACGGAGGGAATTAAATTATCTTCAGTCGCGGACGTCCACGGCCACGACATCCGGCTGGCCGATTGAGGGCTTTTTTCACCATCGCCTGGAAGCGGGGACGCCCCAGCACACGCTCCTGAGAGATGTAATTGCGAATCCGGGCGATCTCATCGTCGCCGATCCCCGAATGTAGCCACTTGCGGTACTCGGCAGCCCGCTCTTCGGCCGTCCCGCCCAACGCCAGATATGTCGCATGCGGCGTCACCAATGGATCGCGAGCGTTCCCCAGGTGCGTGTGCACGCTGGACCACCGGTACTCCTCGGGCGAGGCAACCATCGCAGCCCGCAACGGGTTCAGCTCGATGTACCGGCAAACCGTCAACGCATACCGATCGGAGTCAACCAGACAAGATTTGAATCGCCCTTGCCATAACGTGCCGGTCCTGCCGTGCCGGGCATTAAAGCACTGGACATAGCTCTGGCCAACCGCGCGCATTGCCACGGCCAATGCCCCCGGCTCGATCGGGGTTACCAGCAGATGGACATGGTTGTCCATCAGCACGAATGCGTGGACGGCAATGCCGTTGCTGGCGCAGGCCGCGCGCAATAGTCGGCGATAATGATGACGGTCCTGGTCGTCGATGAAGATGGCGGCACGATTGACGCCGCGCTGGGTGACGTGGAGCGGGACATGCGGCAGGACCAGTCGGGCACGGCGAGGCATGGAGAGGCCGGACGAAGGATGAGCGTCCAGTGTTTTGGCGGAGTGGCCCATGGGGCAATCGGAGGAGCCCTGCGCCCCGAGTAGGAAAAGCCTGATTAATTGCCTCCGTCCCTTTTAATTTCGTTGCTGGCGCAGGCCGCGCGCAATAGTCGGCGATAATGATGACGGTCCTGGTCGTCGATGAAGATGGCGGCACGATTGACGCCGCGCTGGGTGACGTGGA
>JAYRKR010000097.1:0-12343 GCA_041905645.1 Luteimonas sp.
CGACGCGCGCCGAGCTGCAGCGCCACGCCGCGGCGCTGGCGGCGATGGCGCCGGCGCAGCGCGCGGCGTTCGAACGCCGCGTCGCCGAGTGGGACGCGCAGGTGCCCGCGGCGCAGCGCGAGCGGCGCGAAGCCTGGCAGGCCTGGCACGCGCTGCCGGCGGACGAGCGCCTGCGGCTGCAGCAGGCCGCGACCGCCTACGCCGCGCTGCCGCCGGACCGGCAGGCGGAGCTGCGCGCGCAGTACGACGCGCTCGACGGCAGCGAGCGGCACGGCTGGCTGCTGGGGCCGGTGCTCGGCGCCGACTACCCGAAGCTGCACGCCGTCGTCGCGCAGGTGCCGCCGGACCAGCGCGACGCACTGCTCGCCGCGCTGCGCGCGCTCTCGCCGCAGGGCCGCGCCGACCTCGCGGTGCTGGCCCAGCGCACGCCGCCGCAGCAGCGCGACCGGCTGCGGCGCGACCTGCTCGCGCAGCCGTCGGCGGCGCGCGATGCGTGGCTGCGGGGGCGGGTGTTGGAGTGAGGTGGAGTGGGGGCGGACTAGGAACTAGGAACTAGGAACTAGGAACTAGAGATTAGGAACTAGAGATTAGGAACTAGAGATTAGGAACTAGAAGCGAGAACCAGTGCACTGCTCTTGATCGTCATTCCCGCGAAAGCGGGAATCCAGCGACTTGAAGCGGCAGCCGGTGAACGCAATCGGTCCGAGCCTTGCCGGCAAGGGCACTGGGTTTTCCCGCTTTCGCGGAATGACGACGGAAGCCATTGGCGCACGACGTTGAATGTCGGATGCGCGCGCCTGCTGTCCCGCCTCTTTCCCGTTCCCGGCCCCGCTTATGCGTACACGACCGCGAACATCACCGTGAACGCCGCCCCGAACGTCAGCAGGAAGAAGTAGCAGATTCCCAGCACCGAGTACTTGAGCAGCGTCATCAGCCAGCCCTGGCCGTAGACGCGCTTCTGCATCAGCAGCAGGTACAGCGGCATCCATACCCAAAGCGCGGCCTCGACCAGGTTGAACAGCGTGTGCAGGGCGCCGGATCCCGGCGCCAGCGCATCCTGCAGCGCCATGGTGAGGAACATCAGCAGCAGCGCCAGGCACAGGAAGGCATGGCTGTGCAGCGCCACCAGCAGGTGCTCCATGTACAGCCGGCGCTTGAACGCGTACAGCACCAGCAGCATCAGCGCGAACACCGGCAGCAGCACGAACAGCGTCGACGGCACCGCGCTGAGGATGGCGTCCTTCATCAGGTCCGGATCGTCCTGCATCCGCTTGACGTTGGCCTGCGCGCGCCCGACCTGGGCGTTGAGCCAGCGGTTGGCGAAACCGGGCCACCACGACACCGTCAACGGGTTGGTCTTCGGGTCCCAGGGCCTGCCGTTGAACGACATGGTGTCGTCGTCGTCCTGCCGCGCCGGTCGCGCGCCCTTGGCCGGCTTCCGCTTCAGCTCGGCGATGCGCGCGTCGGCGCTGTCGCGGATCGCCTTCTCGGCCGCGCCCAGGCCCGCCGACAGGCCGGGCACGCCGGCGGCGTCCTCCCTGCGCGCCTTGGCCAGGCCCGCCAGCGCGTCGTCGCGCTGCCTGACGACCTCCTCGACCGTGTCCGCGCCGGAGAAGTTGGCCTTGTCGTGCCCGCCGAAGCGGACCGTGTCGTCGCCGAAGCTGAGCAGGAGCTGGGCGACGAAGAAGGTGACGATGGCGAGCGTCACGAACAGCCGCACCGGGCTGACGTAGCGCACCCGGCGGCCGGAGAAGTACTCGCGGGTGAGGAAGGCCGGCCGCACCAGCAGCGGCCACAGCGTGCGCGGCAGGCGCGCGTCCCAGTTGAGCACGGTGTCGGCGAAGTCGCCCAGGATGCTGCCGAAGTGGCGCACCAGTCCCTTCACCGGCTGGCCGCAGGCATAGCAGTACTCGCCCAGCAGCGGCGTGCCGCAGTTGCCGCAGCTGCCGCGCGCGGATCCGGGCGCGGCCGGGACCGGCGGCGGTTGCGGCGTGGCCGCGGTGTCGGTGTGGTCTTGCGCAGCCATCGCGATTCCCCGGTGCCAGGCCCTCGGCGGGCGTGCGTGGGGCGCGGCGCGGCGTTCCCCGTCCGCTAACATAGCCGCCAGCCGCGACCCGGCGCCAGCGCCCGACACCGGTTCGGCGCGCGGCCGCAGCCGCGACGGCCCTTGCCGCCTCCCCCGATGCCTCCGTCGTCCCCACATCCCGCGCGCTTCCGCGACGAGGTGCGCGCCTCCGCCGTGCTCGCCGCGCCGCTGGTCGTCGGCCACGTCTCGACCGGCCTGATCGGCTTCGTCGACGCCGTGCTCGCCGGCCACCACGGCACCACCACGCTGGCCGCGGTGTCGGTCGGCACGGCGCTGTTCTGGCTGCCGATGATGATCCCGATGGGCACGCTCATGGCGCTGCCGCCGTCGGTGTCGCAGCTCGACGGCAGGGGGCGGCACGCGGAGATCGGGCCGCTGTTCCGGCAGGCGCTGTGGCTGGCCGCGAGCCTGGGGCTGGTGCTGTTCGCCTTCCTCTCCGCGGCGGTGTTCGCGCTCGAGCCGATGGGCATCGCGCCGGAGATCCGCCCGGGCGCGGTCGCGTTCCTGCACGGCATCCGCTGGGGCGTGCCGGCGCTGACGCTGTACTACTGCATGCGCTACCTGAGCGACGGCATGCACTGGACGCTGCCGACGATGGTGCTCGGCTTCGGCGGGCTGCTGGTGCTGCTGCCGCTGGGCTACGCGCTCACCTTCGGCGTGGGCGGGCTGCCGGAACTGGGCGCGGGCGGGCTCGGGATCGCCTCGGCGATCATGATGTGGGCGCAGGTGGCGGCGTTCGCCGCCTACCTGGCGCGGGCGAAGCGGTTCGCGGCGCTCGGGCTGTTCGCGCGGCTCGATCTCCCGCGCTGGGCCACCATCCGCGGCCTGCTGGCCACCGGCCTGCCGATCGGGGTGACGGTGATGATGGAGGGCGGCCTGTTCATCGTCACCGCGCTGCTGATCGGGCGCCTGGGCGACGTGCCGGCGGCCGCGCACCAGATCGCGATCAACGTCGCCAGCCTGTGCTTCATGATCCCGTTCGGCCTGGCCGAGGCGACCACGGTGCGGGTCGGCCATGCGGTCGGCAGCGGGCGCGGCGCGCACGGCGTGCGTCGCGCCGCGTTCGCCGGCGGCGCGCTGGTGCTGGCCACGCAGTTCGCCGGCGGCACGATCCTGCTGCTCGGCCACGACCAGATCGTGGCGCTGTACACCCGCGACGCGGTGGTGGCGGCGCTGGCCTCCTCGCTGCTGCTGTACGCGGCGGCGTTCCAGTTCCCCGACGGCATCCAGGTGCTGTCGGCCGGCGCCCTGCGCGGGCTCAAGGACACCCGCGTGCCGATGCTGCTGGCGGCCTGCGCCTACTGGGGCATCGGCATGCCGCTGGGCGCCGGGCTCGGCCTGGGCCTGGGCTGGGGGCCGCGCGGGATGTGGACGGGCCTGATCGCCGGGCTGACCTTCGCCGCGCTGCTGCTCGGCGCCCGGTTCCTGCGCTCCTCGCGCGATGGGCGCGTGGTCACGGTGACCGATGGCGCATGAAACGGCGGCGGGCGGGGCGCTATGCTGCCCGCGGGCCGTGATTCGTGATTGGTGATTGGTGATTCGCAGGGGCAGGATGCCCTTGCGCTTGCTCCTTCGAATCGCCAATCACGAATCACCAATCACCGCTTTCTGGAGCTCCTTCCATGAACCAGCCCAGCCAGGGCAACCGCCACGGCCCCGTCGCCGGCTTCTTCGTCTTCGTCTGGGACGCGATGAACTTCATCCGGCGGCTGGCGTTCAACCTGGTCTTCTTCGGCCTGCTGCTGGTGCTGCTGGTGGCGATGGCCGCGGCCGGCCGGATCAAGCCGCTGCTCGACCGCAGCACCCTGGTGATCGCGCCCGAGGGCGCGCTGGTGGAGCAGTACAGCATCGACCCCGGCATGCGCGCGCTCAACGCGCTCGGCGGCAACAGCGCGCGCGAGGTGCAGCTGCGCGACCTGCTGCGCGCGCTCGACGCCGCGCGCACCGACAAGCGCATCGAGCGCGTGCTGCTGCGCACCGACCAGATGACCTTCTCCGGCTACGCCTCGATCCGCGAGGTCGCCGCGGCGCTGGCGAAGCTGCGCGCCGCCGGCAAGCAGGTGGTCGCCTTCGGCGAGAACCTCGACCAGATGCAGTACCTGCTGGCCGCGCAGGCCAACGAGGTCTACCTCGACCCGATGGGCGGGCTGATGCTCGAGGGCCTGGGGCGCTACCACCAGTTCTTCCGCGAAGGCCTGCAGGACAAGCTCGGCGTCGACGTGCACGTGTTCAAGGTCGGCGAGTACAAGTCGGCGGTGGAGCCCTACGTGCTCGACGCCGCCTCGCCCGAGGCCAAGGAGGCCGACCTGTACTGGATGGGCGACGTGTGGCGGCGCTACCTCGGCGACATCGCGAAGGCGCGCGGGCTGACGGCCGCGCAGCTGGGCGCGGACATCGACCAGCTGCCGGCCGGCATCGAGGCCGCCGGCGGCGACCTGGCCAAGTACGCGCTGCAGCGCCGGCTGGTCGACGGGCTCAAGACCGAGGAGCAGGTCGACGACCTGCTGGTGCAGCGCGGCGTCGCCGATTCCGATGCCGAGGGCGGCTTCCGCCAGGTCTCGCTGGAGGGCTACCTGCAGCACCTGGACCGCACGCTCTCGCCGGTGGACGAGCGCCCGCAGGTGGCGGTGGTGGTGGCCGAGGGCGAGATCGCCGGCGGCGAGCGCCCGGCCGGCAGCATCGGCGGCGAGTCCACCGCCGCGCTGCTGCGCGAGGCGCGCGACGACGACGACGTCAAGGCGGTGGTGCTGCGCGTCGACTCGCCCGGCGGCGAGGTCTACGCCTCGGAGCAGATCCGCCGCGAGGTGGTGGCGCTGAAGAAGGCCGGCAAGCCGGTGGTGGTGTCGATGGGCGACCTCGCGGCGTCCGGCGGCTACTGGATCAGCATGAACGCCGACCGCATCTACGCCGACCCGTCGACGATCACCGGCTCGATCGGCATCTTCGGCGTGATCCCGACCATCCCGCGCACGCTGGAGAAGATCGGCGTGCACACCGACGGCGTGGGCACCACGCGCTTCGCCGGCGCCTTCGACATCACCCGGCCGCTGTCGCCCGAAGTGGGGCAGGTGGTGCAGGCGGTGATCGACAAGGGCTACCGCGACTTCACCGGCCGCGTGGCCGCGGCGCGCGAGCGCAGCGTCGAGCAGGTCGACGCGGTCGCGCGCGGCCGGGTGTGGAGCGGCGCGCAGGCGAAGGAGCGCGGGCTGGTCGACGCGTTCGGCGGCCTGCAGGACGCGGTCGCCGACGCCGCCGGGCGCGCGAAGCTGGGCAAGGAAGGCGCCTACCGCGTGCGCTACGTCGAGAAGATGGCCACGCCGTTCGAGCGCTTCTTCGCCGGCTTCGCAGGCAGCCGCATCGGCGAGGCCTGGCTGCGCCATTCCGAGGCCGGCCGCGACCTCGCCGCCGCCGCGCTGCTCGCCCATGCCGCGCCGAACGCCACCCGCCGGCTGCAGTTCCTCGAGGAGGCCGCGGCCACGCGGCCCGGCCAGCCGGTGAAGGCGCTGGCGTACTGCTTCTGCGGGCTCTGACGCACCCCCGGGTCGCCCTCAGCCGCCGACGGCCGCGTCGATTGCCGCTTTCTGCCTGTCCGCTGCGTCCTGCACGGCCCCCTCGGCGGCCTTGGCCTTGTCGATCGGCGCCCGGATCGCGTCGCGCAGCTGCGTGGCCTGCGGCTCGGGCTTGTTCTCCGGCGGCGGCGGCGGCGGCCGCGTGCACGCGGCGCACGACAGCGCGGCCAGCAACACGCACGTCCCGATCGTCCCCGGCGCGGCTCCCGGCATGGCGGCATCCTCCAATGGCCCGGCGCTATGCTACGCCCAACCCACGACGGAAGGCCGCCCATGGACCCGCATCGCTGGCGACTCGACGGGCAGCTGGCGCTGGTCACCGGCGGCGGCGCGGGCATCGGCCGCGCGATCGCGCGCGAACTGCTCGGCTTCGGCGCCACCGTGCTGGTCACCGCGCGCAACGGCGACCTGCTGGAGGCCGCGCGCGACGAGCTGGCCGACGAGTTCCCCGACGGCGACGTGCGCGCGCTGATCGCCGACGTCGCCGACGACGAGCAGCGCCGCGAGCTGCTCGACTGGGTCGAGGACCAGGGCGAGGGGCTCGACATCCTGGTCAACAACGCCGGCGGCAACCTCACCAAGGCGGCCGCCGACTACACCGAGGACGAGTGGCGGGAGATCTTCGAGGTCAACTTGTTCAGCGCCTTCGAGCTCTCGCGCTACGCCTATCCGCTGCTGACGAAGCACGCCGCGTCGAGCGTGGTCAACGTCGGCAGCGTGTCCGGCTTCACCCACGTGCGCAGCGGCGCGCCGTACGGGATGAGCAAGGCGGCGATGCACCAGATGACCCGCAACCTCGCCGTCGAATGGGCCGAGGACGGCGTGCGCGTCAACGCGGTGGCGCCGTGGTACATCCGCACGCGCCGCACGTCGGACAAGCTGTCGGACGCCGACTACCTCGACGAGGTGCTGCTGCGCACGCCGATGGGCCGCGTCGGCGAGCCGGAGGAGGTCGCCGCCGCAGTCGCCTTCCTGTGCCTGCCGGCGGCCGGCTACATCACCGGCGAGTGCATCGCGGTGGACGGCGGCTTCCTGCGCTACGGGTTCTGAGCGCCGCGGGCCGCGCCGTCAGCCGCCGCGGTCGAGCGGGCTGAGCACGCCGTGGCCGCCGCGGTTGAGCACGTGGGTGTAGACCTGCGTGGTCGACACGTCCTTGTGGCCGAGCAGCTCCTGCACGGTGCGGATGTCGTGGCCCATCTCCAGCAGGTGGGTGGCGAAGGAATGCCGCAGGGTGTGCGCCGACACCGGCTTGGCGATGCCCGCGCTGCGGCAGGCGGCCTTCAATGCCCGGCTCAGCACGCCGTCGTCGAGGTGGTGCCGGCGCTGCGCGCCGTCGCGCGGGTCATGCGCGCGCTGCCGCGCGGGGAACACGTACTGCCAGCCGATCTCGCGCCCCGCGTTCGGGTACTTGCGCGACAGCGCGTGCGGCAGCCAGGCCTCGCCGAAGCCCTGGCGCAGGTCCGCCTCGTGCAGCAGGCGCGCCTGCTCGACCTGGGCGCGCAGCGGCGCGGCCAGCGAGGCCGGCAGTACCGTGCGCCGGTCTTTGCCCCCCTTGCCGTCGCGCACGACGATCTCGTTGCGTTCGAAATCCACGTCCTTGATCCGCAGCCGCAGCGCCTCCATCAGCCGCATGCCGCTGCCGTACAGCAGCGCCGCGACCAGCCCCGCGCGCCCATCCATGAGCACCAGCACGCGCCGCACCTCCTCGCGCGAGAGCACCGTCGGCACCCGCCGGGGCCGCTTCGCCCGGGTGACGTTGTCCAGCCAGGGCAGGTCGACCCCGAGCACCTCGCGGTAGAGGAACAGCAGTGCCGACAGCGCCTGGTTCTGGGTGCTGGGCGACACCCGGCCCTCGACTGCCAGCCGGCTCAGGAAGGCTTCCACCTCCAGCGCCCCCAGCGTTCGCGGATGTCGCCTGCCGTTGGCCAGCACGAACCGCCGGATCCAGCCCAGGTACGCCCGCTCGGTGCGCAAACTGTAGTGCTTCACCCGCAACCGGCGGCGAACCTCCTCGAACAGCCGCGGCCGCGGCGCGTCGCCGCCCTCCGGCGTTATTCCCCGTTTTCGCCCCTCGCCCTGCATATGCCTCGTTCCATGAGATATACGCGCCCATGCTGGCGCGGATTCCCGTTCGGGGGAATCGGATAGCCCATTGAAGGGACATAGGATTTTTCTGATTGACGCCCATGGGCGGCCATCCAATACTCCGGCGTATCACCCGGTTTCGGGTTCTACTTAGCGTTAGGGCCCAGATGAAGACTTCCGCAATCTTCACCGCATGCATTCTCGCTAGCGCAATGGGCATGGCCGCTGCCGCAAACCACAGCGTACTTACTGCTGCTGCCCAGCAGCATGTCACTCGCGTAAGTGACGCCCTTACCGCATTGCGCATTGACCCAGCTAGTCGCTCTGCAAATACCCAGGCCAATCGGGCCTTTGAGTTGCTGCTAAAGGACACATCATCTGCCGGAGATGAGGCGCTAGCTGCCTTGGTAGGTCACTATCTCGGCGAGTCAACTGAGCCAGAGTGTGAGGTGCTGGCACGCGGCGACCGGATGCTACCGCTACTTGCCCGTTTCAATCGTCAACCTCCTCTAGTCAAGCTGGCGACTTCCGGCGCCCATAGCCGATCGGAGCTCATTGCACAAATAAAGGCCGGGGTTCGCTGTGAGTAGGCTGGGCCCTAACAAATCATTCAAACCGAACCCGCTTCGCGGGTCGGCTTAATTCAGGCGTTAGGCTGCATGGAGAGTTCATTGGAAGCCCCGGACAAAAACAGATTCGAGCTGCACGATGGCGACCTTTGCAAGGTGGAATCTGGCAAAACAATTAGGCGCCGCCCACCAGTCGCAACTTCTATTGTCCAACTGCTTCTCAGTGGGTCGCATATTATCGTTAGAGAGGACTACCACAAATTTCCTCTTGGTCGCTCCAACCTCTACTGTCTGGATCACGAGTTGCGGCAAGTGTGGGCCGCCGAGTTACCTCTACAAGACGATGCGTACGCCAATCCTGTAGTTGATACCCAAGCGGGCTTTATTTGTGCTTCGTGGCGAGGTGTTACCTGCCTACTGGATAAAGAGACGGGCATGATCCTGGAGAAGGAACTCACAAGATGATGGGCTTGCAGCCTAACAATTCATTCAAGCCGAAGCCGCTTCGCGGCTCGGCTTAATTCAGGCGTTATGTGGTGTTTGTGGTGAGTTTGTCGTTGGTCGTTCCTTCGGCCCGTTCGCGGCGATCGGATCGGGTCGGCTCCGGATAGCAGTCCTTACGTCCGCGGCGATCGTTCGGTGCGTCGCTTCGCCTTTGGTCGTGGAGTTGCCGGCCCCTTCATTGCAGGCGGCTTCGGCCAATCTTCGCCTTGAGGGTTACGGGTAAAGCACCGGGTCCTGGTTCTGCTAGTCTTTCGGGCATCGGGACGTTTCGCAGGCCGGGGAGGGTCAGCGGTGCAGTTCAACGGGCCACCACCCCATAACAAGTCATTCAAGCCGAAGCCACTTCGTGGCTCGGCTTAATTCTGGCGTTAGGCCCCTATGCCGCACCTTCAACGAAAGACAACCCTCCTCTTGGCGTTATTCGTTTTATTCGCGCAGCTGGCTGGTGCCTTCGGTTTCTACTGGTATCAGATGGCCGCGATCTCATCCGCGTCCTTCCCCGAACCTGGCACACTTGTACCGGACGCAGACAACGCTTCGTACGGGTTCACTTGGGGCAGCGTGTACGTGGCTGCGGTGCTGTCAGGCATCTTGTTGTCGTTGTTCGCCGCAAAGGGTACCAAGCTATGGTGTGCGGCGCTTCTGGTGCTACTAGTTCCTGTCTTACCGTGGGCCCTGCTACTTCTTGCTAGTCCGTAGCCCGGGGCCTAACAATTCATTCAAGCCGACGCCGCTTCGCGGCGCGGCTTAATTCTGGCGTTAGGCCGCTATGGTGAGATTCGCGATCTGTGTGTTATTCGCCCTGGTCTTGAGCGCTTGCGGCTCGGGCGTAACCGTTGCGTTCCACAACAAGAGCAACCACCAACTCAAGGCGGTCGAACTTTCAGGGAGCGGTTTCAAAGCAACCCTAGGAGCGATCGCTCCAGGTCAATCGATTAGCGCTCGAGTTTATCCGTCCGGCGAGTCTGGCTTGGCTGTAAGCTTCATAGCCAAAGGTCAGAGCTTTAGTTACAAGCCGCAGGGCTACTTTGAGGGTAGCGGCATGTACAAGGTTTCTGCCTCAGTCAACAACGACTTGACGGTTGCAGTTGACTCGGACCTCAGGCTGTAGCGGGTCGCGGCCTAACAATTCATTCAAGCCGAAGCCGCTTCGCGGCTCGGCTTAATTCAGGCGTTAGGCCCCGCAGGAGATGACAATGATTCTGAGATGGGCATTGGCACTTCTACTAGTCTTTTGTGGCTTCGTAGTCACAGGCATGCTCGGAGGCCTCATCGCCGGATTCGTCGGACTCTGGCACCTTCCAGGCGCCGGTTTCAGCGCTGCATTCGCGGTCGTAATTGCGGCGTACCTCGCTGCCCCCAGCCACAAGCTCGGGAGCGCCTTTACTGCGCTCATTCTTGGGGCTATTGCAGCATGGCTACTACTTGAGCCTTCCTTCTACCCGGAAAGCTACGGCGACCGTGACGCCTACCAGCCAACTCACCTGCCTATCATTGCCACTTACATTGGCGGCTTGCTTGGACTCCTAGCTGCAGTACTCATCGGGCGCTGGGCGGGGCCTAACAATTCATTCAAGCCGACGCCGCTTCGCGGCGCGGCTTAATTCAGGCGTTAGGCCCCGCAACAGAATTCGAGAATCCGATGCAAGAGAATCGGTACGCCGCAGCAGCAGCACGGTACTTTCTGATTGTCCTTGGCGTAGTCGGTTGCGTCACTTCCACCGCGCTCGTCATCGATTCACTAAGCTCTGGACGGGTGCCTGAGTTCGGGAGACGAACTATTGGGCCGGGCTACTCTATTGCCAGCAATCCTTCCCAGTTTTGGTTCACTCTCGTGCTATTTGTGGCCATGGCGTTTGGCTTCGGTTGGGCTGCTTGGAGTGCATACCGCGAGTAGCCGACATGCTGACACGGTCGTACTGGTAGTGGCATGCTTCTGACAGGGTGGGGTAGTCCTGCGGCTTGTACGGGCGGGCCCTAACAATTCGTTCAACCCGAACCCGCTTCGTTCCACCAACAACATGGCAGGTAGAGCTTGCCATGTTGTTGGCTCCACTACGCGGGTCGGGTTAACTCAGGCGTTAGCCGTCACAGGGGAGAACATGGACGCTTCAACTTGGGCAGCTTGGTGGGGCGCCGGCTGCGGTACGCTCGCTCTTGCCTGGGAGGTGTTCCGCTGGTCGCGCAGCGGGCCTCAGCTTAAAGTGTTCGCTTCACCTAACATGCAATACCTCACGCCCGGGGAGGGAATCGACGAGACCCTCTACATCAATGTCGTAGTGACAAACGGCGGGGACTCCCCCACCACAATCACCCACTTCTGCGCGTGCACATACAAGAACTGGTTTGACCGGATTCGCCGCAAGAAGAACCAACAGTTCGTTATCAATCCGGGGCCTGAATCTCCAATCCCGTACAAGATCCAAGTTGGTGAGCGGTGGTCGGCCATGACTCCCCAGCTCAAGGCTAAGGAGCTTGTAGGTGACTCACTCTTTTACATCGGCGTCCAGCATGCTCTGGCAAGTAAGCCCAACTATGTCCGTGTGTCACTGGCTAGTGACGGCTAACAATTCATTCAAGCCGACGCCGCTTCGCGGCGCGGCTTAATTCCGGCGTTAGCGCTCATGATCACAATGATCCGATTCTTGGTAGTGCTTTCGATCGCTTTGCTCCTTGCTGGAGCATCGATATCGTTTGATCGACCGCTGGATGTTGACTTGCCACTTCATGGAGCGTTACCTGGTTGGGTCACAGCGTTCCTTGCATTAATGTGCATTGCGCTTCTAGCCGTGGTTGCAGCAATTGGGTTGCTTCGATTTTGCCGCTGGGCTCGGGTTCTCGCTATTGCGGCTACGGTATGCGGTGCCATAGCGGTGTGGTTTCTCATCGGATCCCCGCTAGCTGGCGCACTTAGCGACTTAACTCCACCTCTGCTCGGGCTGTCTACGCTCGCTTGGATTACAAGTATCGGCCTGACCTATCATCCATCGGTAGCCTCACGCTTTGGGCCTGAGCGCTAACAATTCATTCAAGCCGAACCCGCTTCGCGGGTCGGCTTAATTCCGGCGTTATGTGGTGTTTGTGGTGAGTTTGTCGTTGGTCGTTCCTTCGGCCCGTTCGCGGCGATCGGATCGGGTCGGCTCCGGATAGCAGTCCTTACGTCCGCGGCGATCGTTCGGTGCGTCGCTTCGCCTTTGGTCGTGGAGTTGCCGGCCCCTTCATTGCAGGCGGCTTCGGCCAATCTTCGCCTTGAGGGTTACGGGTAAAGCACCGGGTCCTGGTTCTGCTAGTCTTTCGGGCATCGGGACGTTTCGCAGGCCGGGGAGGGTCAGCGGTGCAGTTCAACGGGCCACCACCCCATAACAAGTCATTCAAGCCGAAGCCACTTCGTGGCTCGGCTTAATTCTGGCGTTAGGCCGCGTACGGAGCTTCCGATGGCCTCAAAACTTGCTTTAGGTTTAGTAGCGATGGTCGTCGTCCTGTTCGCCGCTATTGCCATATTCGTTGGCTTCACGGACCTCACTGCCTCA
>JAYRKR010000154.1:0-2250 GCA_041905645.1 Luteimonas sp.
CAAGGCGCCCGAGCAGAGCGCCGCGCCGGCTGCGGCCTCGGCGGCGGCGAGCGCCGACGGCGCCTCGTTCGTGGTCGAGAACGGCGTGGTGAAGTTCTACTTCGCCAGCGGCAAGGCCGAGGTGGCCGGCGGCGCCAACGCCGCGCTGGCCGACGTGGCCAAGGCGGTGGCCGAAGGCAAGCGCGCCGTGCTCAGCGGCTTCACCGACGCCTCCGGCGACCCGGCGAAGAACGAGGATCTCGCCAAGCAGCGCGCCTTCGCCGTGCGCGATGCGCTCAAGGCGGCGGGTGTAGCCGAGGACAAGATCGAGCTGAAGAAGCCCGAGCAGCTCACCGGCAGCGGCGACGCCGCGCAGGCGCGCCGCGTCGAGGTGGCGCTGCAGTAAGCCGCGCCTCAGCGCGCCAGCCAGGACTCGGCGAACGCCGCCAGGTCCTGGTGGACGCTGCTGGCCAGCCCGAGCTCCGGGCCGGCGTTCGGGCTGCCATTGGGGGCACGCAGCACCAGCGCGGTGTGGACCGACGCGGCGACGCCGCGGAAGTACGGCAGGTAGTCGTCGACGAACACCTCCGCGCCGATCGCCTCCACGGCAGCGGCTTTCGGGCTGTGGGCCAGGTCGTGATGTCCCGTCGCGATGACGCGTTCGATCGGGAACTGCAGCGCACGCAGGTTGCGCAGGCGCGCAGCCTCGAAGCGCTCCTCCAGCGCCGAAACGCACACGAGTTCATAGCCCGCATCGGCGAGCCGATGGCACGCCCGCACGGCACCCGGCATCGAGGGCACCGACGACCAGAACCCCTCGTCGAACGCCGCCCTGAAGCGCCACTTGCCGATCAAGCCCAGGCGCGGCACATCCCAGCGGTCCATCGGCCAGTAGGCGAGCGGGTCGCGCTCGGCCGGAAACGTTCCGAACACGCGCCGCCACGCATGCGCATAGGCGAGGTGGAAGTCCAGCAGAACGCCGTCGGCATCCAGCGCGATCACGGGTCGGGCCATGAGCGGACTCTAGCGGTCGGCATCGTTGGCTGCCCTGAGCGCCCGCAGACCGATGTGCAACCGTTTACGTGGGCGTTTCCGAAAGCTGGGACAATACACAGTTGAACGGGCCGCCAGAGCCCCCACCTTCGCCATCCTCTCCTCGGATTGACCGCGACATGACGACACGCCGCTCCACGCCCCCGACCCCGCCCGACACGCAAGCCCTGAAGCTGCGACAGACCCAGGCGGAGTACACCGCGGCGCGGCCCTCGGCGGAGCCGGGCATCCGCCCGCTGATGTCGAGCTCGAAGATGTACGTCTGCCGCCGCTGCCAGGCCAACTTCAAGACCGGCGACGGCAAGCCCGATCCGCGCCTGCCCGGCCTGGGCAAGTGCAATGCCTGCCTCTCCGCGGCTGCCGCGACGACGGCCTGACACCCGCCACTTCTAGAGGTCCAGCACCAGACGTGCCGACTTGGCGCGCGAACAGCAGGGCAGGAACTGGTCGTTCGCGGCCTGCTCCTGTGGCGTGAGGTAGAGGTCGCGGTGATCGGGCTCGCCCTCGATCACGCGCGTCAGGCAGGTGCCGCACACGCCCTGCTCGCAGGAGGTGGCCACACTCACCCCAGCCTCGGCAAGCGCCTGCACCACGCTGCGGTCGGGCGCCACCTTGATCACCCGGCCCGAACTCGCCAGCATCACCTCGAAGCCGCCGTCGCCGGCCGCGGGCGCGGCATCCGCGCCGAAGAATTCGTAATGGATCTGCGCCTGCGGCCAGGCCTGCGCCCGCGCGCTGCCGAGCACCGCATCCATGAAGCCCTTCGGCCCGCAGACGTAGAGGTGCCGCCCGGCCCGTGGCGCAGCCAGCAGCGCGGCGATGTCGAGCTTCTGCGCGGCCTCGCCGTCGTCGAAGTGGAAGGCCACGCGCGCGGCGAACGGCGAAGCCGCGATGCGCTGGCGAAACGCGGTGCGCGCCGGCGAGCGCGTGCAGTAGTGCATCTCGAAATCGGCGCCGGCATGCGCCAGGCGCTCGGCCATGCACAGCAGCGGCGTCACGCCGATGCCACCGGCCAGCAGCAGGTGGCTGGAGGCGTCGTGGGCCAGCGCGAAATGATTCTTCGGCGCACTGATCACCAGCGTGTCGCCGACATTCACCCGCTCGTGCACCGCGGCCGAGCCGCCGCGCGAGCGCGGGTCGCGCAGCACCGCGATCAGGTAGCGGTGCGTCTCGGCCGGGTCGTTGCACAGCGAGTACTGGCGCGTCGGCCCGCCGGGC
>JAYRKR010000098.1:0-12222 GCA_041905645.1 Luteimonas sp.
GGGGGGTTTTTTTGCCGCGGGGGGGCCGGGGGGGGGGGGCTCCCCCCCGCGCGCGCTGGCCGGCGCCGGGCTGCGGCAGTAGAATGCGCGGTTTCCGCCTCCGCCCGCCGCCATGTCGACCGAATCGCAGCTGCTCGCCCTCTCCCCCCTCGACGGCCGCTACGCCGGCAAGGTCGACGCGCTGCGCCCGGTGTTCTCGGAGTACGGCCTGGTCAGGGCGCGCGTGCGGGTCGAGGTGGAATGGCTGCTGGCGCTGGCCGCCGAGCCGGGCATCGCGGAACTGGCGCCGTTCGACGATGCCGCGATCGCCCGGCTCCGCGCGCTGGCCGACGGCTTCTCGGTCGCCGACGCGGCGCGGGTCAAGGAGATCGAGCGCACCACCAACCACGACGTCAAGGCGGTCGAGTACTTCATCAAGGAACGGCTGCGCGGCCTGCCCCCGACCGGATCGGGGGACGCCGCGCTCGGCCCGGCGCTGGAGTTCGTCCACTTCGCCTGCACCAGCGAGGACATCAACAACCTGTCCTACGCGCTGATGCTCAACGAGGCGCGGCAGTCGGTGCTGCTGCCCCGGCTCGACGAGCTGATCCAGCGCCTGCGCGCGATGGCGCACGAGCACGCCGCGCTGCCCATGCTTTCGCGCACCCACGGCCAGACCGCCTCGCCAACCACCGTCGGCAAGGAGATCGCCAACGTCGTCGCGCGCCTGCAGCGCCAGGGCGAGCAGCTGGCCGCGGTGTCGCTGACCGGCAAGATCAACGGCGCGGTCGGCAACTACAACGCCCACGTCGCCGCCTATCCGGACGTCGACTGGCCGGCGTTCGCGCGGCGCTTCGTCGAGGCGCTGGACCTGGACTTCAACCCCTACACCACCCAGATCGAGCCGCACGACGGCATCGCGGAGATCTGCGACGTCCAGAAGCGCATCGACACCATCTGCATCGACCTGTGCCGCGACGTCTGGGGCTACATCTCGCTGGGCTACTTCAAGCAGGCGGTGAAGGCCGGCGAGGTGGGCAGCTCGACCATGCCGCACAAGGTCAACCCGATCGACTTCGAGAACGCGGAGGGCAACTTCGGCGTCGCCAGCGCGCTGCTCGAGCACTTCGCCGCCAAGCTGCCGGTCAGCCGCTGGCAGCGCGACCTCACCGACTCCACCGTGCTGCGCGCGCTGGGCAGCGCGTTCGGCCACGCGCTGATCGCTTACGACGCGCTGCTGCGCGGCCTGGGCAAGCTGTCCGCCAACCCCGAGCGCCTGGCCGCCGACCTCGACGCGGCCTGGGAAGTGCTCGCCGAAGCCGTGCAGACGGTGATGCGCCGCCACGGCCTGCCCGAGCCCTACGAGCAGCTCAAGGCGCTGACCCGCGGCCAGGGCATCACCCGCGAGTCGATGCGCGCCTTCATCGGGTCGCTCGACCTGCCTGCGGCGGACAAGGCCCGCCTGCTGGCGCTGGCGCCATCCGGCTACACCGGCCTGGCGGAATCGCTGGCCAAGGCGATCTGAGCGTGCGCGGCGACGCGGCGGGCACGCCGGCAGGCGAAGGCTTCGCGCAGGGCGTGGTCGAGATCGTTTGCCCGGACCTGGCGCGATCGCTCGCCTTCTATCTTTCGATCGGCTTCGAGCTGCTTCGCCGCAGCGGGCCGTTCGCCGTCGTGCATTGGCACGGACAGCGATTGTTCCTGGCCGAGAGCCCGGACGCGCCGGCCGCTCCGCGCTGGGTCAACCTGCGGATCGTGGTCGACGACGTGGATGCGGTGTGGGCGCACGTGCTCGCGCTCGGCCTCGCACCGACGCAGCCGGTCGGCGACCGCGACTACGGGCTCCGCGACTTCAGGCTCGCCGATCCGTCCGGCTTCGAGCTCCGTTTCGCCCAGCCGCTGGCATGAACCTGCTGCTCAACGTCGACGTCCCGGACCTCGCGGCCGCCGAGGCGTTCTACGTCGCCGCGTTCGGCCTGCGGCCCGCGCGCCGTTTCGGCGGCGACGTGCTGGAGCTGCTCGGCGCGCGGGCGCCGCTGTACCTGCTGCGCAAGCCGGCGGGCAGCATCGGCGCCGGAGATCGCGCGCGCGATTACGGGCGCCACTGGACGCCGCTGCATTGCGACGTGGTGGTCGACGACCTCGATGCCGCCCTCGCCCGCGCGCTCGCCGCCGGTGCCGCGCAGGAGGGCGGCATCCGCGAGGCCGCATGGGGCCGCATCGCACGGCTCGCCGATCCCTTCGGCCACGGCTGGTGCCTGATCCAGTTCAGCACGGCCGGCTACGACGCGATCGCGACCTGATCCCGCCTGCGCGTCCGGACGGACCGCCGCGCGCCGAACGCGCCTGCTTCCCGCTGGCGCCGCGATCCTCGCACTCCGCGATCCGCGCATTCGCGAGTCCGGTGTCGTGCATCCGCAACAGGCTCGAAATCGCATTCAGACGAATGCCACGTCGCTTTAACCAGCGCTCGCGATACTGCCTCCGACGCCACGTGCCGCAATCGTGCTGCCGTTCCCGCGGAACGCCGGCGTGCCCTGCCTGCCCGCGCACCTGCCGTCATCCGCCGAAACCCACGAGGAGAAGCACATGAAGGCATCGTTGCCGCGCGCCTGCGCCGCCCTGGTCATCGCCGGACTGACGACGAGCGGCGGCAGTGCGCTTGCCGCCGAACACGACAAGATCGCATTGACCGGAGTCGAGTGGACGGGCGAACCCGCCGGCGGCATCAGCGTGGACGACGACACCGACGACGCGGGCAACGCCATCCGCAGCCTGACCGCGCCGCCCGAGGGCGCCGTCGATTACTGGCCGAGCTGGTCGCCCGACGGCAGCCAGCTGGTTTTCCTGCGGTTCGACTACACGGGCCCGGCGCTCTATCGCGTGGACGCCGACGGCGGCAATCTCACCCGGCTGGTCGGCGGGACGGATATCGACTCCTTCGGCACGGCGCCGCTGTGGGGACCCCGCGGCGCCAACCTGATCGCCTTCGTCGACAACAACGATTCCTGCGCCTACGTGATGTCGCCCGACGGCGGCAACCGGCGCCAGGTGTCGTGCCCGGGCGAGGTGCGGCAGTGGTTCCCGGACGGCAGGCACCTGCTCGTGAGCGTGCGGTCGCCCGACGATTCCACGGAGCTGCGCCGGGTGGACGTGGCCACCGGCGGCGCGACGTCGCTGGGCTCGCTGGCGTCGTGGCCCGCCCGGGTCAGCATATCGCCCGACGGCGAGCGGATCGCGCTGGATGATGGAAGCGACGCGATCGATGTCCTGGACGTCGCCACCGGCGTCCGGAGGTTCCTGACCGCGGGCAGGAGCCCGGTGTTCTCGGCCGACGGCGGCAGGATCGCGTTCCAGAAGACGGTGGGCACCAGCCACCCGCTGTTCGTCATCGACGCCGACGGCGGCAACGCGCGGCAAGTCACGCCGGTCGAGCCCGGCGATACGTATACGCCCATCGAGTGGTCCGTCGACGGAAGCGAGGTCCTGGTGGCGGCCAAGGTCAGCGATGGCGATCTCGGCGACGCCTTCAACGGGATCGTCCGGGTCGAGGACGGTTCCGTCCGCGCCCGCTACAGCGGAAGGGTGTACGGCCTGGGGTATCCCAATTCCTGGTTCGAGCAGGAAGAGGCCGCGGTCGCACTGGAGAACCGCGCCCCGCTGCGGAACCTGGCCGGCGCGCAGGGCAGCGAAAGGCTCTACAAGGTGGTCCTGCCGGCCGGGATCCGGAAGCTGCGAATCGCCGCCTCGGGCGGCAGCGGGGACGTGTCGCTGTACGTCTCGCAGGGCAAGGCGCCGACGCCGGACGAGGCGCAGTACTGGTCCGCGCACGGCGGCACCAACGACGAGGCCGTCACCATCGCGGCAGCCACGGCCGGCGTCTACTACGTCAAGGTGGTCGGCGAACAGGCCTACGCCGGCGTGAGTTTGCGGGCCAGCTGCACGCGCTGAAGCGCCCGCCGGCCACCGGTCGGCAGGGAGCGGCGTCGGCCGGAAGCTTTCGGGGCCGGGCATGCTCGAACCCGCACCTCGGGTCCGGGCAAGCCCGGATCCGGAAAGGCTCGCGGCTGAAGCCGCTCCCGCGGGAAAACGGAACCGGCGCGGCCCGAGTCGCGAAGCGAAGCGGCTGTGCTCCGCAGGCCGCTGTCGTAAGCTTGCGCGATGGCGCTTCCAGACATCGAGGTCCACGGCTCCGCCGCGCAGCCGCTGGGCATGCCGCCCGCCGACTTCCTGCGCGACTACTGGCAGAAGCGGCCGCTGCTGGTGCGCAACGCCTTCCCCGGCTTCGTGTCGCCGATCGAGCCCGAGGACCTCGCCGGGCTGGCCTGCGAGGACGGCGTGCTGGCGCGCCTGGTCCAGCACGACCGCGACCGCGACGCGTGGACCGTGCGCCACGGGCCGTTCGCCGAGGCCTTGTTCCCGGGCCTGGGCGACCGCGACTGGACCGTGCTGGTGCAGGACGTCGACAAGTGGGACGCCGACGTCGCCGCGCTGCTGCCGAAGTTCGACTTCCTGCCGCGCTGGCGCATCGACGACGTGATGGTGAGCTTCGCCGCCACCGGCGGCTCGGTCGGCGCCCACGTCGACCAGTACGACGTGTTCCTGCTGCAGGCGCAGGGCCACCGGCGCTGGCAGGTCGACGTGCGGGACGATCCGCCGCTGCATTTCCGCAAGGATGCCGAGCTCCGGCTGCTGCAGCGCTTCACCCCGAGCCACGACTGGGTGCTCGGCCCCGGCGACATGCTCTACCTGCCGCCCGGCGTGCCGCACCACGGCGTGGCCGAGGATCCCTGCCTGACGTTCTCGGTCGGCATGCGCGCGCCCTCGGCCGCCGAGCTGCTCGGCGACTTCGTCGACACCCTGGCCGCCGAGGCCGACGAGGCCGTGCGCTACGCCGATCCGGACCTGGCGCCGGCGAAGGACCCCAACGAGATCGACGCCGCCGCGATGCAGCGCGCCCTCGCCGCGCTCAACGCGCTGCGCATGAACGACCCCGACCGCCTGGGCGACTGGTTCGGCCGCTTCATGACCGCCTACCGCAGCGCAGGACAGGCCATGCCGGCCGACGATGGGCGCTCGCGCATCGAGACCGAATGGGACCTGCAGCAGGGCCACGTCCTGCAGCGCCACCCGTGGACGCGGATGGCCTGGCGCCGCGCCGCGAAGGGCGCGCGCCTGTACGCCGCCGGGCAGGATTTCGAACTGCCGGTGCGCGATGCGCGGGCGATCGCCGCCGCCGCCGCGATCGATGGCGCCGCCTACGCGAAATTGTCCGATCGCGGCCGCGACGTCGTCTACGAACTGCTCCAGGGCGGCCACTACCGCCTGCTCGACCCGGAGCAGGCGGCGCCGTGACCGCGGCCAGCGGACCGTTCCGGGTCGAGCCGGCCGACTACGCCAGCGACGCCGGGGAGCTGCTGGCGGTGCGCGAGGCGGTCTTCATCCGGGAGCAGGGCGTGTCGCCCGAGGAAGAGCGCGACGCCCTCGATCCGCAGTGCCGCCACGTCGTCGCGCGCGACCGCGGCGGCGCGGCGATCGGCACGGGCCGCCTGGTGCCGCCGGCGCGGGAAGGCGAGCCGACGCGCGTGGGCCGCATGGCGGTGCTGCGCGAATGGCGCGGCGCCGGCGTCGGCGACGCCCTGCTGCACGCGCTGCTGCGGCAGGCGCGCGTGCAGGGATGGCACGACGTCGTGCTCAACGCGCAGGTGTCCGCGCAGGACTTCTACCACCGCCACGGCTTCGCACCGTCCGGCGCGCGCTTCATGGAGGCCGGGATCGAGCACCAGGCGATGCGGCGCCGGATCGACCGCCCGCGCGCGATCGAGGACCGCGGCGCGGCGGTCGTCGCCACCGTCGACCTCGTGCGGCAGGCGCGGCGCCGGCTGTACGTCTACAGCCGCGAGCTCGATCCGGGCCTGTTCGACGCCCCGCGCGTGCTGGAAGCGATCCGCGGCTTCTGCACCCGCGGCGACGGCAGCGAGCTGCGCGTGCTGCTGCAGGACGCCGCCGCGCCGCAGCGCGCGGTGGCCCCGCTGCTGGCGCTGGCGCAGCGGCTGCCCAGCGCGATCGCCTTCCGCGAGGTCGCCGACCCCGTCGACCTCGCCTACCCTTCGGCCTACGTCGCCAACGACGACGGCGGCTACTACTTCCGCCCGCTCGGCCACCGCTTCGACGGCGAATCCGAAGGCGCCGCCGCCGGCCGCGCCCGCCACCTGGTCGAGCAGTTCCGCCCGGTCTGGGAACGCGCCCGTCCCTGCAGCGAATACCGCGCGCTGGGCCTGTAGGAGCGCCCCATGGGCGCGATCGCGTGACCGGCGAAAGCCATCGCGCCCATGGGGCGCTCCTACAGGGCAGCTCGGGAAACGCTGCGTCGCCCGCGCGACACCCGCCTCATGATGCACCGCGGCAAGCCCGCGGGCTATAATCGCGTTTCTTTCCCGCGCCACTCCACGGGCCTGCGAAAATCCCGTCGAATCAGGCGTTTGCCCTCCCCTTCGAGCCCGATACGCCAGACGTGGACAGTCTCCTGAAGCAGTTTGCGCAGTCCTCCCAGCTCGGCGCCAACGCCGCCTACATCGAGGACCTGTACGAGCAGTACCTGGTGGATCCCGACAGCGTCGGGCCCGGTTGGAGGAAGTGGTTCGACGGGTTCAAGGGCCGCGAGGCCGGCGACATCCCGCACTCGGCCGTCATGGAAAGCGTCGCCGCCGCGGGCCGCCAGGCCCTGCGCGGCGCGGTCGCCGCGCAGGGCGCCGGCGACGAGCGCGAGCGCCACGTCGGCCGCCTGATCACCGCCTACCGCTCGCGCGGCCACCTGGCGGCCGCGCTCGACCCGCTGGCGATGCAGGACAAGCCGGAGGCGCCCGACCTCGGACTGGCCTTCCATCGCCTGTCCGATGCCGACCTGTCCTCGGAATTCAGCACCGGCGGCGTCGGCGGCCACCCGCGGATGAAGCTGGGCGACCTGCTTGCCCGCCTCAAGGCCACCTACACCGGCCCGATCGGCGCCGAGTTCATGCACATCACCGACGCCGAGCAGCGGCGCTGGATCTACGAGCGGCTGGAAGCGGCCGGCGGCGACTTCGGGCGCACCGAGGCCGACAAGCGCCGCATCCTCGAGCGCCTGACCGCGGCCGAGGGCCTGGAGCGCTACCTGCACACCAAGTACGTCGGCCAGAAGCGCTTCTCGCTCGAGGGCGGCGACGCGATGGTCCCGCTGCTGGACAACATCGTCCGCCGCGCCGGTGGCGACGGCGTCAAGGACATCGTGATCGGCATGGCCCACCGCGGGCGCCTCAACGTGCTGGTCAACACCCTGGGCAAGTCGCCGCGCAAGCTGTTCGACGAGTTCGAGGGCAAGTTCGAGCACGCCAAGGACGACCGCGCCCACACCGGCGACGTGAAGTACCACATGGGCTTCTCGGCCGACATCGCCACCCCCGGCGGCCCGGTGCACCTGGCGCTGGCCTTCAATCCCTCGCACCTGGAGATCGTCGACCCTGTGGTCGCGGGCTCCGTGCGCTCGCGCCAGCACCGCCGCGGCGACGCCGAGCGCAGGCAGGTGCTGCCGATCCTGCTGCACGGCGACGCCGCGTTCGCCGGCCAGGGCGTGGTGATGGAGCTGTTCCAGATGTCGCAGGCGCGCGGCTTCCGCGTCGGCGGCACGGTGCACGTGGTCATCAACAACCAGGTCGGCTTCACCACCAGCGCCGCCGACGACGCGCGCTCCACGCTCTACTGCACCGACGTCGCCAAGATGGTCGGCGCGCCGGTGCTGCACGTGAACGGAGACGATCCGGAGGCCGTGGTGTTCTGCGCCGAGCTGGCCTTCGACTTCCGCCAGCGCTTCGGCAAGGACGTGGTCATCGACCTGGTCTGCTACCGCCGCCACGGCCACAACGAGGCCGACGAGCCGGCCGCGACCCAGCCGCTGATGTACCAGGCCATCCGCGCCCACAAGACCGCCCGCGAGCTCTACGCGGACCGCCTCGCCGCCGCCGGCCTGCTCAGGGAGGGCGAGGCGCAGAAGGTCGTCGACGACTACCGCGACAAGCTCGACGCCGGCGAGGTGACCACGGAACTGGCGACGGTCAAGCCCGACGAGTTCACCATCGACTGGTCGGAATACCTCTCGGGCAAGCTGTCCGACCCGGTCGACACCAAGGTCGAGCGCGCCACGCTCGACAGGCTGGCCAAGGCGATCAACACGGTCCCGCCGGAGATCGTCCTGCACCCGCGCGTGGCCAAGATCTACGACGACCGCCGCAAGATGGCCGCCGGCGAGCTGCCGGGCGACTGGGGCTTCGCCGAGAACCTGGCCTACGCCACCCTGCTCGACGAGGGCCACAAGCTGCGCCTGGTCGGCCAGGACAGCGGCCGCGGCACCTTCTTCCACCGCCACGCGGTGCTGCACGACCAGAAGACCGACACCCACTACCTGCCGCTGCAGCAGCTGGTGAAGGACCCCGAGGACGCCACCATCGTCGACTCGCTGCTCAGCGAGGAGGCGGTGATGGCCTTCGAGTACGGCTACGCCACGGCCGATCCCGACACGCTCGACATCTGGGAGGCGCAGTTCGGCGACTTCGCCAACGGCGCGCAGGTGGTGATCGACCAGTTCATCAGCTCCGGCGAGGCCAAGTGGAACCGCCTGTGCGGCATGGCGCTGCTGCTGCCGCACGGCTACGAGGGCCAGGGCCCGGAGCACAGCTCGGCGCGCCTGGAGCGCTTCCTGCAGCTGTGCGCGCTCGACAACATGCTGGTCTGCGTGCCGACCACGCCGGCGCAGGCCTTCCACATGATCCGCCGGCAGCTGCGCATGGACACCCGCAAGCCGCTGGTGGTGATGACGCCCAAGTCGCTGCTGCGCCACAAGCTGGCGGTGTCCTCGCTGGGCGAGCTGGCGGAGGGGAGCTTCCAGCACCTGATCCCCGACGCCGGGGCCGCCGCGAAGAAGGTCGAGCGCGTGGTCGCCTGCTCGGGCAAGGTGTACTACGACCTGCTCGAGGAATCGCACAAGCGCAAGCTCGACAACGTCGCCCTGCTGCGCGTGGAGCAGCTCTATCCGTTCCCGCGCGCCCTGCTCGCCGCCGAGCTGAAGAAGTACGCCAAGGCCGGCGAGGTCGTGTGGTGCCAGGAAGAGCCGCAGAACCAGGGCGCCTGGTACCAGATCAAGCACCACCTCGACGCCTGCCTGCAGCCCGGGCAGACGCTGCACTACGCCGGCCGCGCACGCTCGCCATCGCCCGCGGTCGGCCACTTCAACGACCACGTGGCCGAGCAGCAGCAGCTGGTCGCCGATGCCCTCGTCAACCCGCTCAACGGCAAGCACGCCGCCGAGTGATCCTTCCACCTCGTCATTCCGGATGACAATCCAGGACCCGCCTGCATGGCCACCGAAATCAAAGTCCCCGTTCTGCCCGAATCCGTTTCCGACGCCACCATCGCGTCGTGGCACAAGAAGGTCGGCGACGCGGTCAAGCGCGACGAGAACCTCGTCGACCTCGAGACCGACAAGGTCGTACTCGAGGTGCCGTCGACGGTCGACGGCGTGATCAAGGAGCTCAAGTTCGAGGAAGGCGCCACCGTCACCAGCCAGCAGGTCATCGCGGTGATCGAGGAAGGCGCCGTGGCCGCCGCCGCGCCCGAGGCCAAGGCCGACAAGCCCGCCAACGACAAGAAGGCCGAGGCGCCGGCCACCACGCCGCAAGCGCCCGCCGCCGGCGCCGAGGAAGTGCAGCCCAAGTCCGCCGCCGGCAAGCCCGGCGCCGCGGCGCCGTCGAAGGCCGACGACCTCCCGCCGGGCGCCCGATTCACCGCCGCGAAGGAAGGCATCGATCCCGCGCAGGTCGAGGGCACCGGCCGCCGCGGCGCGGTGACCAAGGAGGACCTGGTCAACTACGCCTCCGGCAGAACCGCCGGCGTCTCCGGCGGCGCCCGCCCGGAGGAGCGCGTGCCGATGACGCGCATCCGCAAGCGCATCGCCGAGCGCCTGATGCAGTCGAAGAACTCGATCGCCATGCTGACCTCGTTCAACGAGGTCAACCTCGGCAAGGTCATGGCGATGCGCAAGGAGCTGGGCGAGCAGTTCCAGAAGGAGAACGGCATCAAGCTCGGCTTCATGAGCTTCTTCGCCAAGGCCGCCGCCAACGCGCTGCAGAAGTACCCGGTGGTCAACGCCTCGGTCGACGGCGACGACATCATCTACCACGGCTATGCCGACGTCTCGATCGCGGTCTCCACCGACCGCGGCCTGGTGACCCCGGTGCTGCGCAACGTCGAGCGCATGTCCTTCGCCGAGGTGGAGAAGGCGATCGACGGCTACGCGAAGGCGGCGCGCGAGGGCGGCCTCAAGCTCGAGGACCTGCAGGGCGGCACCTTCACCATCACCAACGGCGGCACCTTCGGCTCGCTGATGTCGACGCCGATCGTCAACCCGCCGCAGTCGGCGATCCTCGGGATGCACACGATCAAGGAGCGCCCGGTCGTCGAGAACGGCCAGGTCGTCGCCGCCCCGATGATGTACATCGCCCTGTCCTACGACCACCGCATCATCGACGGCAAGGACGCGGTGCTGTTCCTGGTGGACATCAAGAACCAGCTCGAGAATCCGCATCGGATGTTGCTGGGTATGTAAGGGCGAGGAACTAGTGGAGAGGAACTAGGAACTAGTGGTCGGCGAGCCGGCGTTCTCTAGTTCCTGGTTCCTACGTTTCTAGTTTCTAGAGAAGACAAGCAGGAGCAGAATTCAATGGCAGAGAACTACGACGTCATCGTCATCGGCGCCGGCCCCGCCGGCTACCACGCCGCCATCCGCGCCGCGCAGCTGGGCATGAAGACCGCCTGCATCGACGCCGCGCTGGGCAAGGACGGCAAGCCGGCGCTCGGCGGCACTTGCCTGCGCGTGGGCTGCATCCCGTCCAAGGCGCTGCTCGATTCCTCGCGCCAGTACTGGAACATGGGCCACCTGTTCGGCGAGCACGGCATCAGCTTCAAGGACGCCAAGGTCGACATCGGCACTATGATCGGCCGCAAGGACAAGATCGTGAAGCAGTTCACCGGCGGCATCGCGATGCTGTTCAAGGCCAACAAGGTCACGCCCTACTACGGCTTCGGCCAGCTGCAGCCGGGCAACGTGGTCAAGGTGAAGCAGCACGACGGGACCGAGGTCGAGCTCAAGGCCGCCAACGTCGTCCTCGCGGCGGGCTCGGACTCGATCGAGCTGCCCTTCGCGAAGTTCGACGGCGAGTGCATCGTCGACAACGTCGGCGCGCTCGACTTCGCCGAGGTGCCCAAGCGCCTGGGCGTGATCGGCGCCGGCGTGATCGGGCTGGAGCTGGGCAGCGTGTGGAGCCGGCTGGGCGCCGAGGTCACGATCCTCGAGGCGCTGCCCGACTTCCTGCCGATGGCCGACGCCGAGGTCGCGAAGACCGCCGCGCGCGAATACAAGAAGCAGGGCCTGGACATCCGCCTGGGCGCCAAGGTGAGCAAGGCCGAGGTCGCGGGCAAGGGCAAGAAGAAGGAAGTCGTCGTCACCTACAGCGACAAGGACGGCGAGCACACCATCACCGTCGACAGGCTGCTGGTCTCGGTCGGCCGCCGCGCCGCGAGCAAGGGCCTGCTCGCCGACGGCACCGGCGTCAAACTCGACCAGCGCGGCGTCATCGAGGTCGACGAGCACTGCCACACCGGCGTCGACGGCGTGTGGGCGGTCGGCGACTGCGTGCGCGGGCCGATGCTGGCGCACAAGGGCTTCGAGGAAGGCATCGCGGTGGCCGAGCTGATCGCCGGCCTGCCGGGCCACGTCAACTACGAGACGATCCCGAACGTCATCTACACCGAGCCGGAAGTGGCCTGGGTCGGCAAGACCGAGCAGCAGCTCAAGGCCGAAGGCACGCCGTACAAGACCGGCAGCTTCCCGTTCGCCGCGCTCGGTCGCGCCGTGGCCATGGCCGAGCCGGCCGGCTTCGTGAAGGTGATCGCGCACGCCGAGACCGACCGCGTGCTCGGCCTGCACCTGGTCGGCGTGGGCGTCTCCGAACTGGTGCACGAGGGCGTGCTGGCGATGGAGTTCAAGGGCTCCGCCGACGACCTGGCCCGGATCTGCCATGCGCATCCGACGCTGTCCGAGTCGATCCACGACGCGGCGATGGCGGTGGACAAGCGGGCGATCCACAAGGCCAACTAGTTGGCCTTGTGGATCCAGCAAGTCCGCGCCGCGGACTTGCTGCCGGGGTTACATGC
>JAYRKR010000155.1:0-2239 GCA_041905645.1 Luteimonas sp.
TGGGTGTGGGGGGGGGCGCCGCCCGCGGGGGCGGGGGGGGGGGGGCCCGGCCCCCCCCCCCCCCGCCCCCCCCCCCCCGCTCCCACAGGCTCTCATGCGTCTCCACGAGAATGAGGTCATGGATCCGACAGTCCGCGCCCGCGATCGGTCATCCCCGCGGATGCGGCCGCGGCGGCGGCGTGCCTACCATCGCCGGATGCGCAAGCCCGCGCACCGGAGCACGCCATGCCCGCCGCCATCGACGCCCCCTACCCGCTCGCCGACGCGCAGATCGCGCAGTTCCGCCGCGACGGCTTCATCAAGCTCAAGGACGTGTTCGACGCCGACGCCCTGCGCCGCTACGGCGGCGAGATCACGCGCCTGACCATCGCCCTCAACACCCAGACCGTGCCGCTGGAAGAGCGCAGCACCTACGACCGCGCCTTCCTGCAGGTGATGAACCTGTGGGAGCACGGCGGGCCCGCGCGCGAGTTCGTCTTCGGCAAGCGCCTGGCCGGCATCGCCGCCGCGCTGCTGCAGGTCGAGGGCGTGCGCCTGTACCACGACCAGTCCCTGTACAAGGAGCCGGGCGGCGGCATCACCCCCGCGCACGCCGACCAGTACTACTGGCCGCTGGACACCGACCGCTGCGTCACCGCCTGGGTGCCGCTGCAGGCGGTGCCGCAGGACATGGGCCCGCTGGCGTTCTTCGCCGGCAGCCAGGGCGTGGAGTTCGGCCGCGACCTCGGCATCTCCGACGACAGCGAGCGCGAGATCACCGCCAACATGCAGGCGCACGGCTTCCCGGTGGTGGACGCGCCGTTCGACCTGGGCGAGGTCAGCTTCCACCTCGGCTGGACCTTCCACCGCGCCGGCCCCAACCGCTCGGCCACGCCGCGCTCGGTGATGACCGTCATCTACATGGACCGCGACATGCGCCTGAAGGCGCCGGAGAACCACATGCAGCAGCAGGACTGGGACAAGTGGTGCCCCGGCGCGACGGTGGGCGAGGTGATCGACACGCCGAAGAACCCGGTGCTGTTCGAACGCGCCGCGTGAGCACGCAGGCGCCGCACGTCCTCGCCAGCCGCGCGGCCATCGCCGACGGCGCCGGCAACTTCGCGATCGGGACGATCGAGGTCGGCCCGCCCGGCCCGGGCGAGGTGCGCGTGGCGATCGCCGCCGCCGGCGTCTGCCACACCGACCACGCCTCGCTGCGCTGGCCCGGCCCGCTGGTGATGGGGCACGAGGGCGCCGGCTTCGTCGAATCGGCCGGCGCAGGCGTCGGCCTGCGGCCCGGCCAGCCGGTGCTGCTCAACTGGGCGATCCCCTGCGGCGACTGCTTCCAGTGCGGCCACGGCATGCCTTCGCTGTGCGAGCGCACCCACGGCCCCGACACCGCCCATGCCGGCGGCAGCGGCGCGCATCGCGGCGGCACGCGCTGGCGCGGACGGGCGATCCAGCGTTCCTTCCACCTCGGCACCTTTTCGGAGTACGCGCTGGTGCGCGCCGAGGCGGTCACCCCGCTGCCCGACGCGCTGCCGCCCGACCCTGCCTGCATCCTCGGCTGCGCGGTGATGACCGGCGTCGGCTCGGTGCTCAACGTCGCCCGCGTGCAGCCCGGCGACAGCGTCGCGGTGCTGGGCTGCGGCGGGGTCGGGCTCAACGTGGTGCAGGGCGCGCGGCTGGCCGGCGCGGGCGCGATCATCGCCATCGACAAGGTCGCGACGCGGCTCGAGCGCGCGCGCGAGCTCGGCGCCACCCACGTGCTGCAGCCGGGCGGGAACGGCAACGGCCCGGCGGAGCTGGTCGCCGACGTGCTCGCGCTCACCGACGGCCGCGGCGTCGACCATGCCTTCGAGGCCACCGGCGTGCCCGCGCTGGCCTTCCTGCCGCTGCGGCTGGCGCGCAACGGCGGCAACGCGCTGCAGGTCAGCGGCGCGCACGGCGCCGGCAGCGTCGAGCTCACCGACTTCTTCTGGAACAAGCGCTACCTCGCCCCGCTGTACGGCGACTGCGTGCCGGCGCGGGATTTCCCGCGGCTGTTCGGCTGGGTGGAAAGCGGCGAGCTGGAGCTGGCGTCGCTGGTGAGCCACCGCTATCCGCTCGACGGCCTGGGCGAGGCCTTCGCCGACATGCTGGCCGGGCGCAGCGCCAAGGGCGTGCTGCAGCTGGGCCCCGTCCCCGCGTCCGCCGTCGGATCCAGCATTGGATCCGCCGCGAGATCCATCCCTGTGGGAGCGGCGGCAGGAGGCGCCCG
>JAYRKR010000099.1:0-11924 GCA_041905645.1 Luteimonas sp.
TTTCGGATGGCCTGCGAGCCTGCCGAAGAGCTCGCGGCTGAAGCCGCTCCCACTCCATCCGGGCGGCGCGTTGCATCGATCGTGCCGGCCCGTCACTATCGCCCTCCTGCCCCCGCCGGACCTTCGATGCCGCACCACACCTCGCTGATCGCGATCCTCTGCATGGGCTTCGTGCTCGCATTGGCCTTCGGCCTGCTTGCGCAGCGGCTGCGGCTGTCGCCCCTGGTGGGCTACCTGATCGCGGGCGTCGTCGCCGGACCGTTCACGCCCGGCTTCGTCGGCGACCAGGCCCTGGCGCCGCAGCTGGCGGAGATCGGCGTGATCCTGCTGATGTTCGGCGTCGGGCTGCACTTCTCCATCAAGGACCTGATGGCGGTCAAGTCGATCGCGATCCCCGGCGCGGTCACCCAGATCGCGGTCGCCACGCTGCTCGGCTGGGGGCTGTCGGCCCTGCTCGGCTGGCCGACCCTGCACGGGATCATCTTCGGCTTCTCGCTGGCCACCGCCAGCACCGTGGTGCTGCTGCGGGCGATGGAGGAGCGGCGCCTGCTCGAATCGCGGCGCGGGCGCATCGCGGTGGGCTGGCTGATCGTCGAGGACCTGGCCTGCGTGCTGGCGCTGGTGCTGATGCCGGTGGTGGCCAGCGTGGTCAACGCCGACGGCGGCGAGGCGATCGGCTTCGGCCAGGTGCTGCTCAAGATCCTGTTCACGCTGGTCCAGGTCGCGCTCTTCGTCGCGGTGATGCTGGTGGTCGGGCGCCGGGTGATCCCCTGGCTGCTCGAGCGCACCGCCGGCACCGGCTCGCGCGAGCTGTTCACGCTGTCGGTGCTGGCGATCGCCCTCGGCGTCGCGTTCGGCTCGGCGGAGCTGTTCGGGGTGTCGTTCGCGCTCGGCGCGTTCTTCGCCGGCATGCTGCTCAACGAATCCGAGCTCAGCCACAAGGCGGCGCAGGACTCGCTGCCGATGCGCGACGCCTTCGCGGTGCTGTTCTTCGTCTCGGTCGGCATGCTGTTCGACCCGCACATCCTCATCGAGCAGCCGCTGCTGGTGCTGGCCACCGCCTTCATCATCATCTTCGGCAAGTCTGCGGCGGCGTACCTGATCGTGCGCGCGTTCGGGCACCCCAACAGCACCGCGCTGACGATCTCCGCGAGCCTGGCGCAGATCGGCGAATTCGCCTTCATCATCGCCGGCCTCGGCGTGACGCTGAAGATCATGCCGTCGCAGGCGCAGGACCTGGTGCTGGCCGGCGCGCTGATCTCGATCATGCTCAACCCGGTGGTGTTCGGCCTGGTCGACCGCTGGCAGGCCAGGCAGGACGCGCAGGCGCAGGCGCAGCAGGCGCGCGACGCGGACGAGGCCCTGGCGCGCGACGCCGCCGAGCACCACGTCCCGGACGAGGTCGCCGGCCACGCCATCGTGGTCGGCTACGGCCGCGTCGGCAGCCAGCTCGCCGCGCTGCTGCAGGCGCGCGGGGTGCCGGTGGTGGTGGTGGAGGACGACGCCGACGGCGTGGCGCGGGCGCGCGAAGCCGGATTCCCCGCGGTGCGCGGCAACGTCGCCGCCGAGCGGGTGATGCACGAGGCCGCGCCGGAACGCGCCAAGCTGGCGGTGTTCGCGATCCCGCAGGCGCTGGAGGCCGGCGAGGCGATCACCCGGCTCAAGGCGCTCAGCCCGGAGATCACCGTGCTGGCGCGCGCGCACAGCGACGCCGAGGTGAAGCACCTGCTCGAACACGGCGCCGACGGCGCGGTGCTGGCCGAACGCGAGCTGGCGTACTCGCTGGCCGAGATGGTGATGTCGACGCCGCCCTACCGGCAGCTGCGCGCCTCGGGCTGAGCCGCGCCGCGGCCCGGAACCCCGCGGGAGCCGCCAGGGCCCCTCCCGCGTGCAATCCCTGCAGCGGCGCCGGCGGAATCAGCCCTTGGCGAACACCAGCTGCCCGCCCTCGGCGTCGACCTTCACCGCGTCGCCGGCGGCGAACTCGCCGGCCAGGATCCGCTGCGCCAGCGGGTTCTCCAGCTGCTGCTGGATCGCGCGCTTGAGCGGGCGCGCGCCGTAGACCGGGTCGAAGCCGACGTTGCCCAGCAGCGCGAAGGCCTTGTCCGAGACCTCGATGCGGATGCCGCGCTCGGCCAGCCGTGCCTCCAGCCCGCGCATCTGGATGCGCGCGATCTCCCTGATCTGGGCCTTGTCCAACGGGTGGAACACGACGATGTCGTCGAGCCGGTTGATGAACTCCGGGCGGAAGTGCGCCTGCACCACGTCCATCACCGCGGCCTTCATCTGGGTGTAGGCCTCGGCGGAGTCGTCGCCGGCCAGCTCCTGGATCTGGTGCGAGCCCAGGTTGGACGTCATCACGATCACGGTGTTGCGGAAGTCGACCGTGCGGCCCTGGCCGTCGGTCAGGCGGCCGTCGTCGAGCACCTGCAGCAGGATGTTGAACACGTCCGGGTGCGCCTTCTCGACCTCGTCGAGCAGGATCACGCTGTACGGGCGCCGGCGCACCGCCTCGGTGAGGTAGCCGCCCTCCTCGTAGCCGACGTAGCCGGGAGGCGCGCCGACCAGCCGCGAAACGCTGTGCTTCTCCATGAACTCGCTCATGTCGATGCGCACCATCGCGTCCGCGCTGTCGAACAGGAACTCGGCCAGCGCCTTGCACAGCTCGGTCTTGCCCACGCCGGTCGGCCCCAGGAACAGGAACGAGCCGCTCGGGCGGTTGGGATCGGCCAGCCCGGCGCGCGAGCGGCGCACGGCGTCGGAGACGACCTTGATCGCTTCCTCCTGTCCCACCACGCGGGTGTGCAGCTGCTCCTCCATCTTCAGCAGCTTCTCGCGCTCGCCCTCGAGCATCTTGCTGACCGGGATGCCGGTCCAGCGCGAGACGACTTCCGCGATCTCCTCGGCGGTGACCTTGTCCTGCAGCAGGGTGAAGCCCTTGGTCTCGGCTTCCTGCGCGGCCTTGAGCTGCTTCTCCAGCTCCGGCAGCAGGCCGTACTGGATCTCGCTCATCTTCGCGTAGTCCTGGCGCCGCTGCGCCGCCTCCAGTTCCAGCTTCGCCTCCTCGATCCGCTCCTTGACCTTGGTGGCGCCCTGCAGCGTGGCCTTCTCGGCCTTCCACACCTCCTCGAGGTCGTTGTACTCGCGCTCCAGCGCGCCGATCTCCGCCTCCAGGTCGGCCAGGCGCTGCCTGGAGGCCTCGTCCTTCTCCTTCTTCAGCGCCTCGCGCTGGATCTTGAGCTGGATCAGGCGGCGCTCCTTGCGGTCGAGCTCCTCGGGCTTGGAGTCGATCTCCATGCGGATGCGGCTGGCGGCCTCGTCCATCAGGTCGATGGCCTTGTCCGGCAGCTGGCGGTCGCTGATGTAGCGATGGCTGAGCGTGGCCGCGGCGACGATCGCCGGGTCGGTGATCTCCACGCCGTGGTGCACCGCGTACCGCTCCTTGAGGCCGCGCAGGATGGCGATGGTGTCCTCCACGCTCGGCTCGCCGACGAAGACCTTCTGGAAGCGGCGCTCCAGCGCGGCGTCCTTCTCGATGTACTTGCGGTACTCGTCGAGCGTGGTCGCGCCGATGCAGTGCAGCTCGCCGCGGGCGAGCGCGGGCTTGAGCATGTTGCCGGCGTCCATCGCGCCCTCGGCCTTGCCCGCGCCGACCATCGTGTGCAGCTCGTCGATGAACAGGATGATCTGGCCCTCGTTCTTGGCCAGGTCGTTGAGCACGGCCTTCAGGCGCTCCTCGAACTCGCCGCGGAACTTGGCGCCGGCGATCAGCGCGCCCATGTCGAGCGAGAGCACGCGCTTGCCGCGCAGGCCCTCGGGCACCTCGCCGTTGACGATGCGCTGGGCCAGGCCTTCCACGATCGCGGTCTTGCCCACGCCGGGCTCGCCGATCAGCACCGGGTTGTTCTTGGTCCGGCGCTGCAGCACCTGGATAGTGCGGCGGATTTCCTCGTCGCGGCCGATCACCGGGTCGAGCTTGCCCTTCTCGCTGCGCGCGGTGAGGTCGATGGTGTACTTCTCCAGCGCCTGGCGCGCGTCCTCGGCATTCTCGTCCTGGACCTTCTCGCCGCCGCGCACGCTGTCGATCGCGGCCTCGAGCCGCGCCTTGTCGGCGCCGGCGGCCTTGAGCGCGCGGCCGGCCTCGCCCTTGTCGTCGAGCGCGGCGAGCACGAACAGCTCCGAGGCGATGAAGGCGTCGCCGCGCTGCTGCGCCAGCTTGTCGGTGACGTTGAGCAGGCGCGAGAGGTCGTTGCCGACCGAGATGCTGCCGTCCTGGCCCGACACCTTGGGCAGCTTGTCGAGCGCCTCGGCGAGGCGCTCGCGCAGCACCGGCACGTTGACGCCGGCCTGCGCCAGCAGCGGCCGGGTGCCGCCGCCGGACTGGTCGAGCAGGGCCAGCAGCAGGTGCGCGGGCTCGATCAGGTTGTTGTCGCGGCCGACGGCCAGCGACTGCGCGTCGGCCAGCGCCTGCTGGAAGCGCGAGGTGAGCTTGTCCATCCGCATGGTGGGCGTTCCTCTGGAAACGACGGGAGCCGGCCGTGCCGGCGATGTTCCCCAGATGCGGTTAAGCCGGGGTGTTTCAAGAGGCAGTGAGACGGGATGCCCGCGCTGGGCGCGGGGCCTGGCGCGGCCAGGCGGCGTGCATCGGGCCCGGGCGATCCGTGCCCGCGGGCCGCGCCCGCGGCGGCGGCCTCAGCCGCCGGTGATCGCAGCGCGGAACGCGCGCAGCTGCCCTTTCACCGTCGCGGCCTGTTCCGGCGCCAGGCGCAGCAGCGCCTTCTGCCCGACCGAGAGCGACTCCAGCGCCGGATCGGCGAAGCGCAGCCTGCCGTTCGCGCCGGGCACCACCGCCAGCGGCCGGTCCGGCATCGGCGTCTGCAGCAGATGGTCGATCACCGCGACCAGGCGGTCGTTGAAGTAGCCCTGCGTGCCCAGCTCGGCATACGCCTGCTGGAACAGCGGATAGAAGCGCCGATAGGCCGAGGCGGCGGCCTGGGGGTTGATCTGGACGAAGGCGCGCACGAACGGCGCATAGCGGCGCGCATTGGCGGCGGCGTCGAGGGCCAGGGCCCCGTTCCCGCCGGTGGCGGTGGCGATCGGGGACTCCAGCGGCCGGTACGACAGCGCGCGGAGGGTGACGCTGCGCCGGGGCAGGTTGTCGACCAGCACGACCAGGCGCTGCACGAGATGATCGCGCACCAGCACGGCCAGCGCGCCGTCGTCGCCGACCAGCGTGGACAGTGCCGACCACGCCGCCTCGTCGCTGCCGGCCAACGAGGGAATCGCCGCGTCCGCCACCAGGTCGGGCGCGATCGGATGGGCGATGGCCGGCGCAGCGGGAGCCGCAGCGGCCGCCGGCGCATTGTCCGGCGCCGGCGGCGCCGCCTGCTTCGTGGCCGCCGGGGGCGCGGTCGGCGATGGCGGCCGGAACATCCAGACGCCCGCGCCGACCACCACCACGGCGCCGACGATCCAGGGCCAGCGTGCTTGCTTGTTTCGCATCTCGGTTGGATCTCCACTGCGGATGACCGCAGGTATGACCACCGCGATGCGCGCAGGTTTCCCGCGAGTGCCGGTCAGTCCTGGCGCCGCGGCGCGCCGCCGGTGAACGACAGCGCGGCGAGCACCGCGGCCAGGGCCAGGTACGCGCCGGCGAACTGCCAGCTGATCGTGCGTGCCAGCCCCTGCAGGTCCCAAGGCAGGTAGATGCCGCCGCGCGGATCGACCGAGTGGATCAGCCCGAACATCGCCAGCACCGCCGCCACCAGCAGGCAGCCCGCGGCCGCCCGCAGCCGCCCGTCGATCATCGCCGCCACGGTCGAGATCCACAGCATCGAGGTGATGATGAAACCGTTGCCCAGCGCCAGGATCACCGCCAGCTCCGGAAGGCCGTGGCCGTCGACGGTCGTCGCCAGCCGCGCGAACTGCTCCGGCGCGATCCACGCCGGGTTGCCGGCCTTGATCGCCACCAGGTACGCCACCGACGGCAGGAAGCCCAGCACCATCGCCGTCGCGTGCTTCGCGGGCGTGGCCTGGAAGGCCTGCACGGTGATGTCGATCGCCACGTACACGATGATCGGCGCCAGCACCGCCAGCGGCAGCCATTGCACCAGCCCCGAGATCACCCCGAGCATCCCGCCGATGCCGACGAACAGGCCGGTCAGCAGCGTGTAGCCGCTGCGCGCGCCCATGTGCTTGTAGGCCGGCTGGCCGATGTAGGGCGTGGTCTGGGCGACGCCGCCGCACACGCCCGCGACCAGCGTGGAGCAGGCCTCGGCGAGCAGCACGTCGCGGGTGCGGTAGTCGTCGCCGGCCGCGCGCGCGCTCTCGCTGACGTTGATGCCGCCGACCACCATCAGCAGGCCGAACGGCAGCAGCAGCGGCAGGTAGGGCACGGTCGCCGGCAGGCCGTCGACGAACGCCAGCGAAGGCCACGGGATCGCGACGTGCAGCGCCGCGCCCCGCGGCAGCGCGAAGCCCGGCGCCCCCAGCCCCGCCAGCCCCAGCCCGTAGTACAGCGCGGTGCCGACCAGGAAGGCGACCAGCACGCCCGGCAGCCGCACCGGCAGCCGCCCGTTGGCGAACAGCACGTACAGCAGCAGCCCCAGCGTCACGAAGCCGACCACCGGCGAGCGGAACGCCTCCACCAGCGGCAGGAAGCCCATCAGCACCAGCGCGATGCCCGCGATCGAGCCCAGCAGCGCCGCGCGCGGCGCGATCCGCGTGACCGCGTCGCCGAAGAACGACAGCACCAGCTTCAGCACGCCCATCACCACCAGCGAGGCGGCGCCGAGCTGCCAGGTGGCGATCGCCGCGGCATCGTCGTCCATCCCGCCCTGCCTGAACGCCACGAACGCCGGCCCCAGCACCAGCAGCGCCATGCCGATGCTGGTCGGCGCGTCCAGGCCCAGCGGCATCGCGGTGACGTCGTCGCGGCCGGTGCGCGCGGCCAGGCGTCGCGCCATCACCGTGTAGACGAGGTTGCCGACCAGCACGCCGAACGCGGTGCCGGGGAACATGCGCTGGAACACCACGTCGGCCGGCACCCCGAAGATCCCGACCAGCGCCGCGCTGATGAAGCCGAGGATCGACAGGTTGTCGACGACCAGGCCGAAGAAGCCGTTGAGGTCGCCGGGGACGAACCAGCGGGGTTTTGCGCTCTTTTCGGTATTCGTCATGGGTGCGTTTTTTGCGCGGCTGCGCCGCGCGCCCTCATCCGCCCTTCGGGCACCTTCTCCCGCGGTGCGGGAGAAGGGCTTGGTGGTCGCCCCCTCGCCGCGTGCAGCGAGGGAGGCTTGGGAGCCCCTCTCCTGCGAAGCGGGAGAGGGGTTGGGGTGAGGGTGCGGCTCAGAACTTCGCGGTGAACTCCACCCCGTACGTCCGCGGCTCGTTGATGAAGCCGGTCAGGTTGTTGAAGTCGATGCCGCCGACGATGCGGGTGGTGTCGGTGATGTTGCGGCCGAACAGCGCCACCTCGTAGTCGCCGTAGTGCCAGTCGTAGCCCAGGCGCAGGCCGCCCTCGAGCGAGGCCTTGCCGGTGAACTCCTTCGACTGGTACAGGAAGAAGTTCACCTCGCTGCGGTAGGCCCAGTCGGTGTAGACGTAGAACTCGCCGCCCTCGCCCACCGGCATGCTCCAGCGCGCGGTGAGGTTGTGCACCCACTTGGGCGCCTGCGGCAGCGAATTGCCGTCGATGACGTACAGGCCCGAGCCCGGCGCGGTCTCCGGGTCGGTCACCGTGCAGCCGCCGCCGCAGCCCGGCACCGCCAGGTTGGGATCGTCGATCTCGGTGTCGTTGTAGCTGCTGCCCAGCGTCACCAGCAGGTTGTCGGTGAGGTAGGCCTGCGCGTCCAGCTCGAAGCCCTGGCCGATGGTCTTGTCGGCGTTGAGCAGGGTGGCGATGTTGGAGCCGCCGCCCACCGCGATGATCTGCTGGTCGCTGACGTCGTAGCGGAACACGTTGAAGCCGATCCGCGCGCGCTTGTCCCACAGGTCGGCCTTGACGCCGGCCTCGTAGGAGATCACCTCCTCCGAGCCCGCGGTGGACACGCCGCCGTTGGGCGCGCCGGCGGCGGCGAACAGCAGCCGGCCCTGGATCGACGGCGCGCGGAAGCCCTTGGCCACGCGCGCGTACAGGTTGACGTCGTCGTTGATCGCGTAGACGCCGCTGGCGTCCCAGCTCACGTCGTTGACGTCGGTGTGCACCGGGTACGGGCCGCCGACCGGCGCGCCGAACGGCGCCGACTCCAGCACGCTCGCCGAGAAGTCCTTCTTGTCCTGCGTGTAGCGCACGCCGCCGCGCAGCTTGAACCTGTCGGTGACGTCGAAGTCGCCCGAGGCGAACACCGCCCAGGCCTTGTTGCGCTGCTGCTGGATCGCATGCCCGGCCTGCGGGTTGCCGGGGCTGAGCGAGTCGTAGTTGAAGCTGTCGATGGTGATGTCTTCATCGAACCAGAACAGGCCGGCCTGCCAGTCGAAGCGGCCCAGCTCGTCGGACTCGATGCGGAACTCCTGCGTGATCTGGCGGTGGTCGGGCAGCCCGTCCGCCGATTCGGACGCGAACGGGATCAGGCCGGGGCCGGAATCGGGCAGGAAGGCCGCGCCGTAGCCGCCGTCGATGTCGCCGCGGTTGAGCGACTCGGCGGTCTCGTAGCCGGTGATCGAGTACAGGTTGTAGTCGCCCAGGTCCCAGCGCAGGCGCGCGCTGCCGCCCCAGGTCTCCAGGTCGGAGAAGTTGACGCCGTCGGTGGACACCTTGTCCCTGTCGAAGCCGTCGACGAGGTCGTTGGTGCCGGGCTTGATGATGTTGGCGCGGAACAGCCGCGCGGTGCCGTTCATGTCGCGCTTGTGCAGGTTGAACAGCGCCTCGAACGCGTCGCCCTCGTACAGGAACTGCACGCGCGCGGCGGTTTCGTCGAAGCCCTCGAAGCCCTCGTTCGGGCCCGGGTAGGTGTTGTCGACCCAGTCGTCGCGGCGCTGGTACAGCACCGACGCGCGCGCCGACCAGCGGTCGGTGAGCGGGCCGCCGACCGCGCCCTCGACGTTCCACAGATTGTCGGTGCCGTAGCCCACGCGGGCGTAGCCGTTGAAGTCCTGCGACGGCTTGACCGACTCGAACTTGACCACGCCCGCCGGCGTGTTGCGCCCGAACAGCGTGCCCTGCGGCCCGCGCAGCACCTCGATGCGCTCCAGGTCGAAGGCCGGGAAGCCCTTCAGCAGCGGGCTTTCCTGCACCACCTCGTCGTACACCAGCGACACCGGCTGCGAGGCGTTGAGGTCGAAGTCGGTGTTGCCCAGGCCGCGGATGTAGAAGCGCGGGAAGGCGCGGCCGTAGGACGACTCGATGTTGAGGCTGGGCACGCGGCCGGACAGGAAGCGGATGTCGGCGCCGCCGGAGGCCAGCACGCCGAGCTGCTCGCTGTTCACCGTGCTGATCGAGACCGGCACGTCCTGCACGTTCTCCACCCGGCGCTGCGCGGTGACCTCGACGGTGTCGAGGGTCGCGGCCTTCTTCTCCGTCTCCTGGGCGGCGGCGGGCTGCTGCGCGTCCTGGGCGGCCGCGGTGGCAGGCTCGGCCTGCTGCACTTCCTGCGCGAATGCGGCGGCGGCAGGCAGCGCGAGCGCGAGGGCGAGCGGGCGCCACGCGGGCGCACGGCGGGACTGGACGGACAGGTGCGGCATGGCGTGGCTCTCCCCGGGGATGGCGGCCGCGGTGCATCCGCGGTCCTCGATGTGACCGGCATGTTGCAGCACGGCACGACGGCCGGCAATCGCCGCCGGTCCAGTTTCCGGCGCCCCGGGAGCCGTTACACGCCGACGGAATCCGCGTTACGCCCGGTCCACGGTCTGGAGCGCCTGTGGGAGCGACGGAAGTCGCGACTTCGCGGGGGCCCTGGAGAAGAGCGTCGCGACTTCCGTCGCTCCCACAGGCGGCGGCGTCTTCCCCCGCGGCCGCCGGCGCCCTCCACGCTTCCACCGCATGTCCGACGGCAAGGCTAGAACGACACCCGCGCCGGCTGGCTGGACCAGAGCACCGACTGGTGCCCGGTTTCCCGCTTCCACGCCAGCCGGATCGCCTCGATGTCGGCGCGCTGGGCGGCGCCGTCCTCGTGCAGCACCACCAGCACCCTGGCGCGCTGGCGCCGCGGCCCTGCCTCACCCCGGAACAGCCACTGGCCGTAGCCGTCCAGCACGGTGAAGCCGTCCGGGAAGCGCGGCGTGACCTCGCGATCGAGGAAGGCGCGCCAGCGGGCCTCGTCGATGGTCGAGGCGGGATCGCCTTCGGTCCCGACCGCGAAGTACAACTCGCTGCGGATCCATCCGCCGGCCTCGGCCGGGCGCGCGGCGTCGCCCTGCATCGCCGCGGTCGGGGCGGCCGAAGGCGCGGTGGCGCAGCCGCCGGCGGCGGCGGCGAGCAGCACGGCAAGCAGGACGTGGCGCCAGGGCATCGGACGGACTCGCGGCGGGACCCCGGCAGGATCGGGAAAAGAATGGCCGCCGGCAACCCTCCCGGAGAGCTCCCAGCCCTTCTCCCGCTTGCGGGAGAAAGTGCCGGAGAGCCTGCCCCCGAATGCTTTAGTCGGGAGCGGATGAGGGCGCGAGCGCAGCGATCTGCTCTTGCCTTGCCCTTTGCTCTCTGTGCTTTTCCCCTGCTTCGGAAAGGCTGAAGTCAAAGGCACGCTTCGCTGCGCTCGCGCCCCCTCATCCGCCCTTGCGGGGCACCTTCTCCCGCAAGCGGGAGAAGGGCTGAGTGCTGTCGGCAAGTGGCGCGGTGCGGCATGCAAGCACAATCCTTCGGGTCGCGTCGGAGCGGCACCCCGGTCTACAGGAACCGGTGTCGCTCCCCGGCCGACGGCAGGTAGCAGGCGTCCTTCCTGCCGAACCAGCGGTAGCGGTTGCGCGCCAGCCAACGGTAGGCCGCATCGCGCACGCCACGCGGCAGCAGTCGCAGCGCCACGGCGATCCGCCACGCGCCGCCCAGCCGCTGCAGCACGGCGACGATCGCGTCGCTGTCGGTGCGCGCACCGCCTGCGTCGATCAGCAGGAACGACAGCGGATCGTCGGGATCCAGCCCGTGCGCCACGAGCAATCCGCGCCCCGCCTCGCCCTGCATGGCCGCGAAGCGGAACTGCCCGCCACGGTCGTGGCGCAGCAGGAAATGCACCCAGCCGCTGCACAGCGCGCACACGCCGTCGAACACGACGATCGCGCCGCCGCCGGCCTCGATCGCACGCGCTTCCGGCGCGCGCGCCTCAGTTGCCGGCGGCGGGCTCAAGCCAGCCCTCGTAGCGGATCAGCGAGCCGAGCAGCGGCAGCGCCGCCTCGACCTCGAAGGTGTAGCGCCCTTCATGCTCGCCCTCGCGGCAGCGCACCCGCTCGAACCACGACGCCGGCAGCGGCAGCATGCCCAGCAGCTTCACCCGCTCGGCGTGCCACCAGATCGCGCCGTCGTGCACGTGCAGCGCGAAGCGGAACTGCAGCGGCCCCAGCCGTTCGGCCAGCAGCGTGCCGTCGCGGCGCAGCTGCGAGCGCATCGGCTGCCCGCCGAAATCACGCCGCCAGGTCTCGCCGGCCGGGCCGGCGTCGAACGCGACCGTGGTGGCGACGTCCTCGCAGGCCTTCGGCAGCCCGGCCACGCGCGCGCACAGCCGCGCCAGCGGATTGCGCCCGCGCACGATCGTCGCGCGCCCGGCGTAGCGCGCATGCCCGCGCACGCCGTGCAACGCGCGCACCGACGGCGGCAATGAATAGAAGGAGGCGCCGAGGAGCTTCTGGAACAGGGTCGGGGTCATGCGATCCAGGCGAGGGTGGCGAGGCGGCCGCTGCGGCCGTCGCGGCGGTGCGAGAAGAAACGTCGCGGCTCGGAAATGGTGCACAGCCCGCCGCCGTGGACGCTGCCGACGCCGGCGTCCGCCAGCCGCTGG
>JAYRKR010000156.1:0-2166 GCA_041905645.1 Luteimonas sp.
ACTGGTCCGGCAGCTGTCCGGCACCGCCTGCATCGAGGGCCGCACCTGGCAGTCGCAGCGCGGACAGGTCTACGTGAGCGGCGGCTGCCGAGGCGAGTTCGCCGCCGGTGGCGCCGTGTATCCCCCGGTCGGCGGCGGCAACATCCGCTGCGAGAGCGACAACAACCGGCCGCGCACCTGCGCCACGCCCTGGCAGGGCGGCTCGCGGCTGGTTCGGCAGCTGTCCGACACCGCCTGCATCGAGGGCCGTACCTGGCAATCGCAGCGCGGACAGGTGTACGTGAGCGGCGGCTGCCGCGGCGAATTCGCCGCCGGCGGCATCGGGCCCGGATATCCCGGCGGCGGATATTCGGTGACCTGCTCCAGCACCGGCAGCCGACCGCAGTCCTGCGCCTGGAACAACCGTTACGGCCGGCCGTACCTGCTGCAGCAGCTGTCCTCCTCGCCGTGCCGCGAGAACGGCAGCTGGCGGTACGACGGCAACGCGATCTGGGTCAGCAACGGCTGTCGCGCGCGGTTCGGCACGCGCTGAGGCCGGCGAGGCTCAGGCCTCGCCCGCCGCCGGCTTGGCCGCCGGCTTGGCCTTCGCGGCGTCGCCCTTGCCGGCCGGCGCCGCGGCCGGCTTGTCGGCCTTGCCGGCATCCGGCGCCTTCGCGGCCCCGTCCTGCGCCGCCTTGCCGGCGCCCTCGCCGCCTTCGACCAGGTTGCGCTTGCGGTCGCCGTCCTTCTTGAAGTCGGTCTCGTACCAGCCACTGCCCGCGAGCCGGAACGCCGGCGCCGTCAGCTGCCGCCGCACCGTCGGCGCGCCGCACTCGGGGCAGGCGTCGGGGTCGGGATCGGACAGCTTCTGCAGGCGGTCGAACTGGTGGCCGCAGGTGGTGCACTGGAAGGCGTAGATGGGCATGGGCCTGGATCGTATGGACGGACAACAGCGCGATTCTGGGGATCGGCAGCCGCAATTCAAGCTTCGACGCGGTCGCCCGCGACCGCGTCAGGCCGCGTCGTAGAGCGCCAGCAGCTCGGCTTCGGCGGCGTCGACCTCGGCCCGCAGCGAGGCCTGGCGGATGCCGAGCTCGGTCGCGCGCCTGCCGCCGTCGGCGTAGGCCTGCGGGTCGGCGAGCTGCGCCTCGACCTCGGCCAGCGCCGCGTTGAGCGAATCGACGCGCGATTCGGCCTGGGCGAGCCGGTGCGGGTTGACCTTCGGCTTCGGGGGCTTCGCGGCGGCGGCCGCGGGCTTCGCCGGTGCGGCGCCCGCCTTCGCGGCGGGCGGCGATGCGACGGGGCGCGGCTCGCCCGAGCGCGAGCGCAGCCAGGCGGCGTACTCGTCGAGGTCGCCGTCGAAAGGCTCGACCACGCCGTCGTGCACGCGCCAGAAGGTGTCGCTGACCAGGCCGATCAGGTGGCGATCGTGCGAGACCAGCACGATCGCGCCGTCGAAGTCGCTCAGCGCCTCGGCCAGCGCCTCGCGCATGTCGAGGTCGAGGTGGTTGGTGGGCTCGTCGAGCAGCAGCACGTTGGGCTGCTGCCACGCGATCAGCGCCAGCGCCAGGCGCGCGCGCTCGCCGCCGGAGAAGCCGTCGATGCTCTCGAAGGCGCGGTCGCCGGGGAAATACCACTTGCCGAGGAAGTCGCGCATCGCCTGGGTCGATGCGTCGGGCGCGAGTTCGCGCAGGTGGTCGATCGGCGAGGTGCCGGCGCGCAGCGCCTCGACCGTGTGCTGGGCGAAGTAGCCGATCCGCAGGTCCGGGTGCGCGTTGCGCTCACCGGACAGCGTCGGCAGCTCGCCGACCAGGGTCTTAACCAGGGTGGACTTGCCCGCGCCGTTGGCGCCGAGCAGGCCGATGCGGTCGCCGGCCTCGAGGCCGAAGCCGACGTCGCGCAGGATGGTGACATGGGTCCCGTCCGCCGCGACGTGGGCCCCTGCCCCTTCGACGTGGCCCCCCTCCCCTTCAAGGGGAGGGTCGGGGTGGGGATGGTGTTCCGTGACGCCGCGGCGAATGCCATGAACGCGGTGAACACCATCCCCATCCTGCCCTCCCCTCGAAGGGGAGGGTTCAAGGGCAGGTGCCGCTCCTCCGGGTTCGAGAGCCGTACCCTCACCCGGCGCGCGGCGCGCGCCTCCCTCTCCCGCCAGCGGGAGAGGGGCTGCAAGCGCGTAGCCGCAAT
>JAYRKR010000100.1:0-11707 GCA_041905645.1 Luteimonas sp.
AGAAGCGCGTCCTGGCCCGCGTCCGCCGCGTCCGCGGCCAGCTCGAGGCGCTCGAGCGCGCGCTCGGGGCCGGCGCCGACTGCGCGCCGGTGCTGCAGCAGATCGCGGCGATCCGCGGCGCGGTCAACGGGCTGATGGCCGGCGTGCTGGAGAGCCACCTGCGCGAGGAGCTCGCGCACGCCGCGGCCACGCCCGCGCGCCGCCAGGCCGGCATCGACGACGCCGTCGCGCTGGTGCGCTCGTACCTCAAATAGCCCCTACCCTTTTCGGAGACACGCCCATGAAGTCCCGCGCCGCCGTCGCCTTCGCCGCAGGCCAGCCGCTGCAGATCGTCGAGATCGACGTCGACCCGCCCAAGGCCGGCGAGGTGCTGGTGAAGATCAGCCACACCGGCGTCTGCCACACCGACGCGTTCACGCTCAGCGGCGACGATCCGGAGGGCCTGTTCCCCTGCGTGCTCGGCCACGAGGGCGCGGGCGTCGTGGTCGAGGTCGGCGAGGGCGTCGCCAGCGTCAAACCCGGCGACCACGTCATCCCGCTCTACACCGCCGAGTGCGGCGAATGCCTGTTCTGCAAGTCGGGCAAGACCAACCTGTGCACCTCGGTGCGCGCCACCCAGGGCAAGGGCGTGATGCCGGACGGCACCACCCGCTTCTCCTACGAAGGCAAGCCGCTGTACCACTACATGGGCTGCTCGACCTTCAGCGAGTACACCGTCGTCGCCGAGGTCTCGCTGGCGAAGATCAACCCGGAGGCCAACCACGAGCAGGTCTGCCTGCTCGGCTGCGGCGTGACCACCGGCCTGGGCGCGGTGAAGAACACGGCGAAGGTGCAGGAGGGCGACAGCGTCGCCGTATTCGGCCTCGGCGGCATCGGCCTGGCGGTGATCCAGGGCGCCAGGCTGGCGAAGGCGGGGCGGATCATCGCCGTCGACACCAACCCGGACAAGTTCGACAAGGCGCGCGAGATGGGCGCGACAGATTTCGTCAACCCGAAGGACTTTGAGGTGCCCGTGCAGCAGGTGATCGTGGAGATGACCGGCTGGGGCGTGGACCACAGCTTCGAGTGCATCGGCAACGTCGACGTCATGCGCGCCGCGCTCGAATGCGCACACCGCGGCTGGGGCCAGAGCGTGATCATCGGCGTGGCCGGCGCCGGCCAGGAGATCTCCACGCGCCCGTTCCAGATGGTCACCGGCCGCCGGTGGCTGGGCACGGCGTTCGGCGGGGTGAAGGGCCGCTCGCAGCTGCCGGGCATGGTCGAGGAAGCGATGCGCGGCGACATCCGGCTCGCGCCGTTCGTGACCCACACCCTGCCGCTCGACGGCATCAACGAGGCCTTCGAGCTGATGCACGAGGGCAAGTCGATCCGCACGGTCATCCATTACTGAAAAACGACTCCGCCGCGCGTCCGCGCGACGTTTCCACCCCGAAACAGGAGACGACCATGGCAACGGTTTCGATCCATCCCGCCGTCGACGGCGGCGTCGGCAAGGGCGACCCCGGCTTTTCCGGCGGCACGCTGCAATGCAGGTGCGCCAGCGACAAGGTCGAGGTCAAGATCGACAGCAACGTGGCGCACAACCACGCCTGCGGCTGCACCAAGTGCTGGAAGCCGGAGGGTGCCGCGTTCTCGGTGGTCGGCGTGGTCCCGCGCGACCGGCTCAGCGTCACCGCCAACGAGGGCAAGCTCGGCATCGTCGACGAGAAGGCCACGATCCAGCGCCATGCCTGCAAGGGCTGCGGCACGCACATGTACGGCCGGATCGAGAACAGGGACCACCCGTTCCACGGCCTGGACTTCATCCACGTCGAGCTCTCGCCGCAGCGGGGCTGGGAGGAGCCGCGCTTCGCCGCGTTCGTGTCGTCGATCATCGAGGGCGGCGGCGCGCGCCCGGAGCAGATGGACGCCGTGCGCGCGCGCCTCGGCGAGCTGGGCCTGCCGCCGTACGACGCGCTCAACCCACCGCTGATGGACGCGATCTCCACGCACGTCGCCCGGCGCAACGGCGTGCTGAAGGATTGAGCGTGGAACAGGTCGAGTCGCACGCCTGCTTCGGCGGGATCCAGGAAGTCTGGTCGCACCGCTCGCGCACGCTCGGCTGCGAGATGAGGTTCGGGCTGTTCCTGCCCCCGCAGGCGCAGGACGGTCCGGTGCCCACGCTGTACTGGCTCTCCGGCCTGACCTGCACCGAGCAGAACTTCATCACCAAAGCCGGCGCGCAGCGTTACGCGGCCGAGCACGGCATCGCCATCATCGCGCCGGACACCAGCCCGCGCGGCGACGGCGTGCCCGATGCCGACGGCTACGACCTGGGCCAGGGCGCGGGGTTCTACCTCGACGCCACGCAGGCACCGTGGTCCACGCACTACCGCATGCACGACTACGTGGTCGACGAGCTGCCGGCGCTGGTCGAGGCGGGCTTCCCGCTGACCGGCGCCCGCGCCGTCAGCGGACATTCGATGGGCGGGCACGGCGCGCTGGTCGCGGCGCTGCGCCATCCCGGGCGCTATCGCAGCGTGTCGGCGTTCTCGCCGATCGTGGCGCCGTCGCGGGTGCCGTGGGGCGAGAAGGCGTTCGGCGCGTACCTCGGCGCGGACCGCGACGCCTGGCGGGAGTGGGACGCGACCGAACTCGTCGCAGGCGCGCCGGAGCGGCTGCCGCTGCTGGTCGACCAGGGCGAGGCCGACGAGTTCCTCGCCCGGCAGCTGCGGCCGGAACTGCTGCGCGCCGCCTGCGAGGCCGCCGGCCACCCGCTGACGCTGCGCATGCGGCCGGGCCACGACCACAGCTACTACTTCATCGCCAGCTTCATCGGCGAGCACGTGGCCTGGCACGCGAGAGCGCTGCACACGGCCTGACGACCAAAGCCTTTGCTCTTGTGGGAGCGACGGAAGTCGCGACGAGTCGCCGGCGGACTGCCGGAGGAAGCGTCGCGACTTCCGTCGCTCCCACAAGAGCGAAGGCGGGCCCTGGTGTGCGGGGTTCCTGCCTTGCTTACGAGGTCCCGGGTTCGCGCAACAGGAAGTCGGTGTACGCGAACCGGCCGTCGCGCAGCACGGTCTCGCCGCGCGCCAGCGCCAGCGGCCGCTCGAACATCGGCCCGGCCCGCACGCAGGTGTGGAACTCGCCGTTCTCGCCGCAGGGATCGACGTCGCCGGGCAGCGCCGCCAGCAGCGACGCGTCGAAGTCGCGGCCCGCGAACGCCGCATCGAGCTGCTGCGTGTCCACGCAGCACAGCGCCGCGCGCAGGCCGCCGGCGAGCATGTCGCGCGCCAGCGCGGCGGTGTCGCTGCCGAACAGCGGCGTCAGCAGCTCCCAGCCGGCCTGCGCGCAGCGCGCCTGCCGCCAGGCGCGGATGTCCTCGAGGAACAGGTCGCCGAAGGCGGCGGTGCGCAGCCCGGGCCAGCGCGTGCCCGCCTCGGCCAGCGCGCGCGCCATCGCCGCGTCGTAGGCGGCGTTGTCGCAGGCGGCCGGGATCGCCGCCTCGAGCAGCGGCAGGCCGGCCGCGGCGGCCTGCGCCTGCAGCACCTCGCGGCGCACGCCCTGCATCGACGAGCGTCCGTAGTCGGCGGTGATGGTCGACAGCAGCGCGACGACATCGACGTCATCGCGCGAGCGCAGCGCGTGCAGCGCCCAGGCCGCGTCCTTGCCGCCGCTCCAGGCGAGCAGGACCTGGGTGCGGTCCGCGGGTGCGTTCACCGGTGGCGGGAGGCGGCGCCGGCGTGCCCGTCGCGACTCCCGTCGCTCCCACAGGGGGCACGGAACCAGGCCGGGCGGTAGCGTTCAGGCAGACGAGACATCGCGCAGCTCCCACGCGCTGCCGGCGAGCAGGCGCAGGCGCTGCTTGAACACCGCGCCCGGGATCGAGGTGACCGCGACCAGGTCGATGTGCAGGTCGTCCTGCCGTCCCTCGACCGTCGCCGATGGATCGGTGGCGCCGAGCGCGGGGTCGACCGCGTCGGGATCATCCTGCGCCGCGCGCCAGCGCTCGAACAGCGCGGGCTGGCGCAGCGCGTCCTGCAGCTCCTGCGCCAGGCCGTCGGCGCCCTGCGAGCGGAAGGCGAAGGCGCCTGCGGCGCGCGCCCTGGCGGGGTCGGGGATGGCGATGTAGTAGCGGGTGGCCATGGGGTCTCCGGATGGTTCGTGATTCGTGATTCGTGATTCGTGATTCGTGATTGGTGATTCGTGATTGGTGATTCGTGATTGGTGATTCGTGATTGGTGATTCGTGATTGGTGATTCGTGATTCGTGATTGGTGATTGGTGATTGGTGATTGGTGATTGGTGATTGGTGATTGGTGATTGGTGATTGGTGGCTAGTTTAGGCGCGACGCGCCTTCCGATGTGCCTTCGGTTGTCATCCCGAGCGCAGCGAGGGCTCCTGCCGTCTTCGAAAGATCCCTCGCTGCGCTCGGGATGACAGCGATATGGGGTCACGCTTTCTCGAATCACGAATCACCAATCACCAATCACCAATCACGAATCACCAATCACACCTCACCCGAACTCGTGCGGCTCCGCCGCGAACCCCACCACCACCGCGCCCTTGCCGACGTTGACCATGCCGGTCAGGCTCATCACGCTCTCGAACACCTCGATGTTGCGGCTGGCGCAGGCATCGCGCAGCGCGGCGTAGCCGGGCAGCGCGCGCATCTCGTCGAGCTCGCCGCCGTAGCACAGCGCCACGGTCGGGGTCAGCAGGCCGGCGGCGACGCGGCGCGCGGCGAACTCGAGCACCTGCTGCGCCGCGGCCTCGAAGCCCTTCACCTTGGCCACCGGCCCGGTGTCGCCGCGATGGCCGCGCAGCACCGGCTTGATGTCCAGGGCGGTGCCGAGCGCGGCGCTGAGCAGGCTCACGCTGCGGTCGCCCTTGGTGCGCGCGCGGTTGCGGATGTAGTACAGGTCGCGCGGCACGAGGTAGCCGTAGGTGCTCGAGGCCAGCTGCTCCAGGCGGCTGCGGATGCGCCCCGGCTCCTCGCCCGCCTCGCGCAGCCGCGCGGCCTCCACCGGCAGGATCGCCTGCGCGCTGAACAGGTTCTGGGTATCGACCACGCGCAGCGCGAACGGGGTGTTGTTGCCGGCCTCGGCGCGGATCGCGCGGTACTCGTTGAGGATCGCGTAGCTGGCCTGCCGGGCGTTGTCGAAGATCGGGCTGCGCGTGCGCGTGATCGTCATGCAGAACACGTAGTCGTAGTCGATCACCAGCCGCTCCAGGAACAGGTCGCGGACCTGCTCGACCGTGTACGGGATGGTCAGCGCGCCGGCGCCGCGCTCGGCGATGTGATCGCGCAGGAAGGCCAGGGTCGCGGCCTGGTCGCGATGGTCGACCTGGGTGGCGTCGCCGATCCGCACCGTGATCGGCAGGACCACGATGCCGTGGTGTTCGATGAAGTCCTTCGGCAGGTCGCAGGCCGAATCGACGACGAGCCCGATGCGCATGGGACGCGTCCTTTCCGGGGGATTTGCGCAACGATACAACAGCCCCGCGCGTCAGCGCCGGCTCGCGCCCACCGGCAGCGCGGAGACCCGTCGCATCTCGGCCTCGTCGAGCAGCGCGGGGTCGCGCAGCGCGGCGAGCGCGAAGTCGTGCGCGTCCTCGCCCCAGAACAGCGCGTCGCCGATCGCCAGGGTCGGCACGCCGAACACGCCGGCGGCGATCGCGGCCGCGGTGTTGTCGCGCAGCGTCGATTTCACCCGCGCGTCGCCGACCGCCTCGGACGGCACGCCCAGCTCGGCCATCACCGGCGCCAGCGCCTCGACGCTGTCGCCGGCGCGGCCCTGCACCCAGATCCAGTCGAACACCGCGTCGATCGCCTCGGGCGTGGCGCCGGCCGCGACGCACAGCCGCAGCGCCGCCAGCGGGTTGAACGGATGCGCCGGCGGGAAGCGCAGCGCGGCGCCGCGCTGCCGCGCCCGCCACAGCACGTGGCGATAGGTGAACTCGCGCTTGCCCGCGATCTCCGCCGGCCCCTTCTGGCCGACCGCGTCGAGCACCGCGCCGAACAGGACCGGCACCGGCGCCACCGGGTCGGTGGCCATCAGCGCGCGCACCCTCGGCCACTGCAGGAAGGCGAACGGCGAGACGAAGTCGAAGTACCAGCGCAGCGACCGCTTCGCGGCGGGCCTGTGCGGAAGCAACGACGCAGCGACCGTCATCGCCACAGCCCGAGGATCAACCCGTACAGCACGAACTGCAGCAGGTGGTAGCCGGCATCGATCAGCCACAGCTTCAGGCTGCGGCCGGCGAAGGCGTAGTTGATGCCGAAGCTGGTCGCCACCCACGCCAGGCCCACCATCAGCCCGTCGTGCGCCGCGTGCAGCGCGTCGGGCGCGGGGCCGAAGAAGGCGGCGAAGACGTAGGCCGCCAGCAGGCTGCACGCGCCCGCCGTGGCGAACGTCCGTGCCGGGTGCCGCGGCGGCGCGTCCGGATCCACGCCGGCCTCGCGGCACCATGCGCGCTTGAACAGCGGCCCGTACCAGAGGCCGCCGAGGACGAAGGCGGACGCCGCGGCGGCCACGACCGCCAGCCAGTTGACGTGGTGCATCGCCTGCCCTCCCCGTTGCCCGCGGCCAGCATACGCCGGCGCGGCAGGCCGGGCTTGCGGCGCCGGCGCGGCGGGCGGAGACTCGTGGCGCGGACGCGGCGGGGGAATCGGATGCGACGTGTCGCGATGGCGATCGTGCTGTGGCTGCTGGCGCTGCCGGCCACGGCGGGTGCGGCCGACATCGCGCGCCTGGAGCGGCTGCCGGGTTCGGCGGCGCCGCCTTCCGCGGACGCGGTGCGGCGGCTGCCGGCCCGCGCCTTCGCCCCGGTGGCGGAGGTCCATCGCCTGGCCGGCGACGCCCATGGCCGCGGCTGGTGGCGGCTGCAGCCGGGCCCGGTCGCCGGGCGCGAGCCGCTGCTGCTGGTCTACCACCCCTACAGCGCGCGGGTGACGGTGCTGGCGCCGCCCGGCTACGCGCCGGTGACGCGCAGCCTGTTCGACCGCTCGCTCGACCCGCGCTTCTCGCGCCGCGCGCGCGCGGTCCCGCTCGCGGCGCCGGGGCCGGTCTACATCGGCATCGAAGAGGCGCGCTATCCGCTGCGGGTCGCGGTGCGCGACGCCGATGCGCACCTGCTCGAGGACCTGGTGCACGTGCGCGTGATCAGCGTGGTCATCGGCGTGCTGCTCGGCATCTCGCTGGTGGTGCTGATGTTCTGGCTGCTGCTGCGCGAGCGCGTCTACCTGCTCTACGCGGCGACGATGGCGCTGCAGCTGATGTACCTGCTGTGCGCCTACGGCGAGGCCTACGCGCTGCCCGGGCTGCGCGCGCTGTCGGCGCTCGGCGTCGAAGGCATCTGGACGGTCGCCACGCTGTCCACCGCCGCCTCCTCGTTCTTCCTGATCCAACTGGCCGACCTCCGGCAGCACGCGCCGCTGCCCAGCCGGCTGCTGCGCTGGGCCGGCGGCTACGCCTCGCTCGCGCTGGTGGCGCTGCTGTGGCTGCCGTGGCCGGCCGACAAGCACTGGTTCCCGCCGGCCGGCAACCTGACCCTGCTGGTGGCCAACGCGCTGGCCCTGGTCGCGCTGGGCGTGGCCTCGTGGCGCAGGCACCGGCGCGCGGCCTACGCGCTGCTGGCCTGGGTGCCGCTGATCTCGCTCTCCACCGCGCGCGCGGTGCAGCTGGCCGTCGGCGCGCCGCTCGCGCCGTGGATCGAGTACGGCCTGCCGGTGGTGCTGGCGCTGGCCTCGATCCTGCTGGTGCTGATCCTCGCCGACCGCATGCTGACCATGCGCCGCGAGCGCGACAGCGCGCAGCTGCACGCCGAACGCGACGCCCTGACCGGCGTGCTCAACCGCAGCGGCATCGAGCAGCGGCTGGACTGGGCGATCGCGCACGTGCGCGAGCACGGCGGCGCGCTGTCGACGCTGTTCCTCGACCTCGACCATTTCAAGGAGATCAACGACGGCCACGGCCACGCCGTCGGCGACGCCTGCATGCGCGAACTGGTGCGCGTGGCCGGCGGCGAGCTCGCCTACGGCGACCACATTGGGCGCCTGGGCGGGGAGGAGTTCCTGCTGGTGCTGCCGGGTTCCGACCTGCAGCATGCGCGCCACGTCGGCGAGCGCATCCGGCGCAGGGTCGAGGCGCAGTGCGCGCGGGTCGCCGGCATCCCGGTCGCGCTCACCGTCAGCATCGGGGTGGCGGCGCACCGCGCCGGCGACAGCGTCGCCAGCCTGGTCGCGCGCAGCGACCAGGCGATGTACGCCGCCAAGCATGCGGGGCGCAACCGCGTGGAGGATGCGCCGGCGGCGTGACACAATGGCGCGAACCGGAGGCGCGCCATGAAGGACAAAGAGCAGATCGTCGACAACTGGCTGCCGCGCTACACCGGCGTGCCGCTGGACGGGTTCGGCGAGCACATCCTGCTGACCAACTTCGGCGGCTACCTCGGCCATTTCGCGCGCATGACCGGCGCCACCATCGTCGGCACCGACCGCCCGATGCCCAGCGCCACCGCCGACGGCATCACCATGATCAACTTCGGCATGGGCAGCCCCAACGCGGCGACGATGATGGACCTGCTCTCGGCGATCGGGCCCAAGGCGGTGCTATTCCTGGGCAAGTGCGGCGGGCTGAAGAGGAAGAACCAGCTCGGCGACCTGATCCTGCCGATCGCCGCGATCCGCGGCGAGGGCACCAGCAACGACTACCTGCTGCCGGAGGTGCCGGCGCTGCCGGCGTTCGCGCTGCAGCGCGCGGTCTCGACCATGATCCGCGACATGGGGCTGGACTACTGGACCGGCACGGTGTTCACCACCAACCGCCGGGTGTGGGAGCACGACGAGGCGTTCAAGGAGCGGCTGCGCGCGATGCGCTGCATGGCCATCGACATGGAGACGGCGACGGTGTTCGCCGCCGGCTTCGCCAACCGCATTCCCTGCGGCGCGCTGCTGCTGGTCTCCGACCAGCCGATGATCCCGGAAGGCGTCAAGACCGAGGCCTCGGACGCGAAGGTGAGCGCGGAGTTCGTCGAGCGCCACATCCAGGTCGGCATCGAGGCGCTGCGGCTGATCCGCCGGCACGGCAAGTCGGTGCGGCACCTGCGGTTCGACGAGTAGCCCCTTCGCGGGGAAGCGCCCAGCGTCCCTTTCCAAGAGAACTTGGGCAAAGAAAAAGGCCCAGCGTCGCCGCCGGGCCTTCTTTTTTTGCCCTCGACCGTCCTGCGGACGGGACCGCTGCGTCAGCGCACGCTGCCGCGGCGGAACAGGTTGACGATCGCCAGCAGGATGATCGCGCCGATCAGCGCGGTGACCAGGTAGCCGATCCAGCCGCCGAGGTTGACGCCGACCATGGGCAGCAGCCAGCCGCCCAGGAAACCGCCGATGATGCCGACGACCACGTTGAGAATGACGCCTTGCTGCGCGTTGGTGCGCATGACCATGCTCGCCAGCCAGCCGGCGACGCCGCCGACGATCAACATGATGATGAAGTTCATGCAGCAGACTCCTTAAGGTGGATGCCGGACCCCATGCCGGGCGGCGCCACTATCCGGCGGCGCGCGTGATTGCGGCGTGGCGATGCGCCTCGCCGCGCGCACGAGCCGGAACGTCAGGGATCTTCAGCGATCGTCGCGCAACGCGCGCAGCAGCGCCGCGCGCGGCAGCTTGCCGGTCTCGTTGCGCGGCAGCGCGTCGACCCGTCGCAGCCGCCGCGGCAGGAACACCGGGTCGATGCTGCACCGCAGCGTGCGCAGGATGCCGGCCTCGTCCAGCCCCGGCGCCACCACCAGCGCGGCGATGCGCTGCACGCCGTGGCCGTCGGCCTCGTCGAGCTGGAACACCACGCCGTCGCGCACGCCCGGCACCGCCAGCAGGCGGCGGGTGAGATCGCCCAGCGAGGCGCGCTTGCCGGCGATCTCGAGCAGGTCGGCCTGGCGCCCGCGCAGCACGAAGCGGCCGTCCGTCCCGACCTCCATCAGGTCGGCGAGCACCACCGGCTGCGCCAGGTGCGCGGCCTGCACCAGGGTGCCGTCGGGCTGCGGGCCCAGGCGCACGCCCGGCAGCGGGGTCCACGCCTCCTCCAGCGCAGTGCGGCGGCGCGCGATCACGCAGGTCTCGGTGGAGCCGAACACCTCGCGCACCTCGCAGCCGAAGCGCGCCTCGGCGGCGGCGGCCAGCGCCTGCGGCAGCGGCGCGGTGGCGGTGACGATGCCGGCCATCGGCGGCAGCGCGACCTGCGATTCCACCAGCGCGCGCAGGTGCACCGGCGTGGTGACCAGCAGCCGCGGCGCGCGCGCCTCGCGCAGCGCCTCGACCACGTCCTGCGGGAAGAACGGCCGCACGCCGTGCACCGCGACGTCGCCCAGCAGCGGCAGCAGCACCGACATCTCCATGCCGTACATGTGCTGCGGCGGCACCGTCGCCACCGCATGCACGACCGCGCCGTCCGGCCACAGCCCCGACAGCGCGGCCAGGTTCTGCGCGGTGCTGGTGCGGAACGCGCGCCAGGTCTTGGGATTGGCGCGCGGCGCGCCGGTGCTGCCGGAGGTGAAGCCGATCGCCACCAGCGCGTCCTCGTCGATGCGCGGGCGCTCGCCGTCGAGCCGCGGCAGCCGGTCCGGCAGGCGCACGTAGTGCGGCAGCGGGGCGAGCGAGGCGTGCGCGCAGCCGCAGTGCTCGCCGTCGCCCAGGCAGTAGCTGTCCGGGTGCAGCGCGCGCACCTCGTCGATCGCCGCGCGCGTGCGCGACGGCGGCAGCAGCGTGGTCTGCCCGCGCAGCGCCACCGCGCAGAAGGCGACCAGGAAGCGGTAGCGGTCCTCGCACAGGTTGATCGCATGGCTGCCGTCGGGCAGCTGCGCGGCGACCCCGCGCACGTGCGCGAGGAAGGCATCGAGCGCGATCTCGCCGCCGGCGTCGAAGGCGATCGCGCGCGCGCCCTCGCCGTGCGCCAGCGGCTGCAGCGAAGGAGAAGCGGAAATGACGGGCGCGAACCCACCCTGGACGACTGCCGACATGCGTTGTTCTTGCCGGACGGCGGACGCCGTCCTCTCCCGAGTATCCGTAACTCCCCGGCGATTAGCTTACGCTGAGCGGCGTGCCGGACGCCAAGCCGCGATTCATGTTCAGCGACCTCGACCGCCTGGCCGTGGGGCCGGTGCGGTGCGCCTGGGGCCCGCACCGGCACGGCACGCCGGCCGAGGCGCTGGCGCGGCCGTGGCTGGCGGCGGCGCTGGCGGTGCCCCCCGCCTCGCTGGCGCTGCCGCGCGACCCGCACGGCCGGCCGCGCCTGGACGTCCCCGGCTTCGACGCCAGCTGGAGCCACAGCGGCGAGCGCCTGCTGGTGGCGCTGGGCGCCGGCGTGCGGGTGGGCGCCGACCTGGAGCTGCTGCGGCCGCGGCCGCGCGCGCTGGCGCTGGCCGAGCGCTTCTTCACGCCCGCCGAGACCGCGACGCTGGCGGCGCTGCCGCCGGCCGCGCTCGAAGCCGGCTTCGTCCGGCTGTGGTGCGCCAAGGAGGCGGTGCTGAAGGCGCACGGCCGCGGGCTGGCGTTCGGGCTGGACCGGCTGGAGTTCGCGCCCGAAGGCGACGGCTGGCGGCTGGCGGCCTGCGATCCGGCGCTGGGCGAGCCGGCGGACTGGACCCTGCACGCGTTCGCGCCGATGCCCGGCTACCTCGCCAGCCTGGCTTGGCGGGCCATGTAGGAGCGCGCCATGCGCGCGAT
>JAYRKR010000157.1:0-2164 GCA_041905645.1 Luteimonas sp.
CGATGTCGCGAAGCATGTCGCGACTTCCGTCGCTCCCACAGGGCCCATGCAAGGGCGGCAGCGAAGTCATGCCGGATCGGGGAAAGGCTCGCGGCTGAAGCCGCTCCCACAAGGAGTGGGGCGGCCGCCGGGGCGGCTCAGTAGCCGGCCTCCGCCAGCGCCTTCTCCGCTTCGACGCGCCCGGCTTCGATGGCTTCCTTCGCGCGCCAGAACTCGTAGAACTGGCACACGTCGCGCGGGATGTTGACCACCAGCTCCGGCGGATCGAGCGCGAGCTGCACCCGCGCGATCTGCGCCTGCATGGTGTCCAGCGCGCGCGACATCACCTCGGCGAAGCCGGGCTCGCCGGGATCGTTGCCGAGGCTGCGGTCGAACCAGCGCGTGAGCCGGGTGCCGCGCCGCGGATCCGCCGCCGGCGGCTGCGGTTCGCCGGTGGCCGGCGCGCCGGGCGGCGAGCGCGGCCAGGCGTGCATGTCGACGGCGATCAGCCGGTGCGCGTCGGACATCCGCGTGGCGGCGATCGGCAGCGGCGCCAGCAGCCCGCCGTCGACCAGCTCGCGCCCGTGCACCGCATGCGGCGTGAACAGGCCCGGGATCGCGAACGAGGCGCGCAGCGCATCCCACAGCGGCCCGCTGCGCAGCCAGACCTCGCGCTGGCGCTCCAGGTCCACCGCCACCGCGGTGAAGGCGACCGGCAGCGACTCGATGTCGGGATCGCCGACCACCTCGCGCATCGCCTCCACCAGCTTCCTGCCGGAGATCAGGCCGGGGCGGCCGAGCACCGGGTCGAGCAGGCGCAGGAAATCGCGGCGCGAGAGCCGCTCCATGCCGTCGCGGAACTCCGCCAGCCTGCCGGCCGCGTAGACGCCGCCCACCAGCGCACCGCTGGAGGAGCCCGCGATCGCGACGATCTCGAAGCCGCGCGCGTCCAGCACCTCGATCACGCCGATCTGCGCCAGCCCGCGCGCGCCGCCGGCGCCGAGCACCAGCGCGACCTTCTCGCGCTGCGCGATCTTCGGCGGATCGGCGGGGCCTGCCACCTTCAGCGTTCGTAGTTGCCCAGCGCCAGGGTGAGCAGCGTGCGCGCCTGCTCGCGCAGCGCCTTCGGCTCGACGATCTCGGCGTCGCTGCCGTAGTGCAGCACGTCCATCAGCAGCTCGCGCGGTGCGCTGTAGGGCACCTTGAGCTCGTAGCGCCCATCGGGCAGGAAGCGGCCCTGCTGCTGCGAGTGCCAGTGCTCGTCGGCGACCCAGCGCGCGGCCTTGGCGCTGAACACGATCGTCGCCGTGCCCTTGGGCGGGCCGGAGAAGATCCCGTAGCTGCCGGCGAGGTGCTCGTCGAGCACGGCCTCGTCGACGTCGCGCGCGGCCGCCTCGAGCTGGCGCGCACCGGAGATGCGGTCGACCGAGAAGCTGCGCAGCGCCTCCTTCTCCTCGTCCCAGGCGTCGAGGTACCAGTTGTCGCGGTAGTGGGTGATGCGCTGCGGCGACACCGTGCGCCGGGTCTTCTCGTCGGTGGAGCGGGCGCGGTATTCGAACGACAGCTGCCCACGCGACAGCACCGCCGAGCACACGGTGCGGAAGGCGTGCTCGTCCATCCGCCGCAGCCGGTGCGGGACCACGCGCACGCGCTCCATCGGCCAGGGCTTGCCGGCGGTGTGCTCGGACAGCAGCTTCTCGATCCGCCCCTGCAGCGGCGCCAGCGCCGACGACAGCACGCCGCCGCCGCTGCGCGCGAGCAGCTGCTGCGCGGCGAGCAGGGCGTAGAGCTCGTCGGAATTGAGCCACAGGCCGGGCAGCTCGAAGCGGCCGCCCTCGTCCGGGTCGTAGCGGAAGCCGGCCTCGCCGTCGCCGACCACCGGCGCCATCAGCCCGTCGCGCAGGAAGGCGAGGTCGCGGTAGACCGTGGCGCGCGAGCATTCCAGCTCGTCGCGCAGCCGCGCCACCGTCACCGGATAGCGGGCGGTCTTGAGGATGCGGTGCAGCGAGAGGATGCGCTCGTATCGGTCCATGGCCGGATTATGGCGCACTGGCCGGTTCGGCTGGGGTGCCGGCGTTTGCCTCTGGACACCGCTTTGGACGCCCCTGGTCCCGGAGGCCGCATGGACCGCCAGTACCACCTCTCCCCCCTCCCCGCCCGCCCGCCCGCGGCGTTCGTCGCGGCG
>JAYRKR010000101.1:0-11579 GCA_041905645.1 Luteimonas sp.
CGATGGTCCCCCGGCGCCGGCCTACGGCCGGCGCCTCCTCCTTTATTTCGCACCCAAGGGCATCCCACCCGGCGTAGCAACTTGCGCGGCGGTCCCAAAAGCATAAATCGGCGCTGCCGACCCGATGTTCCGCATCCCCGAACGCACTGGGGCTCGACCCGGATTCCGGGAGAAGCGGCCGCGCCCCGGTGCGTTCCTGCAAGTCCGTCATTCGTGGCGCCGGGCGCGGAGACCCGAACCACGTCATTGGAACGGGCGATGCTTCATGCAATCGAAGCGACGCACATCCGGGAGGAAGTCGGCGGCCGGGGGATCGCGTCAAGCCGGCCATGGATGGCCGGCGCCGTCGTCAGGGCAGGATGAGCACGGGCCGCTTGCGCGGCACCGCCGCGCGCCCGTGCGAATGCCCGGCGCGCTGCGCCGGGCGGGGGGAGCCGCGCAACGGCGGCCCCGCCGACGGAAGAGCGATTCCCCGGCCGGCGACTTCCCTCGCGCATCCGGCCGAAGCCGTTTTTTAAGGAGCCGCGAAAAGCGTGGCCCTCGACCGACGTCCACACCGAGGCAACGCCTTTTCCCCTCGATCGGGCAAAGAACCAAAAAAGAACGCCCCGCTTTCGGCGGGGCGTTCGTGCGGCGTGCGGCGCGCGGCGCGAGGGGATGCTCAGCGCTTGTCGGCCGGCACGTAGTCGCGCACGTCGTGGCCGGTGTAGATCTGGCGCGGGCGGCCGATCTTGAACTCCGGGTCGGTCTGCTGCTCGAGCCAGTGCGCGACCCAGCCCGCGGTGCGCGCGATCGCGAACATCACCGTGAACATCTCGGTCGGGATCTTCAGGGCCTTGTAGATGATGCCCGAGTAGAAGTCGACGTTCGGGTACAGCTTGCGCTGCACGAAGTAGTCGTCCTTGAGCGCGGCTTCTTCCAGCTTCAGCGCCACTTCCAGCAGCGGGTCGTTCACGCCCAGCTCGCCCAGGACCTTGTGGGTCATCTCGCGGATGATCTTCGCGCGCGGGTCGAAGTTCTTGTAGACGCGATGGCCGAAGCCCATCAGGCGGAAGCCCGACTCCTTGTCCTTGGCCTTGTCGACCGCGGACTGCACGTGCTTCGCGTCGCCGATCTCGGCCAGCATCCTGAGCACCGCCTCGTTGGCGCCGCCGTGCGCCGGGCCCCAGAGCGCGGCCACGCCGGCGGCGATGCAGGCGTAGGGGTTGGCGCCGGTGGAGCCGACCAGGCGCACCGTCGAGGTGCTCGCGTTCTGCTCGTGGTCGGCATGCAGGATGAACAGCAGGTCCAGCGCCTTCGCGGCGACCGGGTTGAGCTGCAGCGGCTCGCTGGGCACCTCGAACATCATGCGCAGGAAGCGCTCGACGTACTCGACGTTGTTGCGCGGGTATCGCAGCGGCCAGCCGATCGAGTAGCGGTGGCAGGCGGCGGCGATGGTCGGCACCTTGGCGATCAGGCGGATCGCGGCCAGGCGGCGCTGCGCGGGATCGTCGTAGTCCAGGTCGTTGTGGTAGAAGCTCGCCATCGAGCCGAGCATGCCCACCAGCATCGACATCGGGTGCGCGTCGTGGCGGAACCCGCCGAGGAAGCCCTTGAAGGCCTCGTGCAGCATGGTGTGGTGGGTGATCTCGTGGTCGAACGCCTCGAACTCCTGCCTGCTCGGCAGCTCGCCGTGCATCAGCAGGTAGGCGACCTCGAGGAAGCTCGAATGCTGCGCCAGCTGCTCGATCGGGTAGCCGCGGTAGAGCAGCACGCCGGCGTCGCCATCGATGTAGGTGATCGCCGACCGGCACGAGGCGGTCGCGGTGAAGCCGGGATCGTAGGTGAAGCAGCCGGTTTCCTTCGGCAGCCGGGCGATGTCGACGCAGGGGTTGCCGAGCGTGCCGCGCAGCACGGGCAGCGCGACCTGCTTGTCGCCGGCATTGAGCGTGACTTGGTCGATGGCGGATGGGTCGGACACTGATGCACTCCTCGTGGCCCGGCGCCGGACACGGCGCGCGGTGGACGGAATCGGCGGCTTGCCGCGATGCAGCAATTATCGCACAGCGCCGCGGAACGGCGCGGGAGCGGGCCGGGCGACGGCCGGATGCACCGTTCCACGCGACCGCCGCGCCGGAAACGAAAACGGCCACCCCGTGGGTGGCCGTCCCTGCGCGCGACTGTGCGCGGCTTGTTACTTCGCGTAGCGCTTGCGGAACTTGTCCACGCGGCCGCTGGTGTCCATGATCTTGTTCTGGCCGGTGTAGAACGGATGCGTCGCCGACGAGATTTCGATCTTGATCAGCGGGTACTCGTTGCCGTCCTCCCACTTGATCGTCTCCTTGCTGCCAAGGGTCGAGCGGGTCAGGAACTTGAAGTCGGAAGTCACGTCCTGGAACACGACTTCGTTGTACTGGGGATGGATGTCGGCCTTCATGGCGGCACCGGGTTCTGCTGGGGACAAGAGCGGCATTTTAGCCCGCGCCTGGCCGCCGGCGCAAGCCGGATCAAGCCGCCCCGAGCGCCCCGCGGACCAGGGCCTCGAACCCGGCCTGGTCGTAGCGCAGCAGGATCCGCGCCCGGTCCGGGCCGCCGGCCTGGCGCTGCCAGTCGACGATGGTGGCGCCGCGGGCGTGGGCACCCTCCAGGGCCACGGCCAGCGGGCGCTCGACGGTTTCCTCCGCCCCGTCCGGGCGCAGGGCGTAGGCCATGGCCAGGCCGTCGGCGGAATGCCAGTAGTCGCCGCGGCGGTCGGCGGACCATTCGCGGGTCTTGCGCGAGATGCGCTCGTAGAACGCCGCGACCTCGCCGCCGGCGCCCAGCCACGCCAGCACCGAATCGTGGTGCAGGCCGTGGGCGACGGTCGCCTCCCAGTCGGCCAGGTCGAAGCGCTCGAAGGCCCCGAACACGATGTGCGCCGCCTCCGGGTCGAAGTACACGTTGAACTCGGCCGCCGGGGTGATGTTGCCGTGGCCGGTCACCGCGCCGCCCATCACCACCAGCCGGGCGACGCGCTGCGGCAGGGTCGGGTCGAGCTTGAGCGCCAGCGCGAGGTTGGTCAGCGGCCCCAGCGCGACCAGCAGCAGCCTGCCGGCGTGGCGGTGCGACAGGCGCAGGATCGCCTGGGCCGCGTGCTCGACCTCGGCCGAGCGCGCCGCCGGCGCGTAGCCGACGTCGCCGAAGCCGTCCTGGCCGTGCACGTAGGCGGCATCGGGCGCCGGGTGCAGCAGCGGCGCCTGCGCGCCCGCGAACACCGGGATGTCGTCGCGCCCCGCCACCTCGCACAGCTTCAGCGCGTTGGCGACGGTGTGGCGGAGGCCGACGTTGCCGGCGACGATGCTGAGCCCGACCACCTCGTGGCGGGGATCGGCGAAGGCCATCAACAGCGCGAGCGCGTCGTCGACGCCGGGATCGGTGTCGATCAGCAGCGGAATCCGTTCGGTCATGGAAGCTTTGCCTGGGTCGGCGCGCGAGTGTCGCACCCCGCAGCCGGCGGCGAAACCCCGGGCCGGCGCCTAGGCCGAGGCGTAGCGCGCGGCGCCGCCGATCCAGCGCTCCACCAGCCGATCGGCGATCGCCGGCGCCTCGCGCTGCAGGCGCTCGCCGATCGCGTGCACCAGCGGCAGCAGGTCGGCATCGCGCGCCAGCTCGGCGACGCGGAAGGCGGCCAGGCCGGTCTGGCGCGTGCCCAGCAGCTCGCCCGGCCCGCGCAGCTCGAGGTCCTTCTCGGCGATGACGAAGCCGTCGCCGGTCTCGCGCATCGTCTCCAGCCGCTGCCGCGCCATCTGCGAGAGCGGCGGCTGGTACAGCAGCACGCAGGTCGAGGCGGCGCTGCCGCGGCCCACGCGCCCGCGCAGCTGGTGCAACTGCGCCAGGCCCAGGCGCTCGGCGTTCTCGACGATCATCAGCGAGGCGTTGGGCACGTCGACGCCGACCTCGATCACCGTGGTCGCGACCAGCAGGTCGAGCTCGCCGGCCTTGAACGCGCGCATCGCCGCCTGCTTCTGCGCGGCCTTCATGCGCCCGTGGACCAGGCCGATGCGCAGCGCCGGCAGCGCCGCCGACAGCGCCTCGAAGGTGCCCTGGGCGGCCTGCGCGACCACTTCGTCGGAGTCGTCGATCAGCGTGCACACCCAGTACGCCTGGCGTCCCTCGGCGCAGGCGGCGCGGATGCGCTCCACCAGCTCCGGGCGCCGCGCGGCGCCGAGCACCACCGTCTGCACCGGGGTGCGCCCGGGCGGGAGCTCGTCGATCGCCGAGACGTCGAGGTCGGCGTAGGCGGCCATCGCCAGCGTGCGCGGAATGGGGGTCGCGGTCATCACCAGCTGGTGCGGCACCCGCCCGCCCTCGCCGCCCTTGTCGCGCAGCGCCAGGCGCTGGTGCACGCCGAAGCGGTGCTGCTCGTCGACGATCGCCAGCGCGAGGTCGTGGAAGGCGACGCCTTCCTGCATCAGCGCATGGGTGCCGACCACCACCTGCGCCTCGCCGCCGGCGACCTGCGCCAGGGCCGCGGTGCGCGCGCGGCCGGTGACCTTGCCGGCCAGCCAGGCGATGCGCACGCCCAGCGGCTCCAGCCACGCGCGCAGGTTGGCCAGGTGCTGCTCGGCGAGCAGCTCGGTCGGCGCCATCAGCGCGGCCTGCCGGCCCTCGGCGACCGCCAGCATCGCCGCCAGCGCCGCCACCACGGTCTTGCCGCTGCCGACGTCGCCCTGCACCAGCCGCAGCATCGGCACCGGCTTGGCGAGATCCTCGCGCACCTGCGCGAACACCCGCGCCTGCGCGCCGGTCAGGGCGAACGGCAGCGACGCGCGCCGGCGCGCGGCCAGCGCATCGTCGCGCAGCACGGGCGCCGCCTGCGCCTGCAGCGCGATGCGCTGGCGGCGCAGGCTCAGGTGGTGGGCCAGCAGTTCCTCCAGCGCCAGCCGCCGCTGCGCGGGGTGCGTGCCGGCGACCAGCGCGGCGACGTCGGCGCCCTGCGGCGGCCGGTGCATCGTCAGCAGCGCGTCGCGCAGCGCGGGCAGGTCGCGCCGCTGCAGCCAGTCGCGCGGCAGCAGCTCGAGCGCGTCGTCGCCTGGCAGGCGCTCGAGCGCCTGCCGGATCAGCTTGCGCAGCGTGGCCGGGCCCAGGCCCTCGATCGCGGGATAGACCGGATCGAGGCTGTCGCCGAGCCCGTCGCTTTCGCCCTCGCCGAGCACGCGGTAGCTCGGATGCACGATTTCCAGCCCGTGCTGGCCGAGCCGCGGCGTGCCGTAGCAGCGCACCCGCGCACCGGGCGCGAACTGCGCCACCTGCGCGGCGCGGAAATGGAAGAAGCGCAGCACCAGGGTCGCGTTCGAGTCGTCGCCGATCGCCACCCGCAGCATCGGCCGGTAGCGGAAGCCGCGCTCGACCGCTTCGACCACGCCCTCGACCTGCGCCGGCACGCCCGCCTGCAGGCCGCGGATCGGCGCGATCCGGGTGCGGTCCTCGTACTGGCGCGGCAGCAGCAGCCACAGGTCCTGCAGCGTCAGCAGGCCGCGGCTCGCAAGCTTCTCGGCGACGCGCGGGCCGACGCCGGGCAGGCCTGCGAGCGGCTGGTGCGCGGGATCGACGGCCGCGGGCGCGGAAGGAGCGGACATCGCACAAGGATGCCGGGATCGCGCGCAAACCAAAACCCCGGCGCCGCGCCGCGCCGGGTCGGGACACCGCCGACGGGCGGGTCAGAACTTCACGCCGACTTCCATGCCGTAGGTGCGCGGCTCGGTGACGCGCGCGCCCACGGTGCCGAGCACGGTCTTGCCGTAGGTGCCCAGCGAGTTGATGTACTGGTGGTCGAACAGGTTGCGGCCGTACAGCGCCCAGGTCCAGTGGCCCTGCGCCGAGGTCCAGGCGATCCGCGCGTCGGTGAGCTGCTGCGACTCGCCCAGGTCGAGCGCGGCGCTGATGCCGCAGGTGCCCTGCGACTGCGACTCGTCGCTGCAGCGGGTCGGCCCGCGGTAGGCGTGGCGCAGGGTGAAGCGCAGGTCGCCGGCGTCGTTCATCCGCCACAGGTAGTCGAGGCCGATCGCCGCCGACCACTTCGGGATGCCGGTGGGCTGGCCGCTGACGTCGATGCCCTCCGGGGTGACGTAGTCCTTGTAGGTCGAGTCGATGTAGCCGGCGTTGAAGTCCAGCGCCAGCCCGTCGGTGGCCTGCCAGCGCGCGTCGAAGTCCACGCCCCAGGCCTCGAGGTCCGAGGTGTCGACGACGAAGCGCGGGATGGCGGTGGTCATGTCCAGCCGCACCGCCTGGCGGTTGTCGTAGACGTAGTAGTAGGCCGAGGCGTTGTAGGCCAGGCGGGCTTCGGGGAAGGCCTGCTTGATGCCGGTCTCGAAGTTCCACACGTCCTCGTTGTCGAACTCGCTGCCGATCTGCAGCGCGTTGAAGCCGCCGGCCTTGTAGCCCTTGGCCAGCGAGGCATAGCCCATGGTGTCGTCGTTGAAGTGGTAGTCGACCACGAAGCGCGGCGACAGGTCGGTCCACGACTTCGAGGCCTTGTTCTTCACGCCCTTGTTGAGCATCGCCGGCGGATCGATGAAGGCGACGTCGAACATGAAGCTCTCCGGCGTCAGCGGCAGCCCCATCGCGTTGAGCGCGGCGAAGAAGCCGAGCGCGTCGAGCTGGGCCAGCGTGGCATCCAGGGTCGGCGCGGAGCGATGGTCGTTGAACCAGGTGAAATCCTTCTCGTCGCGGGTGTAGCGCAGGCCCATGGTCAGGTTGAGACGGTCGGTGGCGTGCCAGATCACGTCGCCGAACAGCGCGTAGGCCCTGGTGTCGAGGCTGTTGACGAATTTCTCGTTCCAGCGATGCCCCATCAGACTCAGGGGGATCCCGTTCGCCGCCGCCAGGTCGTCGACGAAGCCGAACAGCCGGCCCTGCGGGTCGACCCGCGGCGGAAGCCCCATGCCCAGGTTGCGGACGATGGTGTCGACCGTGTCCGTGTAGGTGTTGACCTCGCTGGTCTGGTCGGCGCTCTCCTGGAAGTAGCTGGCGCCGGCCACCCAGTCCAGCCGCTCGCCGCCGCCGTTGAACCTGAACTCCTGGTAGAAGCTGGTGTTGCTCTCGGTGTTGGTGGAGTCGATGTACAGGTCGCGGCGGTTGGTGCCGTCCTCGTCGACGCCGGCATTGGCCGAGTCGTAGTCGCGCCAGGACGTGGTCGAGGTGAGGCTGGCCCAGTCGAAGGCGTGGTCGACGATCAGGGTGACGCCGTCGAAGCGGCGCGTCTCGCTGCTGTCGTCGGCGTCGGTGACGGTCGGGATCTCGCGCGGGTCGAGGTAGGCCGACTCGTCCACCGGCAGCGGCGGGATGCCCGGCGCCGGCGGCAGCGCGACGATGCCGGTGGTGGCCTGCGCGCGCTGGTCGAGGCTTTCGTGGTCCCAGCTGATCGTCGCGCTGGTGTTGTCGCCGAAGCGAGTGCGGAACGCGGCGCGCGTCGCCCAGTTGTTCTCCGGATTGAGGTGCTCGCCGGTGACGGCGTCGTCGATCCAGCCGTCGCTGTGGTTGAACAGGCCGTTGATGCGGAACGCCGAGTCGTCGCCGACCGGCTGGTTCACCATCGCCTCGAAGTATTGCTTGCCGTAGTTGCCCAGGCGCAGCTTCGCGCGCGCCTCCTGCTCGTTGCCCGGCTTGCGGGTGATGATCGAGATCGCGCCGGCGGCGGTGTTGCGGCCGAACAGGGTGCCCTGCGGGCCCTTGAGGACCTCGATCCGCTCCACGTCGGTGAACGGCAGCAGCACGCCGCCGCCGCGGCCGGCGTAGACGCCGTCGACGTAGACGCCGACCGCCGGGTCGGTGCCGATGCCGAAGTCGTCGGTGCTGATGCCGCGCAGCTGGAAGCTCGGCTGCGTGGGCTGCTGGCTGTCGACCACCAGGCCGGGGACGAAGCTGTCGAGGTCGCCCAGGTCCTCCGCGGCGACGTCGTCGATCAGCTGGCTGTCGACCACCTGCAGCGCGATCGGCACGTCCTGCAGTTCCTGCTCGCGGCTCTGCGCGGTGACGACGATGCGGTCGAGGGTGAGCGCGTCGTCGCGCGGCGCGGCGCCCGCCGCCGGCGACCCGGCGGCGGCGGGCGGTTCGGCGGGTTCGGGCGGCGACTGCTGCGCCCAGGCCACCAGCGGTGCGGCGCAGGCGCCCAGCAGGGCGCGGCGCAGGCAGGTACACAGGATCCGTTGCTTCGGCGACATCGCGTTCTCCCCTTCCCCGTCTTCCGGTTGTTGTCGTGCTTCGGTGGGCGCGGCGCGCCGCCCAGTTCAAGCCTGCTTGCAATCCCCTTCCATCCCGGCGATCCACGCGCGGATCAGCTCCACGCCCTCGCGGTGGACCACGTCGCGCCCGAGCTCGGGCATCATCACCCCGGGATCGTCGCTGTCGATGCGGTAGGCGAGGATCGATTCGTCGGGCTTGCCCGGCACGATACCGAACCGGTGCCCGCCGGTCCCCTGCCCCGCGGCGACCGGCGGCTTGCACAGGCCGAGGTGGCGCGGATCCTGGTCGAACGCATCCAGCCACAGGCCCGAGGTGTCGGCCGGCCCGCGCGGGTTGTGGCAGTGGCCGCAGTTGATGTCGAGGTAGGCGCGCGCGCGGCCTTCGAGGCCGGCGTGGGCAGCGTCGTGCCAGTCGGCGTTGCGCGGCACGCCGCTCGCCGGCACGCCGCGCAGGTAGCCGACCCGCGAGAGGTGCGCGAGCTGGTTCTCGCTGCCGCCGGCATAGGCGTAGTCGCGGTTGAGGTGGCGCGCCTTGGGGCCGAGCGGCAGGATCCTGCGGGTGGTGTTGTTGCTCGCGTGGCAGCCGGCGCACTGGTTCTGGTCGGGCACCTGGTAGGTGAAGTCCTCGCGGCTGCCGTCGTCGGCCACCAGCTGCAGCGGCACGCTGGCGCCGGTGCGCTCGAGCGTGGCCTCGGTCTGGGCGTCGTTCCAGACGTAGGCCAGCGCGACCCAGCCCTGCGCGCGGCGCACCAGCAGGCGGGTCTCGACCATGCGCACGTTGCGCAGGTCCAGGCCCTCGCCGGCGCGGTCGCGCGAAGTGTCGTCGGTGCGCCTGACGGCGTCCTTCGCGCCGGCCTTCGGGTAGAAGAAGGTCTTGCTGAGGATGGTGCCGACCGGGAAGTCGAAGGCCTCGCGCGGCTCGTAGCGCGCAGCCGTACCCTCGGGCATCCATACCGTGCGCAGCTTGTGCGCGTAGTCGCTGAACAGCGGGGTGTTGAGGTCGAACGGCACGACGCCGTCGTTGAGCGAGAGGGTCCTGCCATCGCTGTCGACGACGTGCCAGTCGTCGAGCCTGGGCGGATAGCCTTCGGCGTGGAAGGCGACCGGCGGCGGCGTGCGGGCGCATGCGGCCAGTAGCGCGAGCACGAACACGAACGCCGCCGCGCTCCATGCCGTCATCCCCGCGAAAGCGGGGACCCAGCGACTTTGTTCTTGCCTCGTCCCGCGGACGAACGGCTGCAAGAGAGAAAGCAAAGTCGCTGGGGCCCCGCTTTCGCGGGGATGACGGGAACGATGGGATCCGAGGAACCTGGGCATCACGTCGCTCAAGCCCGCTTCAGCTCCACCGCCGGCAGCGGATCGAGGCGGCAATCGAACGGCTTCGCATCCGACTTCGGGCTCTTGTTCTTGTTCGGCCCGTCGGCGTCGAGCACGCCCGAGGCGCCCTGGATGCAGATCTGCGGGCCTTCGGGGCGCTTGGCGTTGGCGTAGCCGTCCCACAGCACGTCGGGGAAATGCCCGCCGAGGCCGAACATCGCCACCTTCAGCGCCTTCAGGTCCAGCCCGTCCGGCGAGTCGCCGCCGCCGGAGAAGCGGTTGTCGTGCACGTAGATCTTCTCCGGGTAGGGATCGAACGCCGCCGACGGCTTGTACTTGCTGTCGTAGCCGGCCGAGTAGTGGCTGGCGATCAGCACGTTGGCGGTCTTGTTGTCGGCGATCTCGTTGCCGAACACCTCGACCTCGTCGTTGGACATGATCACCACCCCCGAGCCGGCCGGCACCGCCGACACCGCCGAGCCCTTGCGGCCGAAGTTGCCGGTGTTGTTGGCCAGGATGCGGTTGTCGAACACGCGCGTGGTGTGCCCGGGCTGCGGCAGGTCGGGCATGTTGAACACCAGGATGCCGCCGGTGTTATTCGTCGCGAGGTTGTCGTGGACGTCGGCGCCGATGCAGTTCTCGATCTCGATCCCCGCCACGTTGCGCTCGGCGCGGTTGCGCCGCACCACCACGTCGCGCGACTGGCCGACGTAGATGCCGGCGTCCGACGCGCCGATCACCACCGAGTCCTCGATCAGCACGTTCCTGGTCTGCACCGGGTAGAGGCCGTAGGCGCCGTTGGCAGTGTCCGGGCCGTTGGTCCACTCCACCCGCACGCCGCGGATGGTGATGTCCTCGCCCTCGTTGACCTTGAGGCCGTCGCCGCGGGTGTCCTCGATCGCGAGGTTCTCCAGGGTGAAGCGGTCGGCGTTGACGATCAGTCCTTCCGCGCCGGTCTTCTGGCCCTTGAAGCTGAGCACGGTCTTGTCCATGCCGGCCCCGCGGATCGTCACCCCGTCCACGCGCAGGCTGAGGCTGCGGTCGAAGGCGTGGCGGCCGGCCGGGATCTCGATCACGTCGCCCGGCCTGGCGTCGAGCAGCTGCTGCTGGAGCACCTTCTGGTAGCCGGCGTCGGCGGCCGGCGCGGCGGCCTGGTCGCCACCGCGGCCGCAGGCGGCCAGCAGGGCAAAGGCGGCCAGTGCGGGGACCTTCCCGTTCATCTCGTCTCCTCCTCGGCCGCGGCGATGGCGACGGCCCTCCCGCCCACAGTCTCGACGCTCGCGGCCGCGCCGGTGGAGGGCATTCGCGGCATACTCGAGGGGGGAAAAACGGACGAACTGGCCGGATGCGCATGAACCGCGACGCCGTCGACCTGCGGCTGACCACCGCCAACATCGCCACCAACATCCTCGCCGGGCTGTGCCTGATGGCCGAGGAGCAGGGCATCGCCTGCGAGCCCTGGTTCGCCGGCCTGCGGCTGGGGCGGGCGCAGGTGGACGACGCCTCGGTGCGGGTGTCCTACCGCCAGGCCAGCCGGATCGTGCAGCGCGCGCTGCGCGACCTGCCCGGCCCCGGCGTCGGCCTGCGCCTGGGCCGGCAGCAGACGATCGGCAACTTCGGCCTGCTCGGGCTGGCGATGATGACCGCGCGCAGCTTCGGCGACGCGGTGGCGATCGGGCTGGAGTACTCGCCGGTGTCCGGCAGCCTGATGGACCTCGAGCTCGAGCCCGGCGAGCCGGGCACGCTGGCGCTGGTGGCCAGCGAGCGCGCGCCGGACGAGGCGATCCTGCCGTTCCTGTGCGAGGAGCTGTTCGCCAGCACGCTGATGCTGTGCCGCGGCCTGGTCGGCCCGGCGTTCCGGCCGCTGCGGCTGGAGCTGGCCTACCCGGCGCCCGCGTACGCGCGCGAATACGAGGCGCTGTTCGAATGCGAGGTGCGCTTCGGCATGCCGCGCAACCGCGAGCTGGTCGACGCCGCGTGGCTGTCGCGGCGGCTGCCGGCCTGGAACCCGGTCAGCGCGCAGCAGGCGCTGGCGCTGTGCCGCGCGCAGATGCCGCGCGG
>JAYRKR010000102.1:0-11482 GCA_041905645.1 Luteimonas sp.
CGGCACTCGCTCCCCCCCTCCGTCGCTCCTACAAGTGAGACGGCGCTCGCGAGCCGGGGCTCGCGTCGAGGCAGTTCCCGCGCCACGCTGTTCCTACGGAGGCAGCCACAGCTCGACCGCATGCTGCACGTAGTCGTCGCGCAGCGGGATCGACAGGCCCGGCTGCTCGACGCCGTCGACCAGCAGCCGCGCCGGCGCGTCCGGATCGCCGCCGCGATGCACCTGGATGCGGTAGACGGTGTCGCGGTAGCGATAGCGGATCGCATAGCCGGGCCATTCCGGCGGGATGCAGGGCGCGAGCCGCAGCATGCCGCCCTCCAGGCGCAGGCCCAGCAGCGATTCGACCAGCAGCCGGTACATCCAGCCGGCCGAGCCGGTATACCAGGTCCAGCCGCCGCGGCCGACGTGGGGCTCGACCGCGTAGACGTCGGCGGCGACCACGTAGGGCTCGACCTTGTAGGTGGCGATGCGCCCGGGACTGTCGCCGTGGTGGATCGGGTTGATCATGCGGAACAGCTCCCACGCGCGCGCGTGGTCGCCCAGTTCGGCGAAGGCCATCGTGGCCCACACCGCGGCGTGGGTGTACTGGCCGCCGTTCTCGCGCACGCCGGGCACGTAGCCGCGGATGTAGCCGGGATCCTGCGCGGTGCGGTCGAACGGCGGATCGAGCAGCTGCACCAGGCCGGCGTCGCGGCGCACCAGGCGGCGGTCCAGCGAGTCCATCGCCTGCCGTGCCCGCGCCGGGTCGGCGGCGCCGGAGAGCACCGACCAGCTCTGCGAGATCGAGTCGATGTTGCATTCGTCGCTTTCGGTCGAGCCCAGCGGCGCGCCGTTGTCGAACCACGCGCGCCGGTACCAGGCGCCGTCCCAGGCGTGCTCCTCCAGGCTCCGGCGCAGCTGCGCCGCGCGTTCCTGGCAGCGTTCGGCGAACAGCAGGTCGCCGCGGTCGCGCGCCAGCGCGTGGAAGCGCACCAGCACGTCGTGCAGGAAGAAGCCGAGCCACACGCTCTCGCCCCGGCCGCCCTCCCCCACCCGGTTCATGCCGTCGTTCCAGTCGCCGGTGCCGATCAGCGGCAGGCCGCGCTCGCCGAAGCGGTCCAGCGCGTGCTGCAGGGCGCGCGCACAGTGCTGGTACAGCGTCTCGCGCAGGCCCGAGCGTGACGGCAGGTCGTAGTACGACTCCTCGTCCGGGTTCACCCGCCGCCCCTCGATGTACGGCACGCGCTCGTTGAGCACGCCGCGGTCGCCGGTGGCCTCGACGTAGCGGCAGGCCGCGAGCGGCAGCCACAGGTAGTCGTCGGAGCAGCGCGTGCGCACGCCGCGGTCGAGCGGCGGGTGCCACCAGTGCTGCACGTCGCCGTCGGTGAACTGGTGCTCGGCGCACAGCAGCAGGTGGCCGCGCGCGAGCTTCGGCTCGGCGTGCAGCATCGCCATGGTGTCCTGCAGCTGGTCGCGGAACCCGAATGCGCCGCCGGACTGGTAGTAGCCGCTGCGCGCCAGGTAGCGGCAGCCGATGGTCTGGTACAGCAGCCAGCCGTTGGCGAGCAGGTCGACGGCGGGCTCCGGCGTCTCCACCTGCACCGCGCCGAGCGTGCGCAGCCAGCCGACGCGGACCTCGTCGAGCGCGTCCCAGGCGGCGTCGCGCCCGCGCGCGCGGCGGGCGACCTCCAGCGCGTCGGCGCGGGTGCGGCCGGCGCCCAGGCGGAACACCACGTCGCGGGTCTGGCCCGGCGCGAGGTCGACCGCCACCTGGATCGCGGCGCAGGGGTCCAGGCCCGCGCCGAGGCGGTCGGACAGGCGCTCGCGCGACATCGCCGCGGGCTCGCGCAGGCTGCCGTTGCGGCCGACGAAGCCGGCGCGGTCGCCGCTCATGCTGCGGCGCGCGGCCTCGTCGTGCCAGCCCGCGGCCTCGACGTCGGCGTCGAAGAACGCGACCCGGCCGCCGAACTCGGTGTTGTAGGCGTTGCGCGCGAACACCGCGCCGCCCTCGTTGTCCGGCTCCGGTTCGGTCACCACGTGCATCTGCGTGCGCGCGTGCAGGTCGCCGAGGATCCATTCGACGTAGCCGGTCGCGCTGAGCCGTCGCGTGCGCCCGCTGTCGTTGCGCACCCGCAGCACGCAGAACTTCACCGGCGCCTCGCGCGCGACGTAGGTCCACAGCTCGCTGGCGATGCCGTCCTCGGCGTGCTCGTGGACGCTGTAGCCGAAGCCGTGGCGCACGCGGTAGGCGCCCTCGCCGCGGCACGGCAGCGGCGTCGGCGACCAGTAACGGCCGGTCTGCTCGTCGCGCAGGTAGAAGGCCTCGCCGCAGGCGTCGGTGACCGGGTCGTCGTGCCAGGGCGTGAGGCGGAACTCGTGCGCGTTCTCCGACCAGGTGTAGCCGGTGTTGGACTCGCTCGCGACGCAGCCGAACTGCGGGTTGGCGAGCACGTTGCACCACGGCGCCGGCGTCGCCTCGCCCGGGCGCAGGTCGATGACGTATTCGCGGCCGTCGGCGGAGAACGCCCCGATGCCGTTGCCTTCGCGCAGCGGCAGCGCCACCGGGTCGAACGGCCAGGGATCTGGCGCCGCGTCGCGCTCGTGCGCCGCGACATCGGTTTCCGCGGCCAGGGGGACGAGCTCGTACTGCGTCGGCTGCGGCTGCAGGGGCGGCACCGGCGCTTCCGGCGGCGGCCGCCGTCCGACCTGCTCGGCGAGCGTGCCGTGCGCGTCGCCGACGATCACGCGCGCCACCGACTGCAGCAGGATCCTGTCCTCCTGCGGCAGCTGCTGCGCCGGCCGCACGAAGATGCCGCCGGGCTTGTCGATGACGTTGGCCTCCACGCCGGCGGTGATCAGGCCCATGATCTGGTCCTGCAGCTGCTGGCGGTAGCCGCCCTGCTCGTCGTTCCAGATCACCAGGTCGGTGGTCAGCCCCTTGAGCCGCCAGTAGGCGTAGGCCTGCACCATCTGCCGGACCAGCTCGATGTGGCGCGCGTCGGCGATCTGCACCAGCACGATCGGGTGGTCGCCGGAGATCGCCTGCCCCCACAGCCCGGACTGGCCGCGGCGGTTCTGCAGCAGCAGCGCCTGTTCGGCGCGCAGCGCCGGATGCGCGTGCAGGATCAGTCCCGCCAGCCGCTCGTAGAGCTGCGCGTCCGGCTGGGAGGCGTTGATCTGGCGTCGCACCACCTGGCTGTGGGTCCACGCGAGGTCGAACACGCGGTCGGCCAGGCGGCGGTCGCGGTACTTGTCGACCAGCGCCGCGCACTCCCCGCGCGCGCCGCCGATGCCGGTGACCATGTCGACGGTGGCGGCCTGCCCGGGCGCCAGGGTGATGCGGCAGCGGATCGCGACGATCGGGTCGAGCACCGAGCCCTGGCTCCCGGAGAGCGGCCCCGGCTCGAGCAGCGCCTGCGGCGCGCGCGCGTCGCGGCAGCGGCCGATGAAGCGCGCGCGATCGGTCTCGTAGGAGATCGCGTCGACGTCGGCGTCGTGCACGGCCGCCAGGTGGAACAGCCAGGGCGGCGTCTCGTCGTGCGCGCGGGCGCGGCGCGTGCACAGGATCGCCTGCCGGTCCGGCACCAGTTCGGTCTGCACGAACAGGTTGCTGAACGCAGGGTGCAGCTCGTCGGAGATGGCCGGCGCGAGCACCACCTCGGCATAGGTGGTGATCTCGATGGCGCGCGCGGTGCGCGCGTGGTTGACCACGTGCAGGCGCCGCAGCTCGATGTCGTCCTCCGGCGAGACCGCGATCTCCAGGTGGGTCTCGAAGTCGCGGTGCCGGCCGCGGAACTCGGCCTTGGCGTCGGAGAAGATCGCCTCGTAGCCGGACACCTCGACGCCCGTGGGCTGGTGCGAGGCCGACCAGAACCCGCCGCTCTCCACGTCGCGCAGGTAGCACCAGCTGCCCCAGTGGTCGCGGGTGCCGTCCTCCCGCCAGCGCGTGACCGCCATCGCGTGCAGGCGGCTGTAGCCGCCGCCGGCGCTGGTCAGCATCGCGTGGTAGCGGCCGTTGGACAGCATCTGCACCGCCGGGCGCGGCGAGGACGCGTTGCGGAAGATGCGCAGGCGGGTCTCCGGCACGTCGGCGGCCGCCGACGCGCCCGCGGCCTCGCCGTCGTCGGGATGGAACGCGCCGGTGCGCGGGATGCGCTCCTGGAGCAGCAGCAGCGTGGCCTGGAACTCGGGGTCGGCCGTGAAGCGGCGCTGCATCGGCTCCTCGTGCAGCAGGTGGTCGAGCGCGAGCAGGCCCATGCCCTGGTGGTGGACCATGAACGAGCGCACCAGCGCGCGCGCCTGGCCGCGCGGCAGGCGCGACGGGGTGTAGTCGATCGCCTCGTACATCCCGTAGCGGCCGGAGAAGCCCTCGGCCGCCATCCGCTCGAGGTTCCGGCAGGCCTCGGACGGTGCCACCATCAGCGCCATCATGCTCGCGTAGGGCGCGACCACCAGGTCCTGCGCGAGGCCGCGCTTGAGCCCGAGCCCGGGCACCCCGAATGCGCGGTACTGGTAGTTCATGCGCGCGTCGACCGTGTTGTAACCGGACTCGGAGATGCCCCACGGCACGCCGCGCTGGCGCCCGTACTCGACCTGCCGCGCGACGCTGGCGCGCGCGGTCTGATCGAGCAGCGAGCCTTCGTAGCTGGGCATCACCAGCTGCGGCATCAGGTACTCGAACATCGAGCCGCTCCACGACAGCAGCGCGGGGTCGCCGTCGACGTCGGTCAGCAACCGGCCCAGCGAGAACCACGCGTCCTGCGGCAGCTGTCCCCAGGCCACGCCGATGAAGCTGCACAGGCGGGCCTCGGACGCCAGCAGGTCGTAGTAGCCCGGATCGGTGCGGTGCTCCTCGACGTTGTAGCCGATCGCCAGCAGGTGGCGGCCGCGGTCGTAGAGGAAGCCCAGCTCCAGGCGCGCGCAGCGCTCGGCGGCGGCGGCGAGGCGCTCGAGCCCAAGCAGGCGCTCGCGCGCCGGCCCGGCGACGTCCGCCATCGCCGGCTCGTCGTCCGTGCGCGCAAGCTGCAGCAGCGTGGGGATCGCGCCATCGTCCAGGCTCGCCGGCAGCCACGCCAGCGCCGCCTGCGCCGCACGGCACTGGTCGAGCAGCCTGCGCGCCCAGTACGCCGTTTCCCCCGCCGCATCGACGCCATCGTCCGCATCGACGGCCATGGCCGCGACCGCGTCCAGCGCGCGCCGGGCTTCGCGGCAGGTGCGCGGCGGCGCGGCGCACAGCGCCTCGAGCGCGGCGACGATGCCCTCCCCCGTCTCGCCGGCCGCCTGTTCGCGCAGCACGTCCGCGGCGTCGCGCAGCCCCTGCCAGGTCGCCGGCGCCAGCACCGGGGCGCCGGCCTGCGCCAGCAGGCCCTGCCGCAGCGTCAGCAGGTGCCCGGCCAGGTTGCCGCTGTCGACCGTGGACACGTACAGCGGCGGCAGCGGCCTCAGGGTCTCGGTGTCGTACCAGTTGTAGAAGTGGCCGCGATGGCGCGGCAGCGATTCGAGCGTGTCCAGGGTATGCGCGACGCGCGCCGCCATCGCGTCGGGCTGCAGGTAGCCGGCGTCCTGGGCCGACAGGTTGGCCAGCAGGGCCAGGCCGATGTTGGTGGGCGAGGTGCGCCGGGCCACGACCAGCGACGGGTGTTCCTGGACGTTGTCGGGCGGCAGCCAATGGTCCGCGGCGGTGACGAAGTCCTCGAAGAACGCCCAGGTCCGCCGCGACAACCGCCCCAGGAACCGGCGCTGCGCCGCGGTCAGGCGCGCGGTCCTGCGCAGGCGCTGCCGGCCGGTCCACCACGCCAGCCACGGCGAGAGCAGCCACAGCGCCAGCAGCGGCGCGGCGACCGCCAGCGCGGCGGGCTGCAGTCGCGCCAGCGCGGCCGCCACCGCGAGCGCGAACGCCGGCGCGGGCCACATCATCAGCAGCGCCGTGCCGGGCCCGCTGCCGAGCGTGCGCTCGACCTCGCTGGACGGATTCCACTGCAGCATGTGCCGCCGCGTCGCCAGCATCCGCCACAGCGTGCGTGCGATCGCGTCCAGGCTGTAGAACGCCTCGTGCGGGAGGAACGCCGCGGCGAGCGCCACCCGCGCCAGGTCGCGGCCGGCGGCCCCGAGCCGGTGCCGCAGGTGGGCGCGCAGCGGCAGCTCCCGCGGCTTGTCGGCCAGTGCGGTCAGCGCCGCCACCAGCGGCGCGACCAGCAGCGTCGACAGCACCCACAGCGTCCACCCCAGCGGATGCGGCGCCAGCAGCCAGCCGAGCACGAACAGCGCGGTCGTCGCCGCCGGCACCAGGCTGCGGCGCAGGTTGTCGGCGAGCTTGCCGCGCGAGAGCGCCGAGAGCGGGTTGCGCTCGAAGCCGCCGTCGGCGCGCGGCACCCACGGCAGCAGCCACGGCAGCAGCTGCCAGTCGCCGCGGATCCAGCGGTGGCGCCGCTTGACGTCCAGCGCATAGCGCGGCGGGTAGTCCTCGTAGAGCTGCACGTCGCTGACCACGCCGGCGCGCGCGTGGCAGCCCTCCAGCAGGTCGTGGCTGAGGATGCGGTCGTCGGGGAAGCGGCCGGCCAGCGCCTGCTCGAACGCGGCGACGTCGTAGATGCCCTTGCCGATGAACGAGCCCTCGCCGAACAGGTCCTGGTAGACGTCGGAGACCGTGCGCGTGTATGGATCGATGCCCGGCTCGCTGCCGTACAGGCGTGCGTACCAGGAACGGCGCTCGCCGCCCATGCTGGTGCCCACGCGCGGCTGCAGGATGCCGTAGCCGCCGGTCACCACCCGGCGCGCCGGATCCAGCCGCGCGCGGTTGAGCGGGTGCGCCAGGGTCCCGGCGAGTTCGCGCGCGGCGTCGCGCGGCAGCCGGGTGTCGGTGTCGAGGGTGATCACGTAGCGCACGCCGCGCAGCGCCGCGGCGTCGCCCACGACCAGCGAGAACGCGCCCGCGTCCCCGTCGCGCAGGAAGGCGTTGAGGGCGGCGAGCTTGCCGCGCTTGCGTTCGTGGCCCATCCAGCGCCGTTCGCGCGGGTTCCAGGCGCGCGGCCGCTGCAGGAGGAAGAACACGTCGTCGCCGTCGCCGGCGTGGCGCCGGTTCAGCGCTTCGATTTCCTCCCGCGCGGCGGCCAGCACCGCGGCGTCCTGCGGCAGGGTTTCGCGGTCGGCGTCGGGGAAGTCGCACAGCAGCGCGAAGCGCAGGTTGCGGTCGCGGTTGGCGAGGAAGCGGATCTCCAATGCATCGGCCAGCGCGCGCACCGTGGCCGCGTCGCCCGCCATCGTCGGCACCGCCACCAGGGTGCGCGCCTCGGGCGGGATCCCGGCCGAGTAGTCCAGCCGCGGCAGCGCCCGCGGCCGCACCAGCAGGGTGGCGAGCCAGTTGACCAGCACCACCCCGAGCTCGCTGAAGGCGAGCGCGCACAGCGCGCCCACCCCCCACAGCAGGCCGCGGTCGGCGAGCACGCCGGCCGCGTCGCGGAGCAGGCCGGCGGTGAACAGCGCGACGACCGCGACGATCGGCGTGGCATAGGCCAGCAGCGGGACGCGCCGCGCGCCGGCGCGCATCGCGGCGAACAGTCCGCCGCGCAGCGACAGCGCGCGCCGGAGCGCGCCGCGCCCGGCATCGACGAGGTACCAGCCGACGTGCGCGGCGATGGCGTCGCCGCCGGCCTCGCCAGCGTGCGCGCGCGCCAGTTCCAGCGCGGCGGCGGCCACGGCCTGCTCGTCCAGTCCGCCCCGCCGCGCGATCCGTTCGACCACGTGGCGGTAGCGGTCGCGGGTGGCGAAGTCCATCCGCCCGTAGACGCCGGCCGGATCCGCGCGCAGGGTCGCCTCGACCACGCTCATGCCCTCGACGAACTCGCGCCAGTCGGTCATCGCCAGCAGGCGCAGGCTGCCGATGCTGTTGCTGATCGAGACCTGGTCGGCGGCCTGCTGGCGGTTCTCGGCCTGCACCAGCTGGGCGATGCCGTGGTCCTGGTCGGCCAGCCACTGCTCGATCCAGGTCAGCGGCGCGCTCAGCGCCGAGCCCTGGCCCTGCAGCCGGCGCACCAGCTCGGCGACGAACGCGCTGCCCGGCGGCGGCTGCGAGCGCGCCATGTCCGCGACCACCAGCACCACGCTCTTGGGGTCGGATTCGGCCATCGCGGCGAAGCGATCGCCCCAGGCGTCCGCGAGGTCGCGCTCGACGCGCCCCGCGGCGACCTGCGCGCTGACCCGGCGCAGGTTCTCGATCAGCGCCAGCCGCAGCATGATCGGGATCGCCCACAGCTCGCCCAGCGTGAGCGCCGCCTCCGACTGGTAGGCGGCGATGAACCGGCCGAGACCTTCGACGTCGACGCGGCCGTCGCCGTGCGAGATCGCGTTGAGCGCGATGTCGTACACGCGCGGCAGCCCGTCCGAGGGGCCGCCGTCCAGTCGCGGCAGCTCGCGGCTGTAGCCCTTGGGCAGGTGGCGGCGCGCGATCCGGACCTGTTCCTCGACCAGGTAGAGGTTGTCGAGCAGCCAGTCCTCGGCCGGCGTCAGGCGGCGGTTGGCGTGCGCGGCGATGCCCAGCAGCGCGCAGGTGCGGCGGATGAGCGCTCCGTTGGCGTCCAGGCGCGCCAGCAGCAGGTCGGTGTGGCGGCGCGGACTGGTCCGGTGCGCCTGCGCGAGCGCCCGGCCGTGCCGTTCCATCTGCTCGGCGCTGAACAGCTGCGCGCGCAGCGGCGGCTCGTGCGCGTCGGGCGCGTCGCCTTCCCTGCGCGCGGCGGCGGCGGCGCGGCGCCTCCGCCATCGCGTCGATTGCCTGCCTGGCGCACCGGGAGTCGACATCGTGCGCAGGCCGCGGCCTCAGCCGCCGAGCTCGATGACGACCCGGTGCGAGCGCCCGTCGTCGATCAGGGGCAGCAGGCACGGATCCGTGCCGAGCGCTTCGCCGTCGAGCTCGCAGCGGGCGATGCCGCGGCACGCGCCGCGCGGGTTGGCGACCTCGACCAGGTAGCGGCTGCCGCCGTGCCGGTACTCGATCGAGAAGCCGGGCCAGTCGCGCGGGATGCAGGGATCGATGCGCAGCCGGTCGCCGAGCTTGTGGAAGCCGAGGACCGCCTCGAGCCCCGCGCGATACAGCCAGGCGCCCGAGCCCGTGTACCAGGTCCAGCCGCCGCGCCCGACGTGCGGCGCCACCGAGTACACGTCGGCGGCGACGACGTAGGGCTCGACCTGGTAGCGCTCGACGCCCTCCGGCGTCGCCGCGTGGTGCACCGGGTTGATCAGTGCGAACAGGCCGCCGGCGCGATCGCCGTCGCCCAGCTTCGCGAACGCGAAGATCGACCACTGCGCGCCGTGGGTGTACTGGCCGCCGTTCTCGCGGATGCCCGGCGGATAGGCCTTGATGTAGCCCGGGTCCTCGTCGACGTGCTGCATCGGCGGGGTGAACAGCAGCGCCAGCTTCTCGTCGCGCAGGATCAGCCGGCGGTCGACCTCGGCCATCGCCGAGGCCGCGTGCGCCGGGTCGCCGCCGCCGGCGATCACGCTCCACGACTGCGCGATGGCGTCGATCCGGCATTCGCTGCTCTCGTGCGAGCCCAGCGGCGTGCCGTCGTCGTAGTAACCGCGCCGGTACCATTTTCCGTCCCAGCCGCCCGCGTCCAGCCCCTTGCGCACGGTGATGGCGACCTGCTGCCAGCGCAGCGCGCGGTCGTGCTCGCCGCGCGCCATCGCGTGCGGGGCGAAGGCGTCGATGGTCGCGCACAGGAACCAGCCCAGCCAGCTGCTCTCGCCCCTGCCCGCTTCGCCGACGCGGTTCATGCCGTCGTTCCAGTCGCCGGTGCCGAACAGCGGCAGGTCGTGCGCGCCGAGCGAAAGGCTGGCGTCGATCGCGCGCGCGCAGTGCTCGTACAGGCTCGCGTCCTTGCCGGACTCGGTAGGCCGGTAGTAGGCCTCGTGCGCGCCCGGCGCGACCTCGGGGCCTTCGATGAACGGCTGGCGGGCGTCGAGCAGCGCGGTGTCGCCGGTGGCCTCCATGTAGTGGCAGGCGACGAACGGCAGCCACAGCCGGTCGTCGGTCATGCGCGTGCGGATGCCTTCGCCCGACGGCGGCAGCCACCAGTGCTGCACGTCGCCTTCCTCGAACTGGCGGCCGGCGGCGCGCAGCAGCTGCGCGCGGGTTTCGCCGGGGCGCGCGATGCAGGTCGCCATCACGTCCTGCAGCTGGTCGCGGAAGCCGTACGCGCCGCTGGCCTGGTAGTAGGCCGTGCGCGCCCACACCCGGCAGCACAGCGCCTGGTACAGCAGCCAGCGATTGAGCATCAGGTCCATCGCCTGGTCGGGCGTGCGCACCTGCACCGCGCCGAGGATGTCGTCCCATTGCCGCGTCGCCGCCTCCAGCACCGCGTCGAGGTCGGCCTCGCGATAGCGCCGGACCAGCGCGCGCGCGGACGCTTCGCCATCGGCGTCGCCGAGCAGCAGCACGACCTCGTCCTCGCCGTCGGCGGGCAGTTCGAGCGTGGCCTGCAGCGCGCCGCACGGATCCAGGCCCGCGCCGGTGCGGCCGGACAGCGGTTCGCCGGAACGCAGCGCGGCGGGAGCGCCGAGGCTGCCGTGCCGGCCGAGGAACTCCAGGCGGTCGCCGGTATGCGAGGCCTGCCGCCCGCGCAGGTCCATGAAGGCCACCCGCTCGCCGAACTCCGCGCGCCACGCGTTGGCGGCGAACAGCGCACCGGTGTCGGCGTCGCGGCGGGTGGCGACGTACGGTGCCGGCCGGGTGCCGTTGGCATCCAGCGCCCAGCGCACGAAGGCGGTGACCGACAGCCGGCGCGCGCGGCCGGAGCGGTTGCGCAGGCGCAGCCGCGCGACCTTCAAGCCATCGTCGACCGGCACGTACTGCAGCAGGTCGAGCTCGATGCCGCGCTCGACGCGGCGGAAGCGGCTGTAACCCTGGCCGTGGTGGACGACGTATTCGCCCCCCGCCTCGCCGCAGCGCGGCAGCGCGGTGGCGGTGGAGAGATGGCCGTCGTCCAGGTCGCGCACGTACAGCACTTCCTGCGGCGGATCGGCGACCGGGTCGTTCGCCCACGGCGTCAGCGGATTGCGCTGGCTGTTGGTCGACCACGCATAGCCGCCGCCCGACTCGGTGGCGGTGAACCCGAAGTCCGGGTTGGCCACGACGTTGAGCCAGGGCATCGGCGGCAGGCGGCCGTCGCGGATGACGGTGACGTATTCGCGGCCGCCGTCGGCGAAGCCGCCGTGGCCGTTGAAGAACGCGAGCGTGGCGGTGTCGAAGGCGTCGCCGGCGCCGGCGGCACCCGGCCCGGCAGGGGCCGCCGCGGCCGGCATGGGCGCGGACGCAGGCGCCGGCGCCGGCGGCGGCAGCGCGTCCACCTGGGCGGCCAGCGTGCCGCGGCGCTGGTCCAGCACGATCCGCGCCGCGGTCGCGAGCCCGGCCGACAGCGCGCCGCCCGCGTCGCCCGCGTCGCCCGCACGCAGCGTGAACAACCGCGGCCTGCCGTCGCGCGAGGCGTCCTTCTCGGCGTCGTCCTCGAAG